>JAKABH010000003.1 GCA_021801925.1 Thermoplasmata archaeon | reverse complement strand
GGCTCGGGGTGCCTGCTTACGTTCGAGGACGAAGCCTCCAGAAGTTCCCGCACACCCTTCCCCCCGAGTGAACCGAAGGGAGCCCGAGGATTCACTCCTCACCTCGAACCCCCCATACCAGAAGTTCACGAGGAAGGCGAGCAGGCCGACGACGGCCCCCGCCCGGGCGGCGACGAGCGGCCCGGCGAGCGAGTACCACGCCATCCCGAAGGTCGTGGCCAGCGCGACCGGCGCCGAGAGGCCGAGCCACAGCACGATCACGATCGCGCCGACCGTCGCCCCCACCGGGGCGGCGACCAGCGGGATCCAGAGCGTCTTCAGGTCGGCGAGATGCAATTCGAGGCCGAAGGCGACGAGCGCGACCATCGCGTAGAGGACCCACGGGATCACGGTCGAGGTCGGGAGGGCGACGAACCGGCCCAGCACGTAGCCGACGACCAACGCGCCGATCAGCAGCGGAGGCAGGGAGATCCGGCCGGCGGGGGTCGGGGTGAGGGGAGGCAGTCCAGCCCCCCGACGGGTCGCCCGGAGGAGCCCGACCGCGACCCCCACGGTGGCGATCCCGATGACCGCCACGAGGAGAAGGGCGGCCGGGATCGTCTCCAGGAGGCGCACGACCGGCTCGCTGGCCAGCGAGGCGCCGAACAGGGTGACGATGAGGACGACCGTCCCCAGGGTCGCGTAGGAGATCCACGGGCTCCGGCGCCGGACCAGCCGGCCGACGACGAACCCTCCGACGAACGAGAGGCAGAGGAGGGGATCCGCGCCGCCGACGAGGTTCAGCCCGACCACGCGCTGAGACCCGGGCCGCGGCGGGGCACGGTCGTCGGATCGAGATGGACGGTCTCGTCCCGGTGGGGGCCGTAGCCGACGTACTCCACCGGCACGCCCGTCTCCACGGTGAGGAACTCGAGGAAGCGCCGGAGGGCGGGCGGCAGCGCCGGGCTCCCGTCCCGGCGGAGCCGCTCCTTGAGCCGTTCGTGGACCTCCGGCCAGCCGGGGATCTCCTCATAGACCGGCGTGGCGGCGGCGAGATCGCTCGCCTGCAGCGGCGGGGCGTCCCGTAGGAGGCTTCCGTCGGGCATCCGGTACTGGACGCAGACCGGGAACGAATCGAGGCCCCCGAGGACGTCGACCTTGGTGACGGCGAGCGAGGTGAACCCGTTCAGCCGGGCCGCATACCGCAGCAGGACGAGATCGAGCCAGCCGCAGCGGCGGGCGCGGCCGGTCGTCGCCCCGTGCTCGCCCCCGACACGGCGGAGGAACTCCCCCCGCTCCCCGCTCTCCTCGGTCGGGAACGGACCGGCCCCGACGCGCGTGCAGTACGCCTTCGTCACGCCGACGACCGAATCGAGCTCCGTCGGCGGGATGCCGCTGCCCATCATCGCCCCGGCGCTCGTGGGATGGGAGCTCGTGACGAACGGGTAGGTCCCGAAGTCGATGTCGAGGAGCGCGCTCTGGGCGCCTTCGATCAGGACGGACTCCCCCCGCCCGAGCGCATCCCAGAGGAGGGTCTCGGTCGACCGGATGTACGGCGCCAGCGCCCCGCCGACCTCCGCGAGGCGGCCCGCCAGCTCCTCCATCGGGGGCAGGTTCGGAAGATGCGCCTTGCGGGCGTAGAGGAGCGCGAGCCGCTCCTTCACGATCGCCGGCCGGGAGAGATCGCCCATGCGGATCCCCCAGCGGCCATACCGGTCCTCGTAGGCCGGTCCGACGCCGCGGCGCGTGGTGCCGAGCCCGGCCGCCGGGTCCCCCTTCGACCGGAGATCGTCCTCCCAGGCGTCCTCCAGTTCGTGGAGCGGCAGCAGGACGTGCGCGCGGTCGGAGATCACGATCTCCCCCCGTCGGAGTCCCCGCCGCTCGAGATCGAGGATCTCGTCCCGGATCTGGAACGGGTTGATCACCATCCCCGGGCCGCTGATCCCCGTGACGCCGTGGCGGAGGACGCCGCAGGCGAGGAGGTGGAGGACGACCTTCCCCTCGGGGAGCTCGATCGTGTGGCCGGTGTTCGGGCCGCCCCCCGACCGGACGACGTACCGGGCCTCCGCCGAAAGGTAATCCGAGATCTTCCCCTTCGCCTCGTCCCCGAACTGGGCTCCCAGCACCACCCGGACGCTCGTATCGATCCCCGAGGACGGGGAGCCGGGCGGGGTAGATGTCGGTTGTGCCCGGGACGACCGCCGCGGACCGTCCGTCGGAGCGCGGCGGAACGACCCTACGCTTCCGACGCCCCTCTCTCGGAGGGGGCGACGGCGGCCTCCGCCGGTTCCGGTCGGGCCCCGCCGGAACGGGCCCGGGCGTTGAACGCGCGCGTCTTCTCCCGGTGGCACGTGCGGCAGACGGTCTGCAGGTTCGAGTACTCCAGCGCCGCCCCGCCGAGGGCGACCTCGACGATGTGGTCGACGTCGAGCTCCCGGGCGCGGCGACGGACCCCGCAGAGGCGGCAGGTGTAGCGGTCGCGCAGGAGGACGTACGATCGGGCGGAGTCCCAGAAGAAGTGGCCGTGGAACTTCCACTGGCATTTCCGGGAGCAGTAGGGGGTCCGCCGTGACGGCAAACTCCGCCCGCATTCGACGCACCGCGCCGCCCGTCGGGCCTCGGTCCGCAGCCGTGCCCCTTCGGTGAACCAGGCGACCGAAAGGGCGAGGATCCGCCCGTTCGGACCGACCCGTACGGAGGGGGGAGGGGAAGGGCGGGCCATGATACGAAGGGCCGGTCGAACGGTTCAAGAGGGTTTGCGTCGACCCGCAGCGGGCGGGCGGCCCGGTCGGCTTAAACGGGGCGCCCCGGTCTCATCGCCATGCACTTCCCGCTCTCGGACTGGATCGACGCCCACGCGGACTGTCGGTACAACCTCGCCAAGAGCGGGATGGGCGGGGTCGTACCCGGGCCCGAGGTGACCCCCGCCCAGGTCGGCCGCAAGTCCGCCGATGCCTGGAACGAGGAGCTCCGGACCGCGCTGGCCGACTACCTCCGGGTCGACCGCTCCCGGATCTTCATGACCCACGGGGCGACCGAGGCGAATGCGTGGGTGCTCTTCTACCTCGCCTCCCGGTCCCGGGGGTCCCGCCGGCTCTGCCGTATCCATCTGCCGGAATACCCCCCGCTGGTCACGGCCGCCGAGCTGGCCGGGTTCCGGCCGGTCGAGACCGACGATCCGGCCTCCGTCGCCCTCCTCTCCCTGCCGCGCAACCCGGAGGGCCTCGGGTGGACCTCTACCGAGCTCGCCCGCTGGACGGACGGCGCCAGGTCGGTCCTGCTCGACGAGACGTTCCGCGAGTTCGCCGGCCGCCCGTCCCACGCGGAGGCCGGCAGCCCCGGTCTCTGGACGACCGGCACGTTCACGAAGTTCTTCGGAGCCGACTCCGCCCGGGTCGGCTACGCCGTGGCCCCGCCGGAGGAGGTCGCCGGGTTCGACCGGCTCCACTCGACCGTCCTGGACGACATCCCGGCGTTCTCGGCCGCCTCGGCGCTCGCGCTCCTCGAGGGCCGGGAGGAGATCGCCCGCCGGGTCCGAGCCCTGTTCAACCGGAACCGCACCGCGCTCCGGCGCGCGCTCCCGGCCGTCCCGTCGATCGACGCCCCCGTCTATCTCGACCGGGCCCCGGACGGAGACGGGGACGCCCTCGCCGAGCGGTGCCTCCGCGCCTCCGTCCTCGTCTGCCCGGGATCGTTCTTCGGCGACCCGACCGGGGTCCGGATCTGCCTCACGCGCCCGTCGTTCCGCCGCGATCTCGCCCGGTACATCGAGGTCCGCGACGCGGGCGTGCCCGCCCCAGCCTCCGCTACCGAAGCAGTCCCGACCCGCGGGGCTCGACCGCCCCGCGCGGCCCCCGCCCG
This sequence comes from Thermoplasmata archaeon, assembly GCA_021801925.1. Lineage (GTDB taxonomy): Archaea > Thermoplasmatota > Thermoplasmata > Lutacidiplasmatales > UBA184 > Lutacidiplasma. The sequence continues at coordinate 58,698 of JAKABH010000003.1, read as the reverse complement.
AGCGTGAGCCGGGCCATCGTCACCTTCCGCACGGGCTCGACGCGCGTCGGGGCCGCCCCGCCGCTCTGCTCCCGGAGGAACGTCTCGGCGAACTGGCGCGCCTTGAGCGGGTTCGACTCCTGGACGAGCAGGAAGCCGCGGGCGAGCTCCGTCAGGACCGCGCGGGCCGGGACCACCTCCTCGACCGGCCGTTCGTCCGGCTCGACCGCCGGTCGGTCCTCCGCCACTGCCGTCCCCCGTCGGGAGGGCGAGCCAAAGGTCGGGGCTTAAAGGACGGCCTCCACGTGACGACTTCGGTCCAGCGAGCTCCACCGCGAGCATTTTAGCCCCGCGTGGCCGTTCGAGGCCGGTCCTCCATGAGCGAGTCGACGGTCGCCGCCGGTGTCCCGGCGGCCAGCGGTCCCACCCGAGGCGTGCGGCTGGTCTCGCCGATCCCGGGGCCGCGGGCCCGGGCGATCGTGGACCGCGATCGCCGCGCGCTCATGACCTCGACGAAATCGGCCCCGATCGTCGCCGCCAGCGCGAGCGGCGTCTGGGTCACGGACGTCGACGGGAACCGGCTCCTCGACTTCGCCGCGGGGATCGCGGTGCACGCCGTGGGGCACTGCCACCCGGACGTCGTCCGGGCGATCCGGGAGCAGGCGGGGACGCTCGCCCACTTCGCCGGGACCGACTTCTACTACGACCTCCAGGTGACGCTCGCGGAGAAGATCGCGAGCCTCGCCCCGGGAACCCACGAGAAGAAGGTCTTCTTCACGAACAGCGGCACCGAGAGCGCCGAGGCGGCGCTCAAGATCGCCCGCTGGCAGCGCCAGCGGCCGATCACGATCGGCCTGCTCGGCGGCTTCCACGGCCGCTCGATGGGCGCCCTCACGATGACTGCCTCGAAGGCGGTCCAGCGCGCCCGCTTCGCGCCGTACGCCGGCGGCGGCCACCACATCCCCGCGCCGAACTGCTACCGCTGCCCGTACCAGCTCGAGTACCCGAGCTGCGACCTCTACTGCGCGAAGATCCTGAAGGAGCTCTACTTCGAGACGACGATCCCGCCGGACGACGTCGCCGCGTTCATCGCCGAGCCGGTGATGGGCGAAGGCGGCTACGTCGTCCCGCCGAAGGGGTGGTTCGCCGAGATCAAGCGGATCCTGGACGAGCAGGGGATCCTCCTGATCGCCGACGAGGTCCAGTCGGGGGTCGGCCGGACCGGCGCCTGGTTCGCCATCGAGCACCACGGGGTCGTCCCGGACCTCGTCACGATGGCGAAGGCGATCGGCGGCGGGCTGCCGATGGGCGCCGTCATCCTGCGCGCCGACCTCGATCTGGCCGCGGGGGCCCACTCGAACACCTTCGGCGGGAACCTGGTCGCCTCCGCCGCCTCCCTCGCGATGATCGGGGTGATCGAGCGGGAGCGGCTTCTCGAGAACGCCCGCACGCAGGGCGGGCGGCTCAAGCAGCAGATCACCGAGATCGCCCGGCACCACCCCGAGATCGGGGACGTCCGCGGGATCGGCCTCATGGTGGCGACCGAGTTCGTCCGCGACCGGACCACCAAGGAGCCGGACCCCCGGTTCCGGGACCGGGTCCTCGAGGAGTCGTACAAACGCGGGTTGATCCTGCTCGGCTGCGGGCGCTCCTCGATCCGGTACATTCCGCCGCTCATCGTCCGGCCCGAGGAGATCGACGAAGGGGTCGAGATCCTCGACGCGGCGATCCGGGCCGCCCGCGCCGCCCCATGAAGGTCGGCCGGCTCGCCGGCCCGGGCCGCCTCGAGCTCGTCGACCTCCCGCGCCCGACGGCCGGGCGCGGCGAGGTCGTCGTCGACCTTGCCGCCTGCGGCGTCTGCGGCACCGATCTCGAGAAGCTCCGGGGGAACTACCAGACCGCGGGCAAGATCGGCCACGAACCGGCGGGACGGATCCGCGAGGTCGGCGACGGGGTCCGGGGGCTCTCGGTCGGCGACCGGGTGGCGGTCCACCACCATGTCCCGTGCTACCGGTGCGCCGTCTGCGCCCGGGGGGATCTCACGTTCTGCCCGACGTACTCGCGGACGAACATCGACCCCGGCGGCTTCGCCGAGGCGTTCCGGGTGCCGGCGGAGAACGTCGAGCGGGGCGCGGTGCTCCGGCTCGACGACCGGGTCACCTGGCCGGCCGCGGCGCTGATCGAGCCGGCCGGCTGCGCGGTCACCGCGCTGCGGAAGGTCGGTCTCCCGAGCGGCGCCCGCGTCTTCGTGCTCGGGCTCGGCCCGGTGGGGCTCCTCTACGCCCGGGCGGCCCGGGCGCTCGGCGCCGGCTGGGTCGGGGGGACCGAGATCTCCCCCCTCCGCCGCGCCGCCGGGGAACGGGACGGGGTCGACGTGACGGTCGATCCGCGGGACGACGGGGCGGCCCGCGCCGCCGTCGACCGCGCCACGGAAGGGATGGGGGTCGACCTCGCGGTCGTCGCGACCGGGCATCCCGCGGTGATCCGGGAGGCGACCCGGCTCGTCCGGCGCGGGGGGACCGTGAACCTCTTCGGGCTGCCGGACGCCGGCAGCCGCCTGGACGCCGATCTCCAGGACCTTTACCTGCGGGGGGTCCGGCTGATCCCGTCGTACGCCACGACCGAAGCGGACATGGCGGAGGTCCACCGGCAGGTCGTGGAGGGCCGCCTGCGGCTCGACGACCTCGTGAGCCACCGCCTCCCGCTCGCCCGCTTCGACGAGGCGTTCCGCCTCGCCGCGACCCCCGCCGAGGCGGTGAAGGTCGTCGTCACCGGGCCGGCGTTCGACGGTTAGACCTCGCCCGCCTCGCCGATCGTCTGACCGACGAGCCGGTGCCCCGCGCCGACCCGGGCGCGCGGCCCGAGGAGGCATCCCGAGACGAAGGCGCCCGGCTCGACCCGCACCCCGTCCATCAGCACCGAGTTCTCGACATGCGCCCCCGCGCCGACCTGCACGCCGGCCCCGAGGGTGACGTACGGGCCGAAGGAGGCGCCGGCGGCGACGACATCGGCCGCCGCGGCGATCGGGCCGGATCCCAGCGATCCCTTCGGCCGGCTCCCGCTTCCGCCCCGCCCGTCGTCGAACAGCAGCCGCTGGGCGTGGAGGAGCCGTTCGGGGGTCCCGGCGTCCTCCCAGTAGCGGGCGAGGCGGAATCCGTAGACGCCGCGCTCCAACAGCCCCGGCACGACCTCCCGCTCGAAGCTCACCGGCCGTCCCGCCGGGATCGCCTCGAGCGCTCCGCGGCCCCAGATCCCGATCCCGGCGTTGATCCAGTGCGACGGCGCCTCGGCGGGTTCGGGCTTCTCGACGAACCGGGAGATCCGGTCGTTCCCCTCGAGCGCCGCGACGCCGTAGGGCCGGGTATCCTCGACGTGAGCGAGCGCCATCGTCCCGAGCCCTCCGTGGGCGGCGTGCGCCGCGCGGAGCGCCCCCAGGTCGGCGGAGGCGATGACGTCCGAGTTCAGCAGGTAGAACGGGTCGGAGAGATCGCCGCCGGCGTTCTTCATCCCCCCGCCGGTGCCGAGCGGCTCCGCCTCGGGGACGGTCCGCACCGGCCAGCGCGGCGGATGCGCCCGCACGAACGCGTCGATCGTCTCGGATTTGTAGCCGGTTGCGAGGACGATCTCCTCGACGTCCGGCGGCAGGAGGTCGAGGACGTGGTAGAGCATCGGCTGGCCGGCAATCGGGATCAGCTGCTTCGGGACCGAATGGGTCAGCGGCCGCAGGCGGGTGCCGAACCCTCCGATCAGGACGAGGGCCTTCATCGGACGGGGGAAGCCCCGACGTCCCCTTAGCCGTTCGGTGCACCCTCAGATGAGGGACGGGGGTTCGCCGCGCTCCACCGAACGGGCGTAATCCCGCTGGACGAGCCGCTTCAGCAGCGACGCCGGGCTCCCCCCGAGCGACAGCTGGCGGACCGCGCCCGCCGCCTCGCCGATCCCGAGCGCCACGACGGCCCCGCGTTCGCGGTAGCGGAACGGGGTCAGTGCCTCCCCTCGCCGGCGGGCGACCAGGTTCGCCGCCGCCGCCCGGCCCTCGGCGAGCGCCGCCTGGGCGGTCCCGGGGACCCGGAGCCCGCTCTCCGGATCGCGAAGATCCGCCGCATCCCCGATCGCGAAGACCCCGGGATGCCCCGGGATCTCGAGCGTCGGTTCGACGGCGATGCGGCCCCCCGGGCCGTGCGGGACCGGGAGCTGGCGGACCAGGCTGGGGGCTTCGAGACCGGCGCACCAGACGGTAAGGTCGCAGACGAAGACGCTCCCGTCCTCGAGCTCGACGCGGCCGGGGTCGACCCGGCGGACGTTCCATCCGGTCACGACCGAGACGCCGGCCCGGCGGAGGCCGGTCCGGGCGCGGGCGATGAGCGTCGGGGAGAATCCGGCGAGGAACGGAAGCGAACCGGTGAGGAGCACGACCTCGGGCGGACGGGCTGCGACCCCGGTGACGTGGGCCCAGTCGACCGTGGCGAGCTCGGCGGCGAGCTCCGTGCCGGTCGACCCGCCGCCGACAACGACAAAGCGGGGGCGACGCTCCCCGGGCAGCGCCGGCGAGGCGGCCTCCACCGCGCGGACCGCGGCCGCCAGCCGCACCGCCCCCGAAAGCCGGTAGACCTCGTGGGTCTGCTCGGCGGCCCCCGGAACGCCGTAGTACGCCGGCTCGCTCCCCAGCGCGATCGCGAGGGCGCCGAAGGCGATCTCCCCGTCCTCCAGCTGCACGCGCCGGGCGGCGAGGTCGATCGACCGGACCGTGCCGGTCCGCACCGAGATGTTCGGCCGTTCCAGCGCGCGGGCAAGCGGCACCGTCCACGGCGCGACATCCCGCCCGGCGGCGGCCAGTCGGCCGATCTCGTACAGCTCCGTGCGCAGCACGTGCACCGGCTCGCGGTCGACGACGACGACCGCCGCCCGATCCCGCGTCCGATGGGCGAACTGCTGGGCGACCGTGAGCCCGGCGTATCCGCCCCCCAGCACGACCAACGGGTCGAATCGCTCCCCGGGCGTCTCCGGCGGCATCTTCCCGGCCATCGCACCGGTCCGGTTAATGCTGCGGGGCCGGCCGGATTGGGGGTTGGGCGCCTCGGGGGTCGCCCTCTCGCGGACCGAGATCGGGGGCGTCCGGCCGGCTGCGGCACGGGGGAGAGGGAGGAGCGCGCTCCCCGTCGAAGGACGCTCGCCCGTCCGTCGAACCATATACCGCCCGGCGCTAGCGGCGGCATGGAGCTGTTGGGAAGCCATCGGGAGCCGCTGCCGGGCGCGCGGCCGCTCGGCACCCCGTCCCCCGACGAGCCGGTCGAAGTGACCCTGTCGGTACGCCGACGGTCTACGCCGGCCGAGTTCCAGGCGGCGCTGGAGGCGGCGACCGGCCCGGCCCGGGGGCGCCGGTTCCTCTCCCGGGGCGCGTTCGCGGCGGCGCACGGGGCGCACCCGGACGACCTCGCCCGGGTCCGGTCGTTCGCGGCGGCCCACGGCCTCGCGGTCGTCGGGGAGCATCCGGGCGGCCGGACCGTGAGCCTCGTCGGTGGCCTCCGCTCGATGGAGGAGGCGTTCGGGGTCCGCCTCCAGCGGTGGACGCACGACCAGGGCAGCTATCGGGGCCGGACCGGCCCGATCCAGCTCCCCCCGGAACTGTCGGGGATCGTCCTCGGCGTCTTCGGCCTCGACAACCGGCCCCAGGCCCGTCCGCACTTCCGCCGCCGGATCCGGGCGACGGCGACCGACCGCTCGTATCCCCCCACGGCGGTCGCGGCCGCCTACGCCTTCCCGCCGGCCGCGTCCGGGGCGGGCGAGGGGATCGCCGTCATCGAGCTCGGTGGCGGCTATCGGAGTGCGGATCTCGCCGCGTTCTTCGGCGGCCTCGGGATGCCGGTGCCGTCGATCGAGGCCGTCCCGGTCGACGGGGCGGCGAACGCGCCGACGGGAGACCCGAACGGCCCCGATGCCGAGGTCGAGCTCGATCTCGAGGTGGCGGGGTCGTGCGCCCCCGGCGCTCAGCTGACCGCCTACTTCGCCCCGAACACCGATCGCGGCTTCCTCGACGCGGTCGTCGCGGCGATCCACAACCCGACCCGGACCGCCTCGATCGTCTCGATCAGTTGGGGGGGCCCCGAGCCGGCGTGGACGCCGCAGGCGACGGCGGCGTTCGAGTCCGCATTCCAGGACGCCGCCGTCCTCGGCGTCACCGTCACGGCGGCGGCGGGGGACGGCGGAGCGACCGACGGGGGCACTGCCGGTACTCTCGAGGTCGACTTCCCGGCGTCAAGCCCGTACGTGGTCGCCGCCGGCGGGACCCGACTCCTCCTCTCGGGAACGGAGATCGAATCGGAGGTCGTCTGGAACGACCTCGCGAGCGGAGACGGGGCAACCGGCGGCGGCGTGAGCCGCCTCTTTCCCCGGCCGGCCTACCAGGCCGGGGTCCGGGTGCCGTTGGCCCCGACCGGCGGCTCCGGCCGCGGCGTCCCGGACGTGGCGGGGGACGCGGACCCGACGACCGGCTACGCGGTAATCGTCGACGGCAGCCCCTCGGTCATCGGCGGCACCAGCGCCGTCGCGCCGCTCTGGGCCGCGCTGTTCGCCCGGCTGAACCAAGCGCTGGGGCGCCCCCTCGGCTTCGCGAACCCGCTGCTGTACCGCCCCGCGGCGGAGGCGACGTTCCACGGCATCGTCTCGGGCTCGAACGGCGGCTACTCGGCCGGCCCGGGCTGGAACCCGTGTACCGGATGGGGGAGCCCGGACGGGACGACCCTGCTCGCGGCGCTGCGGGCGAGCCTCTCCCTGCCCTAGCGGGCGGCGACCCGGCCTACGGGGCGATCCCGAAGCCGTCCAGGAACCGCCACCAGGCGGCGAGGGTCTGGTCGACCCCGGCGAGGGCGGCGGCGGGCGCCGCTCCACCGCCCGCGAGCTCCCGGCGGAGGATCTCCCGCTCGGCGCGGGCGTGCTCGACATCGGCGGTCGTGTGGACCCGGAAGAACTCGTGCGCCGGACGGGCGGAGATCCCGTAGTGGGCGCGCAGGCCGCGGGACTTCTCCCGCGCCACCTCGGGGAACTGCCGCTCGTAGGCATACAACGCCCCGAGCGCCCCGGCGGGCGATGCCCGGGGCCCGAGGGTGAGCCGCTCGTACGTCTCGAGCAGGCGGGCGGTCGGCGCGAACGGCGTCGGCGGGGTGCGGGCCGGCCACCGGGCCCCGATCCCGCGGGCGAAGTCGACCCACATCTCGGGGTGCGTCGGGGCCCGTCCCTCCTCGTCGATCAGGTTCTCGAGCAGGACCCGGCGGTCGCGGGAGCGGAGGAGGCGGGCGTAGGCGGCGGCGACGTACCGCGGGAAGTTCGCCTCGAAATGGTAGTACTGGCCGGCGTAACTGCGGAGCGTCTCGATCGGCAGCTCGCCGCGGGACCACGCCGTGTAGAACGGATGCTTGAGGAGGTGCCGGTCGGCGATGTGGCGTTCGATCTCCGCGAGCGACGTCATGCCTCGGACGCAGGCCACCCCCCCTTATCGAGCCTTCGACCCCCCTCGCCGGGACGAACGCTTCCGATCCGGGGGCCGAAACCGCCCCGACGGACGATCGCTCCGGACGGAGCGGAGGCGGTGACGCCGGTCCTTCCCGGCGGAGGAGGCGGCCGGCCCGCGCCCGATCTCGAAGCCCGCGCGGCGACGCGCAGGACTAAGGGGAGCCCCGTCATCCTCCGCCCGTGCGCATCGTCCCGTTCGACGACCTCACCGACCGCCAGCACGCCGATCGGGCGCTGCTGTCGCTCGCGGCATTCGGTGTGGCCGTCCCGCGGACGCTCGTCGAAAAGCGCCGCCGGGTCTTCCCCGAGCCGGAGTACGTCTCGCTCCATGCGGTCGATCGCGACCGCGTGGTCGGCCAGCTCTCCGTCGTGCGGTTCCCGTATGCGTTCCGCGAAGGGATCGAGACGGTGGCGGGGCTGGCGGCGCTCTCCACGCATCCCGGTCGGGCCCGAACGGGGATCGCCCGGTCGCTCCTCGCGGAGGCCCACGCCCGGGAGGAGGGCGCCGGGATCCGACACGTGACGCTCTGGACGAATGCGTCGTGGGGTGCCTACCGGCTGTATCAGGAGCTCGGCTACCGGGACGTCTACTCCTCCCCCTGGGCCGTCCGCCCGCCGCGACCCGCCGGCGACCGACCGGCCCGGGCGCGGGGGGCGATCTCCGTCCGACCGGGCCGGCCCCGCGACGCGGGTCTCCTGGAGGAGCTTCACCAACGGTTCGTCCGGGACCGGCTCGGCTTCCGCCGCGCCCCCGGGCGGCTGCGACTTCAGATCCGGCTCGGGGAGCTGAGCCCCCCGCGCGACCTGCTGGTCGCCGTCCGCGACCGAAAGCCGGTCGGCTACGCCCATCTCTCCCGGACCCCGTTCCGGACCATCTGCGACGAGGTCGTCGCCGAGAGCCCGGCGGTCCGCCGCGCGCTCGTCGACGCGGTTGCCCGCGTCGCCGAGGATGGGGTGGTGGCGTTCCAGCATTCCGTCGTCGCCGATCACCCGGAGCTGTTCCCGACCCGCGAGTGGGCCCGCTCCCCGGTGAACTGGTGGCGGTTCCTCGCCCGGGACCGGGGACGCCCGTGGCGGCCCGCCGACGCCGTGCGGCGATTCGCCACGACCGACCCGGCGTTCCTCTGCCAGGGCGGCGACCGGTTCTAGCCGCCCGCGGCGGACTCGGGGCCGGTCTCGCGGCCGATTGCGATGGGCCGCGCCCGCCGGAACCGGGGGACGGACTCGACCGGGGCTCGCCGGTCGTGCGCTCCCCTTATGACCGAAGTCCCCTGAAAGGGGAGCGTGCAGTCCACCGCGCCCGCTCGGCCGCTGCCCCCCGCGGGAGAGCCGGTGATTCTGGCGCAGGACGTCCGCTACTCGTACGACCGCAAGCGGTTCGCGCTCGCCGGGGTCGACTTCGCCGTCCAGCGCGGGGAGGTCTTCGGGCTCCTCGGGCGCAACGGCGCCGGGAAGTCGACGCTCATCAAGGCGATGACGACGCTGGTCGAGGTGACGTCGGGGACCCTCCGCGTCCTCGGCATGGACCCGGCGCGCGAGGGGACCCGGATCCGGGAGCGGATCGGGGTCGTCCAGCAGGCCGAGTCGTTCGACTTCACGAGCGTCGAAGGGAACCTGGACGTCTACGGGATGCTCTGGGGGGTCCCGCGGGCCGAACGCCGGCGACGGCGGGAGGCGCTGCTCGAACGGTTCGGGCTCACCGACATCCGCAAGCGCCGGGCGTTCGACATCTCGGGAGGACAGAAGCGGCGGGTCCAGGTGGCGAAGGAGTTCATGCACGACATGGACATCCTCTTCCTCGACGAGCCGACCGTCGGCCTCGACATCCTGATGCGCCGCACGCTCCTCGACTCCCTCCGGGCGGAGGTGCGCCGCGGCCTCACCGTGGTCTTCACCACCCACAACCTCGAGGAAGCCGACTATCTCTGCGACCGGGTCGCCGTCCTCGACGAGGGACGGATCCTGGTCCTCGACACGGTCGAGAACCTGAAGCGGCTCTACGGCGGCAAGAAGACGGTCGATCTCACGATCGGCGGCGCCGACGGACCCGGGTTCTTCGCCGCGCTCGGCCGCGAGCTCGGCGCCGACACGACGGTGACCGCGACCGGGTCGTCCGGGGTGATCCTCACCGACGATCCGAAGCGGGCGCTCTCCACGATCGCGGCGCTCGCCCAGCACCGGGCCGCCCAGATCGAGTGGCTCGCGGTGCGGCCGAACACGCTCGAGGACGTCTTCCTGAAATCGGTCGCCCACCCCGCGGAGGGCCGTGCCGCTCCCTAAGCTGCTCCGGCTGATCTACCGGAACATCCGGGTCAACACCGACCCGGGGAGCCTCATCATCCTCGTCGGGCTGCCGGCCCTCTACCTCATCTTCTTCGGCTTCGGCTTCCAGTCGCTCTCCGGCGCCGCGGGGAGCGGCAACTACCTCGCCTTCCTCACGCCGGGGATCCTGTCGTTCCAGGTCGTGATGGCCGGCACCGTGGGGGGCAGTATCCTCTGGGCCGACCGCCGGTGGGGGATGTTCGCCCAGCTCCTTTCCGGCCCGTTCACCCGCCTCGAGTACCTGCTCGGGATCATGCTGACGAGCCTCCTCTTCGGCCTCGGCGGCTCCGCCGTGATGCTCGGCGTGGCGTGGCTCCTCCTCGGCACCGGCCCCACCTCGCCCCTCGCCCTCGGCCTCATGTTCGGGGTGATCGTCCTCGGCTCGATCTTCTTCGGGTCGCTGATGCTGCTCCTCGGCGCCCTCGTGAAGTCGAACACCGCCTACAACAGCATCCAGATCCTGCTGATCTTCGTCGTCAACTTCGCGAGCACCGTCTTCTATCCGCTGTCGGCCGGGCTGCCCGTCGCCCTCCAGGTCCTGTTCCGGATCAATCCGCTCACCTACGTCGCCGACGCTGTCCGCGGCGCGTATGCGGGATCGCTCACGGCGACCGACGGCTACCAGCTCCTCCTCCTCGCCGTGGAGAGCGTGGTGATCCTCTACCTTGCCGTCCGGGCCTACCTCCGCTCGGAACTGTCGTACGAGTGACGGGGCGACACCGCCCCCCGGGCGGGGGGCCGGGCCCACCCCCGCTCGTCCCCCCTCGCCCGGGCCGGGGTTCCCTATCCACCGGGGGCCGCCGGAGCGCAGCGGCCCGGACGGCGGAGAGCAGCGGGAGGGCCCCCAGCTCGAGGTAGGGGAGCCGTCGTACGTCCGAGGGGCCAAAACCCCACGGGTGTGACGAGTCTTGACGGGAGCCCGACCCCCATCGGGCCCAACCGAGGACCTTGCCCATGCCGCCGGTGGCAATTCGTGCTATAACCGCGCCGAGCTACGCGGTGCTGCATGCCGAGCCGGCAGGTCTTCCTCGATTTCGGCGGAACGCTGGTGAGCGAGCCTCCGGACCCCTACCCGACCTTTCGCTCGGTGCTGGGCGCGGAGGGATTCGAACTCTCCCGGGAGCGGTACCTCGAGGCCGATCGTATCGCGTCGGCGCGCATCGAACCGATGCGCTACCGTCAGCTCGGCCAGTCGCCGTCCTTCCTGGACCTGAGCATCATCGAAACGCTCCGAGAACTAGGGATCGCCGACCCGTCGGGCCGGATCGTGATCCGGTTGCATGGCGAGTTCACTTCCCCCGAGTGGCGTCCGGTCTACCCCGAGACCGTGCGGGTCCTCGAGACCCTCTCGGAGTCCAAGGTCCCGGTTCACCTGATCTCGAACAGCACGGACATGCTCGTCGAAACGATCGCCCGCCGCGGGTGGGACCGGTTCTTCCGCAGCGTGACCTTCACGCAGGAAGCGGGGGCGGAGAAACCCGCGCCCGCCGCCTTCCACCTCGCTTTGGCCCGGGCCCGATGCCCCGCGGCCGAAGCGCTGCACGTGGGAGACTCCTGGGTCGCGGACTATCTGGGCGCGTCGCGGATCGGCATGCGTGCCGTCTGGCTGAACCGATCGGGGAGGCCCCCGCCGGAGCCGTGCGAGAGCGCGCGGGATCTCACGGGCGTGCTCCCCCTGATCGCCAAGTGAGCCCAGTGGGCTCGACCCCACAATCCGTTTCGGGGTGAGCCTTCACGAACCGGCCTGACGAGAGCCCGGTGACCCCCGCTTCCTCTGGACCGACGACTATTTTTCCGGGAAGCCCTTGACCTCTCGGCGTGCCTCGGTTCGGTGCGCCGCGCCAGATCGTCTTCACCGAGGAGCAATGGGCCGCTCACTTGGCCGAGGACGAGCGCCTCCGTGCCCGAGTAGAGGTGCTGGAGGCCGCCTTCCGGGAACAGGGCCGTCGCCCTCCTCCACCCCCCTGGGCGAAGGCGAACACTCCCAAGCCTCCTGAAGGAGAGCGGAACAAGCCCGGGGCCAAGGAGGGCCACGAAGCGCACCATCGCCCCGCCCCCTCCGGGGAGAGCGCGGACGTCGAGCTCGCCCTGAAGCTCCGCCACTGTGCATGTGGCGAAAAGCTCGGGGAGCCGTTCGTCTGGACCGACCGCTGGGTCGACAAGCTCGTCCCGGGCCATGTCGAGCACCGCCACTATCGGGTGGCGCACTACCGTTGCGGGAAGTGCCGAAGGCTCTCGGCGGCGACGGTTCCGGGCCGAGCCGCTCCCCCGAAGAGTCGTTTCTGCTGGGGGACTCACTTCCTCGTGGCGGGGTGGCACGCGGTCGGGTTGACCCACAGCAGGATCCTGATGCTCCTCGAGTCGGACTACGGCCAGAAGGTCTCGCTGGGCGAGGTCGACAAGATGCTGGTCCGGGCGGGAAAGCTGTTCGCCCCGGCTGTCGAGGCGATCACCGCGGCGATTCGAGAGGGGAGGGAAGTGGTCGTCGACAACACCGGCTGGAGGGTGGACGGAGTGAACCACTTCCTGTGGGACTTCATCGCGCCCGAGATCAAGGCGGCGCTGTTCGTCGTGGACCGCTCGGGCGGACACCAGGTGCCCGAGCAGGTGCTCTCGGGGAACCCGGGACAGACGGTGGTCTGTGACGGAGGGACGTGCTTCAACCCGCTGAAAGGGAAGAAGCGGCTGCAGCGGGACTGGGTGCACATCCGACGGCACGCGAAGGAGGGGCTGCTCGGCTACGAGACGATCTCGGACGCCCCGGACTGGCGGTGGCTCAAGTCGGTGAAGTCGGCCGCCGAGGCCGTGCTGAAGACCGCGAAGTTGCCGAGGGGGAAGGAGCGGGACCGGAAGGTGGCCGAGGTCCGCCGTCGGGTCGATCGGCTGCTCGTTCGAGAGGTCGACGGGGAACCTGCGCGTAAGCTGAGGAAGTACCTCGTCGACCGGGGCGAGGAACTGTGGACGTGGGTCGGGACGGGCGGACTCGCGCAGAGCAATGCGGCGGAGCAGGGGCTGAGGTTCCACATCGCCGGGAAGCGGAAGGTGAGCGGAGGGAGCCGAGCGCTCGTGGGCGCAGTGCGGACGGCGGCGCTGGCGAGCGTCCATGCGACGGCGCGGATGCGGTCGATCCCGTTCGCGGAGGTGGGCGATCGACTCGTGCGGGGAGCAGCGGACCCATTTCTCCCGGGGGCGGGACCCCCAAGTTCCCCGGGTCCCGTCACGAGTGCCGCGACAGGTTCATGGGCCGGAGCGCTCTCGCCTCCGTCAAGGCACGATTTGTGAAGGCTCACGTTTCGGGCTTGTTGCTCGCAAGGGCCGGAGGGGGCTGAAGTCACGAGGTGCAACCTCGACGGGCCGAGGGGGGTGGTTGGGTGGGCACTCGTTCCTGACTATCGACGAAATGATCGAACATCCAGGGATCCCTCTCCTCTCGAGCAGGCCGCGGTGGACCCTACCGCATCACGACACCGCCCCGCTCGAGGAACGACGGCTCAGGGGCCTCGGTCTCCTCTCCGACGGCCGCTCCCAAGCGGAAGTCGCCCGAAGGATCGGAGTCACTCCCCCCGCGGTGTGCTTCGGGCAACGCGCGATCGAGGAGGGAGGGACGAAGGCCCTCCACGCTGTCCCTCGATCGGGCCGCCCTACCCTCGTTCCTCGGGAGCAGCGGGCCTCCTGCCCGAGCTCCTCGCGCGAGGAGCGCGGTCCTAAGGGTCCTCCGCTGCGCACGGGTCGCGCCGCCCGACATGCCTCGGAATCGACGCATCCCTTTCGATCTCGCTCACGACGTAGCGGATGGGGGCGGCGCGCCTGTATTTGGCGGCCCAGATGGCGCTACCTGAGGCGTCCGCCTCCGTCATGGCGCGGGGTCGTGCCCACGATCGATCGAGGCCCCCATGAGCCAGGGGGGGGGAGCGCACGACGCCGCAGCATATCCGGGACGACCAGCCGCGCCCCGATCCATTCGGTATTGCAACAAGCCGCAGAGCTCCGGGTGGCTGCCCCCGTGACGGCACCGAAGAGCGGCGGCCAGCTCCTTCTGGAGGGCTCGCCGCCGTTCCTCGAGACGGCCATCGTTGACAGCGGGGAGGTACGGTCACGGTGGGCGGTGTGGCGGAGAAATCGGGGAGCTCGGACGAGTACCCATCACTGGGGCCGCGATGCCGATACGGTGCAGCGAGCCGCGCTCCACGGGTACATCGGCTTGGCTGACGGGTACCTCCCCACTACGACCGTGGAGCCGGCGGGTAGACGACCTGCGCCGAGCACCTGAACGTGAGGCGCGAGTATCTTTCCCAGCCGGATGACGTCGACCGGCAGTTCCGGGGGTCGGTATGCCAGCTCCGCGGCGGAGACCTCGGGATTGCCGTCGGTTTCGCCGTCAAGCTGGCCGGCCTCCAGAACGTCGCCGTCGGGTGTCGGACGCGCGTCATCGCGGCCGCGCGCGATCGGGGGGATTCGAGCCGACTTGGCTGGCTGCTCGTCCATGAACGTAAGCCACAAGAACATCTTCTTCCATTGCCCGGCGACCCCCCGGGGGAGGCCGGATGGGAACGCGGTCCGAGGCAAATGTGACGCTCCGCGAGGCCGCCCGCATCCCACTCCCCGGGCACCCTCCTGGGGGAGAGTTCGACCATGCCGCGGTGGATCCGGTCGGGGACCGGCTCTACGTCGCCCACCCCTCGAACGATGCGGTCGAGGTCGTGGAGCTCCGGACTCGCCGTCATCTGGGTTCGCTCGCGGATCTCCGGGGAGTGGCCGGGGTTTGGGTGGACGCGGGGGCGCGCCTTATCTTTACGTCGAACCGGAGCGAAGATACGGCCAGCATCTTCCGGCTGAGCGAGGCGGGGGTCACGGAGGTCTTCCGAGTTCCGACCGGGGTCCGGCCGAACGGAATCGCCTTCGACCCCGGCCGAAATGTCCTCATGGTTGCGGGCGTGGGAAATGCGAAGCTCCCGGGAGCTCCCCCGACCCTGACCTTCGTTGACGTTCGAAGCGGGAAGCAGATCGCGCGGATCGACGCCCCCGGTCGGACGCGGTGGGGGCTGTACCACCCCTCGACCGATGCCTTCTATGTAAACGTCGCGGACCCCGCGATGGTCGTCGTGGTTCGTGCCGGCGAATTGTCGGCCATTTCCAAGACCTTCCCAGTGCCGGCGAACGGCCCGCACGGGCTGGAGCAGGACGCGGCCGGAGACCTCCTCTACTGCGCGTGCGACGAGGGAGTCCTCCTGACGCTGGACCCGCGCTCAGGACGTACACGGGTCGTGGCCCCCCTCACCGGGCCCCCCGACGTGCTCTGGATGGACCGAATGCGAACTCGCCTGTACTGTGCGGTCGGAAACCCCGGGACCGTGGAGGTATTCGATGCCGACCCGCCCCGCGCCTCCGGGAGGCTGCGGACCGCCGACGGAGCCCACACGTTGACGGTCGACGAGCGCCGAGACGAGGTCCACGTCTTCCTCCCGGATTCCCACGAGGATCTCGTCCTGGACCAGGGAGCCGGCTGACCCCTCTCCAGCGGGAAACGACCGGCACCGGTATGGCCGCCTCGTATGCTCTCCCGATCCCGCCGGACCCGCCGCGTTGGAGGCGGGATCGCTTCGCGCTGACCACGGCTCGGGCTCTACGTGGGTTCGGGGCGGGCGCGCTTTCGGTCGTCTTCGCCATCGACCTGGCTGCCGGCGGCTACTCACCCGTTCTGGTCGGGGTGATCGTCGGGCTCGCGATGGGAGCCGCCGCCACGTGGTCCATTTGGATCCCGGAGAGAACGCCCTGGCTCTCGCGCCGAGGTCGGTTCGTCATCGGGGCGCTCGCGGTCGCCGTCGGGGGTTTCCTTCTCTGGTACGACCTGCTCAGCCCTTGGTCGCTTCTGCCGGCCCTGTTCCTCGGGGGAATTGTCGCCGGTGGTGCCGACATCAGCCCCTTGGGTGCCTTGGAACAAGGAGCGCTCTCGAGCGCCACGAGCGCACCGAGGCGCACGAGAACCTTTGCGGCATACAACCTCGCGGGGTACCTCGGCACGGCCGTCGGCGCCGTGATCGCCGGGGCGCTCAGTTCGGTGAGCCTCCATCTCCCGGGGCTGCCGGCGGGCCCCCGGGACCTGACGTTCCTCCTCTACGGATGCCTGGGGTTGGCGCTCGTTCCGACCTATCTTCGCCTCTCTCGCCCAGCCGCCGTGGGCCCCCCGGTGGAAGCAACCGGTCGTCTCTCCCCCGAGCATCGAGGCCCGATCCTCCGCCTCTCCGGACTGTTCGCGGTCGATGCCTTCGGCGGCGGCATGACCGCGAACACGCTGCTCGCCTACTTCCTGATGCTTCGCTTCGCGGGCGTCCCGGAGACGATCGGTGTCATCCTGTCGATAGCGAACGTGGCGGCCGGATTCTCGCTCGTGCTGGCCGTGCCGCTGGCCGACCGCTTCGGCCTGATCAACACGATGGTGTTCACGCACATTCCCTCGAGCATCCTGCTGATTCTGTTCGCCTTCGCCCCGACCCTTCTCTTCGCCGCCATCGTCTGGGTCGCCCGGGCCTCCCTCTCGCAGATGGACGTCCCGACGCGCCAGTCCTACACTCAAGCGATCGTTCCCCGGGAGGAAGGTGCGGCCGCCGCGGGCTACACGACCGCCGCGCGTAGCGCCCAGGCGTTCGGTTCTCCCGTCTCGGGTGCACTCTTCGCCGTCGGGGGGCCGTGGCTATCGAGCCCGTTCGCCATCGCAGGTTCGGTCAAGATCGCCTACGACCTTCTCCTGTACCGAAGCTTTCGCCATCTGCGTCCCCCGGAGGAGGCCGCGGAGGCGGCCACGGTGACGGACGCTAACTCGAAGGTTTCCCGGGCGGCTACGGACGGGTGAGCGGCCTTGGCTTTCTGGGTTGGCTCCCAACCCAGCAGGTCGTGCGTACCCCCGCGGAGGGGGCCGCTCCCCGCCGGGCGCCGGCTCCCTCCGAGCTCCGGCTCCGTGCCCCAACGCCCCCACTGGGTCCGAAGTTTTAGATATCTAACGCGGGCGCGCGAGGAGACGAGTTCTCTCCGCCCCCTACGCCAGAGGCCGCCGACCGGCCCGGCTCTTCGTCCTCCCGGTCTCGGCCCCGCGGCGGGCGCGGAGGAGCTTCACGGGCGACTCGCGGGTAGGCCGAGCCGCCCGGCTCCCCGCTGGAGGAAGGCGGAACGAAGGTAGGCGAGATAGGGCCGGACCCGCAGCGGGGAACCGGCCGAACGGCGAGCCTCGACGAACTCGAGGAGGGCCCCTGCCACCTCCCGCGACATCTCATCCCCGCGGAAGCGGAGCCGCTCCTCCGCCCGGCCGATCTTCGAAGGGGGACGTGGTGGTCGAGCGGGGGAGCGGGGCGACGCGGCCTCCCCGAGCGGAGCTCACGATCGACGGAAGGCCATCCGACGGATAGGACCCCTACGGGGAGAGCCAAGGGAGGGAATCGAACCCCCAGGAAGCGGATCTGCAGTCCGCCGCATTAACCATTCTGCCACCTTGGCGCGCGGGAGGGCGAAGAGCGCCCGCCTTAAAGCGCTCGGGTCGGCGCCTCCGCCGTCCGCTCAGACCGGTCGGAGGCCGCGGCGGAGGTACTGCGCGCCGTTCGAGACGAGCCAGCCGATCCGCCCGCCGAGCGTGAGCGAAGAGCCGACCCCCGTCGTACGGGCGGCGCGGATCGCCTCGAGGAGGTCGTCGACCCCGTCGACCGGCTCGGGAAAGACGGTCGCGGCCCGGCCCACCTCCTCGAGCCGGTGCGCGTCGCTCCCGCCGGTCGCGGCGAGGAGGCGGAGGGCGGCCCACTCCTCCGCCCGCCGGTTCGCCCGCGCCGAGGTGTGGGCGTTCCGCCCCTCGATCCCGGCGACGTGCGCCACCGCCGTGAGCCGGCCGCCGGCCCCGTGCCGCCACCGGAACGGGTGGGCGATCACCGGTTCGCCGCCGTGGTCGCGGATCCAGTCGGCCGTGCTCTCCAGGTCCCGGCGGGGCGGCGGCGCCGCGTCGACGCCGTAGCCGAGCAGGTGGCCGTCGGCGGTCGAGACCTCGACCCCGGGGAGCAGCAGGAGCGTGGGGTGGGCCGCCGCGAGCGCCCGGAGCTCGGCGTGCCCGGCGACCGAGTTGTGGTCGGTGAGGGCGAGTCCGCGCAGCCCGATCGCCGCCGCGCGGGCGACCAGGTCGGCGACCGGCACCCGGGAATCCGGCGAGTGCCTCGAATGGACGTGCAGGTCGAGACGGACGCCGGCCGTCAC
This sequence comes from Thermoplasmata archaeon, assembly GCA_021801925.1. Lineage (GTDB taxonomy): Archaea > Thermoplasmatota > Thermoplasmata > Lutacidiplasmatales > UBA184 > Lutacidiplasma. The sequence goes on along the minus strand of JAKABH010000003.1, from coordinate 40,659 downwards.
CGGACGGTCGCCCCCGACGGGACCGGCGCGCTCGGGCGCAGCGGCCGGTCGGCGCCGACGGCAAGCAGCGTCGCCCGAGGGGCGGTCGCCGGCTGCCGCGCGACGACGACCTCGAGATCGGCCGGCCAGGTGCCGTCGACCTCGACCTCCTCCGTCCCGAGCCGCACGGGCGTCGTCCCGACCGAGCGGGGCGGCCCGGTCGTGCCGACCTGGAGCCGGTACGAGGCGAACTCGTCGACGGTGATCGTCCGGGCGGCGGGGTCGGCCCCGGCGATCGCTGTCCCCGGCGCCGCCCCGTCGGGGGGCGCGAGCAGGACCGCGCGGCCGTCGACGTCCGCCGCCAGCACCATCCCCTGGGAGCGCACGCCGCGGATCGTCCGCGGCGCGAGGTTGGCGAGGACCGCCACGGAGCGGCCGACCAGGGTTTCGGGGGCATAGGCGCCCCGGATCCCGGCGACGATCGATCGCGGCTCCGATTCGCCGAGGTCGATCGTGAGCGCGAGGAGGCGGTCGGCGGACGGGTGGTTCGACGCCGACCGGACGATCCCGACGCGGATGGCGAGCGGCGGAGGCCCGGCCGACCCCGCGGGGGCCGGGGCCGGCCCGGGCGCGGGGGCGCCACCGCGGCCCGCCGGCGCTGCCTTCGGGAACAGCGGACGGATCTCCCCGAGCGGCTGGTCGGCCGGGGGCGGCTCGAGCGCCGCCTCCCAGTCACCGGGGGACGGGGGCGCCGCGTAGCCGAGCATCCGGAACAGCGCTGCCGTGGAGAACGGGAGGACGGGCGCCAGCCAGATCGCGAGCGCCTTGAGCCGCCAGATCGCCTCGTAGACGACCCGCGCCCGTTCGGGCTCGGGCAGCTCCCACGGCTTCGCCTCGTGGAAGCGTCGGTTCGCCGCCCGGACGGCGTCCAGGGAGCGGTCGAGCGCCGCCTTCAGCCGGCGCTGCGCATACTCCTCGCCGATCTCCCGGTGCGCGAGCGCGATCTCCGCGCCGGCCCCGCCGGAGAGGTCCGGCGCCCAGCCGGGGGGCGGCGCGGGGATCCGACCGCCGTACCGCTCCCGCGCGAGGACGAGCGTCCGCTGGACGAGGTTCCCGAACTGGTCGGCGAGGATGTCGTCCCGCACCCGCTCGAGCTCCTCCCAGTCGAGCTCGGTGTCGTGGTGCTCCGGGGCGAGGAGGGCGGCGTAGAAGCGGATCACGTCCGGCGGGTAGGCGGCGAGGAGCGACGGGTGGAAGGCGTCCTGACCGGCCGGCCGCGACTTCGAGACCTTCCCGCCGGCGATCAGCAGCCACTCGTTCGCCGGGACGTCGTCCGGCAGATGGAGCCCGCCGACCCCGAGGAGGACCCCCGGCCAGAGGATCGTGTGGTGGAACTTGTTGTCCTTCCCGCAGAAGTAGTAGTGCCGCGCCGGCTCGCGCTCGTCCCAGAACTTGCGCCACGCCTCCGGCCGCCCCGCGCGGATCGCCCACTCCTTGGAGGCGGAGAGGTAGCCGATCAGCGCCTCGAACCAGACGTAGAGCCGCTTCCCGTCGTAGCCGTCGAGCGGGAGCGGGACCCCCCAGTCGAGGTCGCGGGTGATCGGCGTCGGGTGGAGCCCTTCGGCGAGGAAGTTCTCGGCGACCTTGCGCGTCCCCGGCCGCCAGTCGGGGTGCTGGGCGAGGTAGGCGGCGATCGCCGGCTGCAGGCGGTCGAGTTCCAGGTAGAACTGCTCCGTCGGCCGGAACTCGGCGGCGGTACCGCAGAGGGCGCAGCGGGGCTGGCCGAGCTCCTTCGCGTCGAGCGGGCGGCCGCACCGGTCGCACTCGTCGCCGCGGGCGGTCGGCGACCCGCAGTGCGGACACGTCCCGACCAGGTAGCGGTCCGGGAGGAAGCGGCGGTGGTTGGGGCAGAAGGCGCCGTCCGTCGTCCGGCGGAGGACGTACCCCCGCTCGAGGAGCCGGAGGAAGATCTCCTGGCTCGTCCGCTCGTGCTCGATCGTCCGGGTCGTCGTGAAGACGTCGAACGAGACGCCGAGCCGCTCGAACGCCTCGCGGTTTTGGTGGTGGAACCGCTCCGTGAGCTCCGCCGGGGAGATCCCCTCCTGCTCGGCCCGGACGAGCGCCGGCGTGCCGTGCATGTCGGAACCCGAGACCATGAGCACCTCGTCGCCCCGGAGCCGGTGGTACCGCGCGCAGAGATCGGCGGCGATGTAGGTGCTCGCGAGCTGGCCGAGGTGGAACGGGCCGTTCGCATACGGCCAGGCGACCGCCACCAGCACCCGCGTCATCGTCCGTCCCCGGCCTCGAGGGCCGACGGGGAGGGAGGCTAAACGTTTGCCGCCGCGCGGCCCGCCGGCGGGCGCCGGCGCCCCGGCTCCGGGGCCGGCGGGGCCCACAAGGTAATAGGGCCGGCGTCGGTCCTTTCCGCGATGGTCGCCGAGCGCGCGCGACGCGTCGAGATCTCCGGCATCCGCCGCATGTTCGAGTCGGCGCCGCCGAACTCGATCAACCTCGGCCTCGGCGAGCCCGACTTCGAGCCGCCCCGCGAGGTCGTCGAGGCGATGTGCCGCTCCGTGCAGAACGGCGGCAACCACTACGGCCCCACGGCGGGGATCCTCCCGCTGCGGGAGCACGTCGCCGCCCGCTACCGCCGCTGGGAGCGCACGACGGCGAGCGCGAACGTGATCATTACCGCGAGCGGCTCGGAGGCGCTGATGTCGGCCGCCCTCGCCCTCTACGATCCCGGCGACGAGGTGCTGATCCCGAACCCGGGCTTCGTCCTCTACGGCCCGCACGCGAAGCTGGCCGGGGCGACCCCGGTCCCCTACTCGCTCATCGCCGCCCACAAGTACCAGCCGGATTTCGACGAGCTCGAGCGCCTCGTCACCCCGAAGACCCGGGCGATCGTGGTGAACAGCCCGTCGAACCCGACCGGCGGGATGTTCTCCCCCCGGAGCGTCGACCGGCTCGTGGCGTTCGCCGACGACCACGATCTCGTGATCGTCTCCGACGAGGTCTACGACGAGATCGTCTACGAGGGGGAGTTCGTCTCCTTCTGGGGGAAGAGCGACCGTGTCGTCGTCGTGAACTCGTTCTCGAAGACGTTCGCCGTCACCGGCTGGCGGTTGGGGTTCCTGGTCGCGTCGCCCGCCCTCGCGGTCGAGCTCAACAAGATCCACTACCACATCATGGCCTGCCCGCCGACCCCGGCCCAGGTCGCGATCGTCGCCGGCTACGACGCCGGCCGGGCGGCGACCGAGAAGATGGTCCGCGAGTTCCGGGCCCGCCGGGACCTCGTCAGCCGGCTGCTGAGCGGCATCCCGCACCTCTCCGTCGTCCGCCCGGTCGGGGCGTTCTACGCGTTCCCCGAGCTCGACCTCGGGGTGCCGGCGCGGCAGGTCGCGACCGACCTGCTCGCCCGCGGTGTCATCACGACGCCGGGCGACGCCTTCGGTTCCCTCGGGGAGAACCACCTCCGGCTCTCGTTCGCGACGTCGCGGGACCGGATCCGCAGCGGCCTCGAGCGGCTGCGCGCCTACGTCGAAGAGGCGGGCGCCGGATGATCGCGGCCGTGCTGGGCCGCCTCTTCCAGGCGTTCGGCCGCCTGCGGGGCGGCGACGACGGGGCCGCCCTCGCCGCCGTCGGCGGCGAGCTCGTGCGGCTCGCCCGCGCGCCCCCCTATCCGCCCGCGAGCTCCCGGTAGAGCGCCCGGTGCCGGTCGGCCGCGACCGACCAGTCGTACCCCTGGACCCGTTCCGCCGCCCGGGCGACCATCGCCCGCGTCGCGGCGCCGTCGCGCCCGACCTCGACCAGCGCCCGGGCGAGCGCCGCCGGGTCCCCGTACGGGACGAGCCGGCCCGCGCGGCCGCCCTCCAGCACCTCGGGGACGCCGCCGACGGCGGTCGCGACGAGCGGCGTGCGGGCCGCCATCCCCATCAGGAGGACGAGGCCGAACGCCTCCCACTCCGACGGGAGGACCAGGGCGGAGGCGCCGCGGACGATCCCCCGGGTCGCGGCGGGCGATTGCCAGCCGACGAACCGGAGGAGGCCGTCGACGCCCGCGCGGCGGGCCGCCGCCTCGAGGCGGGGCTGCATCCCCCAATCCGGCCCCACGAAGACGACCGGCAGGCGGTCGCCCGGCGGGATCTCGCCGACGGCGGCGACGAGCGTCTCGAGCCCCTTGTTCGAGGCGAGCCGGCCGTGGAAGACGACGTACCGGTCGGGGAGGCCCGGCGGCGGGCGGTCGAGTTCGGGATGCGCCCATTCGGCGAGGTCGATCCCGGGCGGGATCACGCGGAGCCGGTCGGCCGGGGCGAACTCGCGGAGGCGGCGGGCCTCGAGCTCCGTCTCGACGACCAGCGCCCGGGCGACGCGGTAGGCGGTCGACCCGAAGAGGACGTCCTGGAGACGCAGGAGGCCGCGCTTGATTGTCGGCTCGCGGCGATCGGCCGGATGGTAGTGCGTGGAGACGACGAGCGGGATGCGGCGCCGGGAGGAGACGGCCGCGGCCTGGAGGATGTGGCCGTACCGGTGCGAGTGGGCGTGGAGGACGTCCGCCCCGCTCTCCGAGAGGGCGTCGATCAGCCCGACCATCATCGGCATCGTGAGGCCGGGGACGAGCCGCTTGCGCACCGGAAAGCGGCGGACCGGCACCCCGTCGACGACCGGCGGATAGCCGGAGCGCCGCTGCCACCCCGATTCGTCCCAGAGGTCGCTCGCAAAGACCGTGACGTCGACCCCCGCGGCGGCGAGCCGGCGGGCGATCTCCCGGACGTTCGTCTCGACCCCCCCGGGGGCGTCGAAGCGCAGGGTCACCTGGGCGACCTTCACGTCCCGCGCACCTCGTGGTAGACGTCGACGAGCCGGTCGACGACCTGTTCCCAGGAGTAGCGCGGCACGACCTCGTCGCGCCCGAACGCCCCGAGCCGGCGGGCGAGCGCCGGATCGTCCCAGAGCCGGCGGAGCGCCGCCGCGAGCGCGGGGACGTCCCCCGGGGGGACCAGGAGGCCGGCGCGCCCGTCCTCCACGAACTCGGGGATCCCGCCGACGCGGCTCGCGACGACCGGGGTCCCCTGCGCCAGCGCCTCGAGGAGCACGAGGCCGAACGCCTCGTAGTCGCTCGGCAGCACCACCAGGCGGGCGCCCCGGTAGGCGTCGGCGAGGAGCGCGTCGTCGGCGAGGTGGCCGAGGATCCGCACGCGGTCGTGGAGGCCGAGCGCCCGCCGTCGGCCCTCGACGGCGGCGCGCATCCCGCCGTCCGCGCCGACCAGCAACAGGGTCGCCGCCGGATCGTCCCGGGCGAGCGGGGCGAACGCCTCGAGGAGCGGGAGCAGGCCCTTGTTCGAGGCGAGGCGGCCGACGAAGAGGAGGTACGGCCCGTCGATCCGGGCGGCGGCCCGGAACGCCCCCGCCGCGGGGGGCGGCGGGAGCGGGGAGTAGCCGGGCGGGATGATCGCCACCGGCGGAAGCCGGAGCCCGAGGAGGCGGAGGAGCCGCTCCTCCTCGTGGGTCTGCACGATCACCCGGGCGGCGTCCCGGACGATCGGGTCGGCGAGCCGCCGGTCGTAGAAACCGCGGATCCGGTGGCGGATCCAGCCCCCCTCGATCGACCAGATCGGGTGGAAGTGGGCCGTCAGCACGAACGGGGTCCGGGTCCGGCGGCCGTAGCGCCGGGCGACGGCGACGTGGTGCGTGCCGAACGTATGGACGTGCACGAGGTCCGGCCGGTCCCGGGCGAGCGCCGCGCCGAGGCCCCGGAAGAACGGGTAGTGGAACGGGCCGGGGAGCGAGACGACGGGGAGCCGGTGGACGTGGCCGAAGGAGGTCGCCTCCTCCCGGGGGACGGACGGCGGGAGGCGCTCCCACGGGTATTCGCGCAGGAGATCGCTCGTGTAGACGTCGACGGCGAAGCCGCGGGCGCCGAGCCGCGGGGCGATCTCCGCGACGTGGCGCTCCACCCCGCCGGGCCCGGGGGGATACCGGGTCGAGAGCTGGGCGACCTTCACGCGGGGGGAGCGGCGCGGCCGGTTGATAAGGCCGCGGGCGGAACGCTACGCCACCGCCGGCGTGCGGACGGCGGCGAGCCGCTGGGCATACTTCTTGTAGACCTCGGTCGCCCGCGCGACCGCCTCGACCTTCACGTACTCGTTCGCCTGGTGGGAGAGCTCCTCCTCACCCGCGCCGAAGATCACGACCCGCGGGTTCACGAGGCTGTAGTAGACCGCCTCGGAGGCGTGGACGAGGACCGTCGTCTCCGCCTGGGCGACCTCGCGGAGGATCTGGACGTGCTCCGCCGCCGGGTCGATCTGCACGGCCGGCATCGTGAGGATCCGGCGGAGGGTGAACGGGGTCTTGATCCGGCGCAGGTGCTCCTCGACCTCGTGGTAGAGCTGGTCGGGCGTGTACGGGGGCGGGAAGCGGATGTCGACCTCCGCCGCGCACTTGTTCGGGACGACGTTCAGCCGCGTGCCGCCGTTGAACGTCCCGATGTTGAGCGTCACCGAGCCGAGCTCGGGGTGGGCGATGCGGCCCTTGAACGACTCCAGGCCGCGGAGGATCCGCATCATCTTCCCGATCGCGTTCTCCCCCAGATGGGGCATCGCCCCGTGGGCCGCCTTCCCGCGGGTCTCGATGGCGAGGTCCAAGACCCCCTTCTCCGAGGCGGCGACGCGCAGGCCGGTCGGCTCGCCGACGACGACCGCCTTCGCCCGCCGCAGGGGGAGCGTCTTCGACAGCGCGGCGGCGCCCTGCATCGTCGTCTCCTCGTCCGTGGTGAAGGCGAGGACGACCGGGATCTTCCGGGCGACCAGGTCCTGCGCCGCCTCGAGCATCGCGATGACCGTCCCCTTCATGTCGGCGGCGCCCCGCCCGTACATCCGGCCCGAGGCGAGCTGGCTCTGGGAGAAGCTCCAGTAGTCCCCCACCGGCGGGGTGTCGAGGTGGCCGGAGAGGACGACCCCGCCCTGCCCGTACTCCGCGAGGAGGCTCGGGGCGGAGGTGTCGCCGAAGAGGGTGTTCCGCATGTGGATCTGGTCGGTGAACGACTGGACGTAGTCCAACACTTCCTGCTTGTCGGAGAACGGGTCGCTCGGGATCTTGATCAGCTCCGCGAGCATGTCGACCATCTGTCTCTTCATGGGGTCCGGGCGCGCACCGGACGGCCGGCCGGCCGCCCCCGGGGCACGAGGGGCGGCAAGGCCCTTCGAAACTTAATCGTTCGCCTACGGCCGGACGCCCCGGCGCGCCCTGGACCGGGTCTGGACGAGCGCCTTCGCATACCCGTCCGGCGAGCCGACCGACCGCCAGGCGCCCGTCCGGGGCCCGAGGACCAGGGCGGCGACGCGGCCGCCGTCCCGGAGCAGCCGGCGGATCCCGTCGGTCAGCTCGAGCTCGCGGGGGTGCTCCTCCCGCCGGACCGCCCGGAGGGCGGGGAAGAGGCCGGGGCCGAAGACGTAGACGGCCGTCGCCGCCCAAGAGGAGCGCGGCCGCGGCGGCTTCTCCGTTATCGCCGAGACCGCGAGGCGGGCGAACGGCCCCGCGCGGCCGGCGGGGACCCCCTCGACGACGCCGTAGCGGCGGGCGTCGGCGACCCGCCGGACGAGCAGCACCGCATCCAGCGACTCCGCGTCCCGGAGCGCCGCCATGGCGCGGAGCGCCGCCCCGCGGTGCGGCTCGAGGAGGACCCCGTCGCCGGCGTGGAGGAAGAACGGCCGGGCGCCGACGGTCGCCTCGGCGCGGAGGACCGCGTCGCCGAAGCCGGCAGCGCGCGGCTGCGAGACAAAGCCGAACTGCACCCGGCCGAGCGTCCGGTAGAACTCGCGGGTCTCGCGGAGGCGCTCCGGGGTCCGCCGGTGGCGGACGAGGAACGTCGGGTCGACGCTGAAGTAGTTCTGCACGAAGCCGGCGTCCCGCGGCTGGACGACGATCGTGACGTGGTCGGCGCCGGCGGCGACCAGGCTCTCGACGACCAGGTGCGCGACCGGCTTGAGGACCGGCTCCCCCGTGCTGCCGCGGTCGTACAGCGGGAGGAACTCCTTGCGGAGCCCCCGGCTCCACGGGAGCATCCGGGTCCCTTCGCCGGCGAGCGTGACGACCGCCTGCATCGCGGGCTCCCCTACGCCGGAGGCTCGGACGGCGGGGGCGCGGGGGGCCCCGGGCGGTCGGGATCGGGTGCCGCTGCTGCGGAGCCGTCGCCCCCCGCCGGGGCCGGCGCGCCCGGCGCGGTCGGGTCGGCCCCGGGGTCGGCCGACGGCCCCCCCCGGCGGGCCCCGAGCAGGGGGCGGCTGTCGGGGAGGCGCCAGTTGACGGTCGCCGCGACGACGTGGCGCCGGGCGACGAGCCGGCGCCGGTACCGCAGGAGGTCGCGGAAGATCTCGCGGATCACGTCGTCCAGCTCCCGGGTCCGCCGGTAGCCGAGCTCGGGCAGGCGGTCGTGGAGCGGGTGGTAGTAGTGCTGCTCCGCCTCGACCCGGGGGTCGGGCGGGTGCTCGATCGTCGGACGCAGGCCGAACTCGGTCGCGATCCGGGCGATCCGCTCCGCGAGCTCGTTCACGGAGTAGGCGGCGTCGAACTGGTTGAAGACGCGGTACTCCCCGGGCTCGGCCGGGTGCTCGACGGCGAGGCGCAGCGACTGCATCGAATCCTCGAGCGCGATGAACCCCCGCCGCTGCTCCCCCTTCCCGTACGGCGTGAGGGGAAGCCCGAGGACCGCCTGGGCGATGAAGCGGTTCAGCGCCGTCCCCCACGTCTCGTCGAAGTCGAAGCGCGTGAGCAGCCGGTCGTCGGTGATCTCGGGGGTCCGGATCCCGTAGAGGACCCCCTGCATCACGTCGGTCGCCCGGAGGCGGAAGATCTTCGAGGCGAACATCACGTCCCCCGAGTCGAAGACCTTGCTCCAGTGGTACCACGAGCCGGCCTGGCGGGGGAACGGGAGGCGGTCGGTGCGGCCGCGGAACTCGATCTCGAAGAATCCCTCGGGGATGTCGACGTTCGGGGTCCCGTACTCCCCCATCGTCCCCATCTTCACGAGGTGGGCGTCCGGCACGACCTCCTTGATCGCGTAGAGGAGGTGGAGGGTCCCCGTCAGGTTCTCGACCTGGGTCGCCACCGCGTGGTGGACGTCGATCATCGAGTACGGCGCCGACCGCTGCTCGGCGAGGTGGACGATCGCCTCCGGCCGTTCCGTGTCGAGGACGGCGCGGACGAACGACCAGTCGCCGAGGTCGCCGCGGTAGAAGCGGAGCTCCCGTCCGAAGACCTCCTTGACCGCGGCGAGGCGGCGGGAGATCGGGGGGATCGGCGTCGCCGACCAGCTGCCGACCTCGGCGACCCGCCGGCGCGTGACCAGATTGTCGAGCCCGGCGACATCGTGCCCGCGGGCGAGGAGGTGGAGGGCGAGCGGCCACCCCGAATACCCATCGACCCCGGTGACGAGGACCTTCATGGCGGCGACCGCGGCCGCAATCGGTTCGGGGTCTTAAGGCGCCCGGTGGCCCGACTCCCCGCCGCCGCGGGCCGAGCCCAAAGCAGAAGAAGCGGGACCGTTCTCGCGCCCACGATCGGACGATGGCGGGCAGGGGAGGCGTGGCGGTCGTCGACACCCGCGACGAGTCGCTCCGTGGGGCGATGATGGTCGTCGGCTTCCCGACGCACGGCCTGGTCGGATCGGTCGCCGCCTCCTACCTCGTCCACGCCCTCGACATGGAGCCGATCGCCTACGTGACGAGCGAGGCGTTCCCCCCGACGGTGGTGATGGAGGAGGGGGTCGTCTGCGCCCCGGTCCGCCTCTACGCCAGCAAGCTCGTCTGCGGCGTCGACCGCTCCTGCGACCAGCTCGTCGTCACGATCGCCGACATCCAGCCCCCGGTCGACCTGTTGAACGTCCTCGGCCGCGCCCTCCTCGACTGGGCGGAGGCGAAAGGGATCCACCTCGTCGTCGCCATCGAGGGGCAGCCGCTCGAGGGGGAGGTCGGCGCCGACGCGCGGATCGTCGCCATGGCGAACCGCGCCGCCGCCCCCCTCCTCGAGAAGTACCGCTTCCCGGCCGCGAACGGGGTCGTCACCGGTTTCGCGGGCGGCCTCCTCCTCGGGGCGATCGACCGATCGACCCCGGTCCTCTGCCTGGTCGCCCAGGCCCACAAGGATTATCCGGACGCCCGCGCCGCGGCGAAGGTGATCGAGACGGTGAACCCGCTCGTCCCGCTGATCTCGCTCGACACGAAGCCGCTGCGCGAGAAGGCGAAGCAGATCGAGGCGGAGGTCCGGGAGAACCTCCGGCAGACGAAGCAGTCGATGGCGACGATGCGCGAGGCCTCGCCGGCCGGGGCGGGTGAGATGTATCGCTGATTCCGCGCCCGGCCCTTCCGCGGCCCCGGTCCCCCTCGAAGGCCCCGATCCGGCGGTCGTCCTCCGCCGGTTCCGCCCGACCGACGTCCCGTTCGTCGCGGCGATCGTCGCCGACGCCCTCCACGAGCACTACGACCCCGGGCTCTACCTGTCGCTGAGCGCCGACTGGCCCGAGGGGTTCCTGATCGCGGCCGACCCCCACGACGTGCCGGTCGCCTTCCTCCTCGGCGTCTCCCAGGTCCCCCGGGAGGCGCGGATCCTGATGTTCGCCGTCGACCGGAACTGGCGGACCCGCGGGGTCGGCCGTCGCCTCATGACGACGTTCCTCGACCGGTGCCGGGAACGGGGGTACCAGCGGGTCACGCTCGAGGTCCGGGTCTCGAACGCGACGGCGATCCGGTTCTACACCCGCTTCGACTACTCGGTCGTCGACCTCCTGCGGGGCTACTACTCCGACGGGGAGAACGGCTACCAGATGGCTCGGCCGCTCCCCTGAGCGTCGCGCCCGCGACACGGAGGGGCTAAGACCCCCGCGCCGGATGGGCCGACCATGCCGACTGGATGGCCGACCGTCGCCGACCTGATGACGACCCGCCCGGTGACGATCCCGCTCGACGCCCCGATCTCGCAGGCGCTCGGGATCATGCGGACCCGGGCCTACCACGAGATCCCCGTCGTCGACCGCCGTCGGCTCGCCGGGATCATCACCTTCGATGCGCTCGCCCGCCGGGTCAGCCGCGCCTCCCTCTCGAAGGTCGCCGGGCTGCTCACGCCCGCGCCGCTCGTCACCGCGAACCTGAGCCTCCCCGAGGCGGCCGAGATCCTGCTGGGGAGCGGGCTGCGGGGCGCCCCCGTCGTCGGGAAGAAGGGGGAGCTCCTCGGGGTCATCTCCCGCACCGACCTGGTCGCCGCGCTGCCGCGGCTTACCGCCTTCCCCCACGAGCCGGTCGCCCGCCTCGGCTCCCCGGCGACCGTCCTCCTCCGCGAGGACGACACGGTCCGCCACCTGCAGGCCCAGTTCCGCACTCTCGAGGACCACCCGCTGCCCGTCGTCAACCGCAAGGGCCGGCTCGTCGGCGCGGTCGGGGTCGCCGACCTCGCCGCCGTCCTCTGGCGGCCGGACACCGGCGGCAAGCGGGACCTCCCCCAGACGACGCGGGCGCTCGACGTGCGGATCGACTCGTTCATGCACACCCCCGCCGTCACCGTCGACGCCGGGGCCGACGCGGCGGAGGCCGCCGCCCGCATGACGAAGGCGAAGGTGTCGAGCGTCTTCGTCCTCGAGGACGAGCGGCCGACCCGGATCGTCGGCCAGGCCGACCTGCTCGGCCTCGTCGTCGGCGCCGCCCGCGCCCAACGGGGAAGCGGCGGGATCGAGGACTGCTACGTCGAGATCACGGGCCTGCGCGGCTCCAGCGATCCGGGCCTCCTCGCCGACATCGACCACCTCGTCGCCCAGGGGTTGAAGCGGCTCGCGCACCACGGCCGGCCGATCCTCCTGAGCGTCCACCTGAGCCCGCATTCGACGCACCGGACCGCCGACATCACGGTCGAGGGGCGGCTGCAGACGGACTCCGGGATGTTCTACGCGACCCAGACCGGCTGGAACCTGATGGCGGCCGTCTCGGCGATCCTCGAGGAGCTCGGCCGCCAGCTCGGCCGGAAGTCCGGGAGCCGGCGCGCCCAGTCCCGGGGCCGGCGCGTGGCCGCCGACGACGATGCGGGGGACGACCCCGACCTCGAGGCGCGGATCCGTACGGCGACCGGGGACGCGGAGTAGGAGCGGCCGATGATCCCCGGCGGTCCCCGCAACCCGCGCCAGATGGAGCTGATGATGCGCCGGATGGGGATGCGGAGCGAGCCGGTCGACGACGTCCAGGAGGTCGTCGTGCGGACCCGCACCCACGAGCACGTCTTTGCGCACCCGGACGTGACGATCCTCACCGTCCAGGGGATCACCACCTACCAGGTCGTCGGCACCCCCGTCGTGCGGCCCCGGGGGGCGGCCCCCCCGGCCGCCGCGGGGGCCGACGCCCCGGCGGCCCCGTCCGCCCCCGCCGGACCGCCCGAGGAGGACATCGCCCTCGTCATGGAGCAGGCGCAGGTCGACCGGCCGACGGCGGTCGAGGCGCTGTTCCGGGCCCACGGCGCCCCCGCCGAGGCGATCATGCAGCTGCTCACCCGCGGCCGGTAGGCGTCGGCCCCCATGGACGGGGCGTTCTCGGAGCCCGATCCGGCGGAGCCGGTCGCCCGCGAATGCGTCGAGGGGTACCTCTACGCCGTCCGGCCGCTCCGCCTCCTCCTCTTCCGCCGGCCCCCGGGGCGGGGATCGATCTGGGTGCCGATCAGCGGGAAGGTCGACCCCGACGACGCCGACTGGGACGCCGCCCTCCGCCGCGAGCTGGCCGAGGAGACCGGCCTCACCGACCCGGAGTCGATCGCGCCCCTCGACTGGCACGTCCGCTTCCGCGCCGACAACGGGGAGGTCTGGCGGCTCCACGCCTACGCGGTCCGCGTCCCCGCGTCGTTCGTCCCCCGGTTGAGCCCGGAGCACGCGGAGGCGGCGTGGCTTCCCCTCGACGCCGCCCTAGCCCGCCTCCACTTTCCGGACAACCGCGCCGCGCTCGCCCGCCTCGCCGAGCGCATCCCAAACCTTTAGCGGACCCCACCGGTCGTTCCGCCCTCCGATCATGACCGACCCCGACGTGCAGGCCGTCGTCTTCCCGACGGTCGGCCCCGCCCTGTTCGCCGCCGTGCGCGCCGCGCGCCCCGGCCGGGTCGTCCTCCAGGTCCCCGCGGGGCTCGTCCGCAACGCCCACGAGCTCGCCGAACGGCTCCGGGACGAGGGCGGGGCGCCGGTGATCCTCGCCGCCCGGCCGTGCTTCGGCGCCTGCGACTTCCCGTCGCCGGACGAGGCGCCGCGCTCGGAGCTGGCGGTCGTCCTCGGCCACGCCCCGATCCCGAACGTCCCGCTGCCCCGGCGGACGTTCTTCGTCGAGATGCGCGAGCCGGCGGGCGACCCGGAGGCGCTCGCGGCGACGGTCGCCGCCGCCGGCCTGCCGCGCCGGCTCGGGCTCGTCGCGTCGGTCCAGCACCTCGACCTCGTCCCCCGCCTCGAGGCGGCGCTGGCGGCCCGCGGCTACGAGACCTTCGTCGGCTCGGGGGACCGGCGGCTGTACTACCGGGCCCAGGCGCTCGGCTGCAACTACACCGGCGCGGAGGCGGTCGCCGATCGGGTCGACGGCTTCCTCTTCGTCGGCACCGGGCAGTTCCACCCGGTCGGGCTCGCGTTCGCCGTCGACCGCCCCGTCTGGGCGTTGGATCCGCTGCAGGGCACCCTCGAGCCGCCGATCGACCGGGCGACGCTCGTCGCCCGACGCCAGCTCGCCGTCGCGGCGGCGCGGGACGCCCGACGGTGGGGGATCCTCGTCTCCACGTTCGCCGGCCAGAACCGCGCCCCGACCGCCCTCGCGCTGCGCGCGCGGGCCGAGGCGGCCGGCCGTCAGGCCGAGCTCCTCTACTTCGACCGGCTCGACCCCCGGGACCTCGAAGGACGCGCGTTCGAGGCGTACGTCAACACCGCCTGTCCCCGCATCGCCCTCGATGACGGTCCGAGCTACCCCCGTCCCGTCCTCACCCCGCCCGAGTTCCTCATGGTGCTCGGAGCGCTCCCCCTCGCGCCGTACCGCTTCGACACCTACCATTAGCGGGTCCCGGCGCTGAGCCCGAACGCCCCCCGAGCCCACATCCCTCCAGCGCACGCCCGGCTTCGGACCCGACGGCCCGGGTGGGCGGGAATCCCCGCACCGCCGTCGGGAGCGGGTGCGCTCGGGGCCGGCGGGAAGGGTCCCGCGGTGCCGTCCGGTCGCTACCGGCTCCCGCGCGGTTCGGCCCGGCTACCCCCAGCGCCGCACGCCCCCGCACGCTTTACGCCGCGGCGACGGTACCGGCACCGTGCGGGCCACCGCGCTCGTGCCCGTCGGGCTGCTGGTCGCGGGGATCGCCCTCTGGGCCGACGCGTTGGCCCGGGGCAACGCGACCGTCTACCTCGTCGTCGTCCTGCCGGTCTTCGTCGCCGACCGGTCGTTCGAACCGCTGGTGGGGAGCCTCCTCCTCCTCGCCGGGATCTTCACCCTCCCGCTCGCGTTCCCCGGTTCGCCGGGGGAGCCCCCGCCCCGCCCTGCGCCGAGCGCGGACCCCGGTGGGCGTCCCGCCCCCGGGCCCTCGGGCGGCTTCGGCGGCGTGATCCTGCTCGGACCGATCCCGATCGTCTTCGGGAGCTGGCGGCCCCTCTCCCGCCGGGCCCGCTGGGGCCTCGCGCTCGCCGGCACGGCGATCGTGCTTGGGGTCGCGCTCGTTCTCTACCTTGGGGCGTTCCCGTAGCGCTTCCCGCGGACGGGGGTCTCTTCGGCGCGGTCGCTGCTCCGACCCGGGGCCGGAGCGCCGCGCCCTACGCCACGCCGGCCGCCGAAAGGAACCGGCGGTGGACGCGGAGGTCGTCCGTCAGTTCGGGGTGGAACGTCAATCCCCAGACCGGCCCGGACCGGGCGCCCACGACCTCTTCGCCGCGCCAGGCGATCGGCACCGCCTTCGGGCCGACCGAGAGGATCCGGGGCGCCCGGATGAAGACCCCGGGGAACGGACCCCCGTCGAGCCCCTCGACCGTCACCGGCCCCTCGAACGACTCCCTCTGGTTCCCGTAGTCGTTCCGCCGGACCCGGATGTCCAGCACCCCGAACGTGGGCGGGTTCGCCCCGCCGGGGGACGGGGCGAGCTCCGCGGAGAGCAGGATGAGGCCGGCGCAGGTGCCGAGCACCGGCAGGCCGTCCGCCAGCCGGCGCCTGAGCGGCTCCCAGAGGCCGGCGTCGTGCAGGAGCCGGGCGATCGTCGTCGACTCGCCGCCGGGCAGGAAGAGGGCGGCGACGACGGCGAGATCGGCCGGTCGGCGGACCGCAATCACCGACGACGGCGGCACGAGGCCCCCGACCGTGCGGAGATGCTCCGGGACGTCCCCCTGGAGCGCGAGGACGCCGACCGTCATCGGCCGGCCCGAAGCTCCTCGAGGACCGCCTTCGCCCGGTCGAAGCGGATCGCCCGCTCGGCGACGAGCCGGGCGACGACGCGGTCGACCTCGTCCGGTCGGGCGCCGGCGCTCGCCGCCAGGTTCCGGGCGTGGAGCTCCATGTGGCCCCGCTGGATCCCCTCCGTCGCCAGGGCCCGCAGGGCGGCAAAGTTCTGGGCGAGGCCGACCGCGGCGAGGACCTCTCCGAGCTCCCGCGCCGAGGCGACTCCCAGGAGCTTCACGTTCGCCTTCGCCGTCGGGTGGACCGCGGTCGCCCCGCCGATGAGGCCGACGGGGACGGGAAGCTCGATCGTCGCCGCCAGGTTGCCGTCCCGGTCCTTCTCGTAGGTGGTGAGCGGGCGGATCGCGGCGCCGTCGGGCGCCGCCTTCCAGGCGGCGAAGGAGTGGGCGCCGCTCTCGATCGCGCGGAAGTCGTTCCCCGTCGCGAGGACGACCGCGCTGATCCCGTTCATGATCCCCTTGTTGTGCGTCGCGCATCGGAACGGATCCGCGACGGCGAAGGCGTAGGCGTCGAGCACCCCCTCCACGACCTCCTCGCCGGTCATCGTCTCCGTCCGGAGCTGGGCCGCCGGGAAGACCGCCCGGGCCCGCGCGAGACGGTGCACGGCGAGGTTCGAGATGATCCGCAGGACCGAACGGCCCCCCGCGAGCCGGGCGAGCTCGGGCGCGAGCGCCTCGCACATCGTGTTGACGGCGTTCATCCCGCCGGCGTCCCGCGCGTCCACCAGCAGGTGGACGACGACGATCGTCCCGCGGGGGGACGGAAGGACGCGGACCTCCAGCTCGCGGGCGCCGCCGCCGAACTTCACCAGGACCGGATCCTTCGCGTTCGCGGCGGCGAGCAGTTCGGTCCGGGCCGCGAGGATCCGCAGGCGGGCCGCCGCCGGATCCGCGACGTCCATGATCTGGACCTGGCCGATCATCACCGGCTCGGTGCTCTGGGCGAAGAAGCCGCCGGAGGTCCGGGCGACCTTCGCCGAGTTCGACGCCGCCGCCACGACGCTCGGTTCCTCGATCGCCATCGGGACGAGGTAGTCCTTCCCGTTGATCCGGAAATGCGTCGCGACCCCGAGCGGGATCGGCATCACGCCGATCACGTTCTCGATCATCCGATCGAGCGTCGCCGGGTCGACCCCCGGCGGAAACTCCCACGCCCGGCTCTCCTCCTCGGAGAGGCCGGCCCAGGCCCGGGCGAGGGCGCGGCGCTCGGCGATCGACTTGCGGTAGAGGCCCGAGATCTCCGACGACGGCGTCATGCCGACTCCTCCGAAGGGGCGTCCGGCGCCCCCGCCGGGGCGCGCGCCCGGGCGACGACGACCTTGGCGGGGCGGAGGATGCCGCCGAAGAAGCGGTACCCCTGCTGGACGACCTCGGCGACCGACCCGTCCGGGATCCCGTCCCGCGGCGGCGCCTCCCCGACCGCCTCCTGCTCGTCGGGGCGGAACGCCTCGCCGACCGTCGCGACCGGCACGACCCCCTCGTGCTTCAGGAACGTCATCCACTCCCGGTCGAGCAGCTCGAGCCCGTGCCGGATCGGGTCGGCCCCGGGTCGGGTGCCGATCGCCTCGCGCGCCGCGCGGAACGCCTCCACGATCGGAAGGAGCTCCCGGAGCATCGCGCCGCGCGCCTGGCGGGAGATCGCCTCCCGCTCCCGCTCGACGCGCCGGCGGAAGTTCTCGAAGTCGGCGAGGAGGTAGCGGTACCGGTTCGCCCACTCCTCGGACGTGGGGGGCGCCGGGGCTGCCGCCTCTCCCTCCGGCGGGGAGGGGGACGGGGGGCCGGTGCGGGAGGTACGCGGCGCCGCCTCGTCGGTCGACCGGGGCGGGGCGGGGTGGGCCGTCTCGGTCGGTTCCGGTTCGGAGGGGCCCGCGGGGTCCGGCATGCTCGGTCGAGGAGGAGGTTTGCCCGTATTAGGGCGTTGCCGGCCCCCGGGCCGGCCCCGTCCGGACGCCGCGGGAACCCCCCCGGCCGACCCCGACCGGCTCCGGCCGCCACGAAGGGTTATAATGGCGGTCCGGCTCCACCGGACACGCCGGCTCCGGCCGACGGTTTCCGAGGACAAACCGCTGCATGGCGACGCCGGCGTACGACGCGAGTTCGATCCAGATCCTGGAGGGGCTCTCCGCGGTCCGCAAGCGGCCCGGGATGTACATCGGCTCGACCGACGTCCGCGGGCTCCACCACCTGGTCTGGGAGGTCGTCGAGAACTCGATCGACGAGGTCCTCGCCGGGGCGTGCACCGACATCGACGTGACGATCCACACGGACGGGTCGATCTCCGTCCGCGACAACGGCCGCGGGATCCCGGTCGAGGAGCATCCCAAGTACCACCGTCCGGCGCTCGAGATCGTGATGACGGTCCTGCACGCCGGCTCGAAGTTCGACAAGTCGACCTACAAGGTCTCGGGCGGCCTCCACGGGGTCGGGGTCCACGTCGTCAACGCGCTGAGCGAGTGGTTCGAGGTGCGGGTGCGCCGCGGGGGCCACGAGTACTTCCAGCGGTACGAGCGGGGGGTGCCGATCGCCCCGGTGCGGGTCGTCGGGGACGCCGATTCGACCGGGACGACCCAGCGGTTCAAGCCGGACGGCTCGATCATGGAGACGGTCGTCTTCGACAAGGAGACGATCGGCCGGCGCCTGAAGGAGCTGTCGTTCCTCAACCCGGGGGTCGCGATCCAGTTCCTCGACGAGCGGGACGGGAGCCGCGAGACGTTCCACCACGCCGGCGGGCTGGTGGAGTTCGTCGAGGATCTCAACCAGGGGGTCTCCGTCCTCTTCCAGCCGCCGGTCGCGCTCCACGCCCGGCGCGACACGACGGAGATCGACCTGGCCCTCCAGTACAACGACGGCTACAACGAGACGGTCCTCGCCTTCGTCAACAACATCAACACGATCGACGGCGGCACCCACGTCGTCGGCCTCCGGGCCGCGATGACCCGCACCCTGAACGACTACGCCCGAGGGCGCGGATTCCTGAAGGCGGAGAAGGAGGGCCTCACCGGGGAGGACGTCCGGGAAGGGTTCACCGCCGTCCTTTCCGTGAAGGTCCTCGAGCCGCAGTTCGAGGGCCAGACGAAGGCGAAGCTCGGCAACTCCGAGGTGAAGGGGCAGGTCGAGAGCGCCGTCTACGAGAAGCTCGCCGAGTACCTGGAGGAGCATCCGGCGGTCGGCCAGGCGCTCGTCGCGAAGGCGGTCCAGGCGTCCCAGGCGCGCGAGGCCGCGCGCAAGGCCCGCGAACTGACCCGCCGCAAGGGACTCCTCGAGGGAGGCGGGCTGCCGGGGAAGCTCGCCGACTGCCACTCGCGCGACCCGGCCCGCTCCGAACTGTTCCTCGTCGAGGGGGACAGCGCCGGCGGGACCGCGAAGCAGGGCCGGGACCGGGAGTTCCAGGCGGTCCTGCCGCTCCGGGGGAAGATCCTGAACGTCGAGAAGGCGCGCCTCGACCAGATGCTGCAGAACGAGCAGATCCGGTCGCTCATCACCGCGATCGGCGTCGGGATCGGCGACGAGCTCGACCTCAGCCGGCTCCGCTACCACAAGATCATCCTGATGACGGATGCCGACGTCGACGGCTCGCACATCCGCACGCTCCTCCTCACGCTGTTCTACCGGAAGATGCAGCCGCTCATCACCGAGGGGCACGTCTTCATCGCCCAGGCGCCGCTCTACCGGCTGGAGAAGGGGAGCCGCGTCGCCTACGCCTACTCCGACCAGGAGCGCGACCGCGTCGCCGCCGAGCTCGGCGGCCCGAAGGGGGTCGGCCAGCAGCGGTACAAGGGGCTCGGCGAGATGAACGCCGAGCAGCTCGCCGTCACGACGATGCATCCGGGGAGCCGGACCCTCCTCCGCGTCACGGTGGAGGACGCCGGCTACGCCAACAGCCTCTTCCAGATCCTGATGGGCGAAGAGGTCGAGCCGCGGCGGCAGTACATCCAGCAGCACGCCGTCGAGGTCACGAACCTCGACATCTGAGGGAGGGACGACGTCCGCCGGCGACGGGATCCCGGTCGCCGAGGCCCTCGCGGGGATCGGGCTGGCGGCGACGCCGCTCCCCCGTCGGCCGCTGCTCCGCGGCCCCGGCGGCACCCTCCTGCTCCTCTCGACCCGGGACGGGGACGGCCCCCCGACCCCCCACGGGATCTGGCTCGCCCCCACGGGGCTCCGCTGGGTCGGGCCCCGGCCGCCGCCCGGCCTGCTCGCCGCGGCCCACGGGCTCGAGGGGCCGACCGCCGACTTGGTGAACCTCCTCCAGGCGGTGGCGCGCGGCTGCTTGGAGCGGCTCGAGACGCTCGCGGGCCGGCTCGACGACGTCGAGGCGGCCGGCGAGGCGACGCCCCTCGCGGAGCTCGGCCGCCTCCAGCAGCGGGTCCGCGCCGTCCGGGCCGACGTGGGGCGCCTCACGGTCGTCGTCGCCGAGCTCGGCGGCCCGCTCGGGGCGCGGTTCCCCGGCCTCGCATCGGCCCTCGGCTTCGTCCAGGCGGAGGTCGGGCACCTGGAGGGATTCGCCGCCGAGGTCGGCCAGGGGCTGCGCGACCTGCTCGCGCTCCGCGCCGCCGCCGAGGCGAACCGCCTCTCCGTCGCCACGAACCGGCTCGGGGAGGTGTCGAACCGGATCGCGACGATCGCGAACACCTCGAACATCCGGATGCTCGGGGTCGCCTACGTCGCCCTCGTCCTCGCGCTGGTCGGCGCCGTCGTCCTGATCCCGAACACGGCGGCGACGATCCTCGGGATGCCGAGCGCCGGCTGGGTCCCGGGCCTCTGGGTCGACGCGATCCTGGTCGTCCTGGCGATCGTCCCGATCCTGGTCGTCTTCTCCCGCCCATGGGTCGTCCGGCTGTTCCGGGAGTTCCGCCTCTCGGAGGCGCGCACCGCCGAGGGGGTCGGCGACCTCCCCGAGGTCCCGGCCGACCGCGTGAACGCCCCCGGCGCGGAACGCCTTTTAGAGCCGCCCCGGTAGGGCGTTCCGTGACCGCCGCCGAGCCGCCGCGGGTCTTCGTCGATGCGCTGATCGCGACCCAGGACGCCAGCCGGCGCGTCGTGCGGGGGGACGTCCGCGTCGAGGACGGCCGCTTCACCCACGTCGGCCCCGGCGCCCCCCGGGAGGGGGCCGAGGTCGTCCCCGCCCACGACCGGGCGATCGTCCCCGGGTTCGTGAACCTCCACGCCCACGTCGCGATGCACCCGCTCCGCGGGATCGCCGACGACCGCGATCTCGGGGGATTCCTGGAGACGCTCTTCGCGGTGGACGCGCGGCGGGCGGAGCGGGATGTCGAGATCGGCGCCCGCGCCGGGGCGGCGGAGATGCTCCTCGGCGGGACGACGTCGTTCCTCGACCTCTACTACTTCGAGGACGCCGTCGCCCGGGCGACGAGCGGCCTCGGCCTGCGGGGGTTCCTCGGCTGGGCGGTCCTCGATCCCGAGATGACGACCCAGTCCGGCGTCCCCCTCGACAACGCCCGCGCCTTCGTCCACCGGTGGAAGGCGCATCCGCTCGTCCGGCCGCTGGTCGCCCCGCAGGGGGTGTACGTCTGCGGCCGGGAGACGTGGCTCGGGGCGCGGGAGCTCGCCGAACGGGAGGGGACGCTCCTCCACTACCACCTCTCGGAGACCCGTCGCGAGGTCCACGAGCACGAGGCGAAGACCGGTCGGCGGCCGGCCGACTGGCTCGACGAGATCGGCTTTTTGGGCCCCCGCCAGGTCGCCGCCCACGCCGTCTGGCTGACCGGCCAGGAGATCCGGCGCCTCGCCGAACGGCACGTCGCCGTCGCCCACTGCGCGGCGTCGAACCTGAAGCTCGCCTCGGGCGGCGTCGCCCCGGTCGTCGAGCTCCGCGCCGCCGGGGCGACGGTCGGGATCGGGACCGACTCGGTCGCCTCGAACAACTCCCTCTCGATGCTGCGGGAGATCCACCTCGCCGGCCTCGTCCAGAAGAACCACCGCTGGGACGCCGCCGCCCTGTCGGCGCAGGAGCTCCTCGACCTCGCGACGATCGAGGGGGCCCGGGCGCTCGGCGCCGCGGAGGAGCTCGGTTCGATCGAGGTCGGCAAGCGGGCGGACTTCTCTCTTTTCCGGCTCGACCACCCCACGCTCGTCCCGGCCCGCCCCGAGGCGCTCGTCTCGCACCTCGCCTACGCCGCGAACGACGAGGCGATCGATTCGGTGTACGTCGACGGCCGCCCGGTCGTGCGCGGCCGCCGCCTGGTCCACGGCGACTGGCCGACGATCCGCCGGGAGGTCGAGGCGGTCGCCGACGGCCTCTGGGCGGCCCGGCCGAAGTGACCGGTCAGCCGACGGGCGCCGCCGCGAACGAGCGGGCGAGGTGGGCGGCGAGGGCGGGGGCCGCCCGACCGGGGTCGATCTCCGCGGGGATCTCCTCCCACCCGCCGAGATGGGCGGCGACCTCGGGCTCCGCGAGGTCGAAGTACCGGGCGATCCGCGCGTGGTCCACGGCCCGGGCGACGACCCCGTGATGGAGGAGCGCCCGGGCGGTCGCGTGCTGCGCCGCCGCCGCGACGATCCGGCCGCCGGCCTCGAGCACCGCCCCGTCCCGCCCGAGCGGGCAGTAGTCGTCGGAGAGCCCGGGCGGCGACGTCCACCCGGCCACGACGCCCGCGGCACCGAGCCAGCCGACCACCCCGGCGCCGAGCCGGTCGTAGGCGCGCACGAAATCCCGGCCGGCGAGCGGCTCCGTGCGGGGGACGACGATCCCCCAGAGCAGGTCCCCCGGCCCGACCAGGACCCCGGTGCCCCCCGAGCGGCGACGGAGGACGGGCACGCCGTCGGCCCGCGCCCGGGCGAGGTACGGCGCCGTCTCGGCGACCCGCACCCCGTAGGAGAGGCAGCGGCCGTCCGCCACGCCGACGTACACCGCCGGCGCCCCGAGACCGAGCAGCGCCTCCTGCCGCGCCTCCGCGGCGGCGAGCGGCACCGGGCCGTCGACGACGCGGCTCGGGACGGCCTTCGGGGCCGGTGGGGGGACGGACACGGTCGGACGCTGCAGCCCGCTCCCGACTAAAACGGTAAGAGGCTCCCCCGCTCCGGGGCGGCATGGCCGAGTTGAGCGGCTTCGATCTGCATCCGGGCGACCGCGCGCCGCCGTTCGAGCTGCAGGGGGTCGACGGCAAGACCTACGCGCTCGGCTCGTTCCGCACCCCCTACCTCGTCGTGGTCTTCTGGTGCAACCACTGCCCGTACGTCCGCGCCTGGGAGGGGCGGACGATCGCGCTCGCGGAGCGGTACCGGGCGAAGGGGGTCGGCTTCGTGCTGATCAACTCGAACGACGCGCGGGCCTACCCCGAGGATTCCCTCGAGAACATGGTCCGGCGGGCCGCCGAGCAGCACTACCCGTTCCCGTATCTGGTCGACGATTCCCAGGCGATCGCCCGCGCCTACGGCGCCCGGGTGACGCCCCACCCGATGCTGTTCGGCCCGGAGCGGACGCTCCTCTTCCAGGGGCGGATCGACAACGACCACCAGCACCCGGAACGGGTCACCGAGCGGTACCTCGAGACGGCGATCGAGCAGGCGCTCGCGGGGCGGCCGGTCGATCCGGCCGAGCTACCGGTCGCCGGCTGCTCGGTCAAGTGGAAGCCGGGTCCCTGACCGGCGCCCCGCCCGGGTCGGCCGCCCGCGCCGGGACTTGAGCTCCGCCCGACGGGCGTCGAACGCCCGGGCGAGCGACGGCTCGACGGCGGCGCCGTGGGCGTCGAGCCGCGCGGCGATCGCGACCTTGCCGGCCAGGGCCCGGGCGAGCTTTCCCCGCTCCGAGCGCGGCGCCGACTGGAGCGCGGGGTGGGTGAAGAGGAGCCCGTGGCGCGGGGGGGACGCCCGGCCCCGCAGATGCTCGAAGAACGCCCGCTCCGCCCCGAGGACCTGCACCGTGCTCGACGGCAGCCGGGCGAGCCGCTCGAGGCCGCCGGCCTGGGCGACCAGCCGGGCGGCGAGCTCCGGCCCGAGCAGCGCCGCGAGGTTCGGCGTCTGGGCGGGGGAGGCCGTTTCGACCGACGTCAGGAGGGCGGCGCGGGCCCCCTCCACGGCGCTGTAGAGCTCCGCGAGCCGGCGCCGGGCCGCGGCGACGCCCGGATCCCGCGGCGACAGGGGGCCCGGTGCGTCCGCCTCCAGCGCCGCCCGCGCCGCGCGCGCGTGGTCCCCCGGGTCGAGTTCGGGGTGGTCGCGGGACGCCCAGCTGCCGAGCCGCTCGCCGAGGAGGTTGCGGACGCGGTCGAGGTCGGCCAGCGCCCGCACCGCCTCCTGGACATGGACGGACGGATCCCACGCCGCCGCCAGCGCCGTCTCCGCGTCGGCGAGAAGGAACGCGCGGGCGTCGGCGATCGAGCCGGGGACGACCGTCTTCGGCACCGTGCCCGGCGCCCGGGGATCCCACCGGATCCCGTACGGGACGAGCCGGCGGTCGCGGGTCGTCCAGCCGGCGCCGCCCCGGCGGCCGAGGACGGCGGTCTCCTCCGGTGTCAACGCCCCGCTCCGCCGCAGCCGCGTCCGTTCCGCGAGCGCCGCCGTCTCGGTGGGGGCCCGCTCGGCGACGAGCACGCGCTCTCCGTCGACGACGAACGTGCCGTACCACGTGCTCACGACCGCGGCCGGCATCGATCCTCCCCGGCCCGAACCTGCGCGCCTAAATAGCCCCCCCCGGGTCCGGCGCCCGATGACCGCAGCGGCCGACCGACCCCTTGTCGCCGTCCGCCCGGACGGGCCCGTCCGGGTCGTGACGATCGATCACCCGCCGGTGAACGTCCTCGCCCGCCCCGTCCTCGACGCGCTGCTAGACGCGCTCGAGACGATCGATGCCGACCCGGCGGCCCGGGTCGTCGTCCTCACGAGCGCCGCGGAGAAGGCGTTCGCCGCCGGGGCGAACATCCGCGAGATGGCGACGATGACCCCGGAGGAGGCCCGCCGGCACGGCGCCCGCGGCCAGGAAGTGACCCGGCGGCTCGAGCGGCTCCCCCTCCCTGTGATCGCCGCGGTCCACGGGGTCTGCCTCGGCGGCGGCTGCGAGGTCGCGCTCGCGTGCGACTTCGTCTTCGCCTCCGCCGACGCGACGTTCGGGCAGCCCGAGATCAATCTCGGGGTGACGCCGGGATGGGGCGGTTCGCAGCGCCTGCCGCGCCGGATCGGTGCGGCGCGGGCCCGCCGGTGGATCTACACCGGCCGCGCCGTCTCCGCGGAAGAGGCCCGCGCGGACGGCTGGGTCGACCGCGTCGTGCCGCGGGCCGAGCTGCTGCCGGCCGCGATCGCGTTCGCCCGGGAACTTTCGGAGAAGCCGGCGCTCGCCCTCGCCGCGGCGAAGTACGAGATCCTGCGGGCCGTCGACCGGTCGATCGACGACGACCTCGCCTACGAGCTCGACCTGTGGGCCCGGCTCTTCGGGACACCGGACCAGCGGGAAGGGATGCGGGCGTTCCTCGAACGGCGGCCGCTCGCACCCCGCGACCGCTCCGACTGGCCCGAGACGGCCCGCGGGTTCCCGTGGGCGAACGAGGCGAGGGCCGACTCCGACGCGGGCTCCATCGGAAAGCGGAAAAGGGAGTAGGTCTCGGGTTCGTCTCGACGCCGCGGTGGCTCAGCTGGCAGAGCGGCTCCTTGGTAAGGAGCAGGCCGAGGGTTCAAATCCCTCCCGCGGCTTTGGTCCGAGGGTTCGTATCCGTTGACCGCCCTCCCTCGAAGCGATGGGTGCCGCCCCGGTCGAACCGGTCGCCGACAATCGCCGGTCTGACCTCCACGACACGCTTGCCCAGATTGCCCACGCCGAGGCCCGCCTGCGCTCCGAAGACTCGGGCGTCCCCTCCGAAACCGCTCAGGCGATCCTCGAGTTCGTGGAGGCTCGTAGGGAAGCGGTCTCTGCACCAAAGACAGTGACCTACTTCGCGAATCCTCAGGCGGCCCCGAAGCGACTCGGCCGGGACCTTCTGGAACCGAACCGGGAGACGCCCGCGAAGTTCCTTGGGGCCTACCGCGAAAGGAGGTCTGGACCAAGATTACGGCTCGCTCCGTCCTCTACTCGTTCGGGAAGTGGCGGTTCGATCGCGATGGGAAGGAGTTCCCCCGCTGGCTCAAGATACCACTCTCCGCCCGAGGGGCGAGCCGGAAGGACCACAACGATGTGTTGACGCCGGAGGAGGTCGCGCGGATAGCCGATCATACCGTCAACCTCCGCGACAAGGCCCTGATCTGGGTCCTCTACGAAAGCGGGGGTCGGATCGGCGAGGTGTTGACCCTGCGAATCGGGGACGTGGAGAGGACCGAATACGGGGCAGTCCGCCTCTACTTCCCGACAGGAAAGACCGGGCGCCGAACGGTCCCTCTCTTCGAGGCCGCGGTGCCGAACCTTCTCCTCTGGCTCAAGAACCATCCCCGAGCCGGCGACAGGGGCTCTCCGCTCTGGGTTCAGGTCGAGCAGGCAAACCCGAGCGGAAGTGGAATTGGTTCCCGCTACGTCGTCAAGCTGCTCGAGAGAGCGGCGTCCCGCGCCGGCGTGGCGAAGCCGGTGAATCCGCACAGCTTCCGGCACTCCCGAGCCACGGCCGTCGCACAGAATCCCCAGGTGTCGACCTCGGTGCTCGAGAAGTTCTTCGGTTGGCAGCGGGGTTCCCCGATGGCAAAGACTTACGTTCACCTGTCGGGCAAGGAAGTCGAGGACGCGCTCGCCCGAGCCCACGGAATCGACCTGGGCCGATCGGAAACCCCGAAGTCGAAGCATCCGCGCGTGGGTGCTCGCTGCTCGACCTCAAACGACCCGGACGGGAAGTTCTGCGTCCAGTGCGGTGGTCCGCTCAGTCTTGGTGGCGTGGAGGAGCGGGCGAAGTGGAAGGCCCAAGAGGATGCGCTTGCCAACCTTCTTGACGACCCGAAGGTCCGCTCTTTCATCGCGCGCCGGCTGAAGGCACAACTCGGCCGAGCAGAGGCGGGACTGTCTGATCCCCCGGACGGGCCGCGATCTTATGCCCGGTGGATGCGAATCCGGGTTCTTCTATCGCGGGCCATCCTACTACTGATTCAGTAGTAGGCATCGCTCCTCATGTTTGCGCGCATCTGCATCGGTAGGAGAGGGATCACTACGGACCTGTTGTTGACGGCGGGGGACCCCGAGCTACGATGAGGGGGGGTACCCCTCCATCGTAGCTCGGAGTGCCGCCATTTCAACGGGCGCCTATGCTCGCAAGTCTTTAAATACATTTAAAGATTATGAAATTTTGTAACAATGATTAAATCTACCCCAGCGCGAATCGACGCCACGGCCCCAGTTAACTACCGAATTGTACGCGAAATTCTAACTGTTAAGCAGCCCTTCCTGCAAACCGAAATAGCAGCGGCCGCGGGGGCGCAGCCGAGCCAGGTAAGCCGCCTTGTCCGATGGCTAGAGGATCACCACCACATTGTGCGCCGAAAGTCTGACGGCCGATTCGAGGTCACCCAGCCGACTAGCTTGATTCTAGCTCTGTTCCCATACCAACGGGTCATGTCCCGGGCGCTCGCGGGAACGACAAAGGTCAGGGCAGGCATGGATCAGGCCGCGCAGATTTTGACTGGTGAGGGGGCAACTCTGTGCCTGGAGAGCGCGCTCGCACAATACAGCGATTACTTCCGCCCCGATCGGGTGGCTGTCTATCATCCGACCCCGAAGAAATTGCTATCCCGTCTGACTCCGAACGACGTAGGTATACTGTCCGTTAGTGTGTACCAGGCCGACATCCCTTTGGAGGGGGACCAAGAAGGACCTGACCAGAAGAGCTCTCTTCGTCGGACGTCTCGCTTCCGAACCGTTGTAGACCTGGTGTGCGACAACCGAGCCTACGCGGCGAGAGATTTGTTCATGGAGTTATGGGGCGTGCGTCTTGAGTAGCAGACCGTCGTCGATAGACGACACTCCAAGTGACCTCCGGGAAGAGTACTCAGAAGAGGTTACTCAGGAGAGTTACAGGGAGATTGAACGCCTCGCTCCTTGGGCACGCGCTCGGGGTCCTCGTTTCTTTCTGATTGGGGGCTGGGCTGCCTGGCACTACCACCGAGGACTTGGCAGTCGCGACATCGACATCGTCCTTCCCCACCAATGGATTCTCGAGAGGTTCCTCGAAGAGTACTACCGAGAGAACGGATATGTGGCCGATGGTGGTCCCTTCGCGCGGTCGTACAGGAAACCGGTGCAAGTTGGCGACCGCACAGAATACATAGAGATCGACGCGGCTCAAATCGACCAGGGGCCTCCTTTCAAAGAAGACCAGCAGGTGAAGCTTCCCTACACGCTCTTGGAGGATAACTGCGGGGCGTGGACAATCGGCAAAGAGGCGGTGCTCGTTCCCACTCCTGAGCTTCTACTCCTCCAGAAAGTGAAGGCGTACCGGGATCGCTCTTGGGAACTTTCTCACCGCCTCCTGTCGCCGGTCGAGAGTCAGTTTCTCCGTGGTAAGGTTAGGAAAGATGCATACGACATCGGTTTGGTCGGTATGCACGTTACGGATTGGACCAAGGTGGCCAAACTGGCAACCCGCTACTCTTGCAAAGACCGCATTGCGGAGACGTTGAACGCGCTCAATGTGCGCGAAAGTCTCTGATTTCTATCCGATGTTCCGTTCCGGCCCCTCCCGGGTACAGATAGCCCCACACCCACGACACGCGACATTCCGGTAGATCACAGGAGTTACCGCACTTGGCCCGGGAGCCCGTAGTCGTACTCGTTGCGAGGTGCGAGGAGGGGCTCCTCCGCGTGGGTTGTCGGGACCCTCCCGAGCGCCTCGCCTCTCGCCGACCTTAGCCGAGACTTGCCGCGTGCAGCTTCCTGAGGTTATGGGTCCGGCACCCGAGCTTCCACTCCGCTCCGACCTTCTCCTTCCCTCGGAGGAGGAACTGCCGTAACCCCGGTCCCTGCTTGATCTGCCCGAACACCGGCTCCCCGCTCATCTTCCGCCACCGATACTCCGCCCGACCCCTTCGACTTCGCACCTTCCGTCGCATGAACGGGGTGAACCGTTCTCCGAGCGGGGGCCTCCCTCGTGGACATAGAGAGCTCTCCGTCACCCGCCACGGGTCCGGGGGACAGTAGACCGATGGACCCTTCGCTTCCACCGCTCGGTCTGCGCCTCGCTGAAGCGGATCGTATCGTCGGAAGGCCGGCTCCTTCTCGGCGGGCATGCCCACCGATAGACGAGCCCGGCCATAGTACCGTCAGTAGATCCGCCGTCAGGACGGGGTGGGTTATGCTCCGGGCTCCTAGTCTGTCCGCTGTCGCCCCGTGATCGTGGGTCGCATCCTCTCGGCAGAGCCCGGATTCCCCACGAAGGAGGGACCCGGGGGATGGCATGCGCGCCGCGTCCGGGGACGACACGTCCAGAACCGATCCCCCGATCCCGAACCGGGGCGACCGGCGCCCGCGACGGCTCGGCGCGGCGGGCCAGCCGGGCCGGCTCCCCCCCTGGTACCCCCGACGCGGCGGCATGCCGCGTTACGACCGACGAGGCGCCGACCCCCGGTTGGATCGGTGCGAACACCCCCGCCCGTGGGAGGCGGCGTGCGGGAGCCGGCCCCGAGGGACCGGAGTCCGAGCCGCCGGTCGGAAACTGGGATCGCCGCCACGTCGGGGGACCGAGGTGCCGCCCGAAGGCGTTGGTCGCCGTCGGCTATATTTGCCGCGCCCGACTGGGCCGACCGCCGACGGGGGACGGTGCCAACCGGGACGACACCCTCGGGTTCGACTCCGATCGCCTCCCCCCCGGGGCCGATCGCGCCTCCGACCCGCGGGCTGCGCCCGGTCCTTCGGCGCCGCAACGCGATCGCCCTCTACGTGAGCTCGGTCCTGGGCTCGGGGATCCTCGTCCTCCCCGGGATCACCGGCCAGATCGCGGGCCCGGGCGCCTTGATCGCGTGGGCGCTGCTCGCCGGGGCGAGCCTTCCGTTCGCCCTTACCTTCGCGGGGCTATCGGCCCGTCGGCCGGAGTCCGGGGGGATCTACGGATTCGCCCGGGAGGCGTTCGGACCCCGGGTCGCCACCGCGACCGGCTGGCTGTTCGCGCTGTGGACGATGACCGGCGCCCCGGCCGTCGCGCTGATCGCCGCCTCGTACCTGGGCTACGCCTTCCCGCTGAGCCGGCCCGAGACGTATCTGCTCGGGTTTGCCGTCGTCGCGTCGGCGGTCGCGGTCAACTATCGGGGGATCGTCCTCAGCGCCCGGGTACAGCTGGCGGTGATCGGCGCGATCGTCGCGCTCCTCGCGGTGACCGTGCTCGTGTCGGCCCCCCGGGTCCACGCCGCGGAGTTCACGCCGTTCTTCCCCGATGGGATCGCGCCCGTGGGGACCGCGGCGGCGCTCATCTTCTGGTCGTTCCTCGGCTACGAGAACGTCTCCAACGTCGCCGAAGAGTTCGAGAACCCGGCCCGGGATCTGCCCCGGAGCGTCTTCGCCAGCGTGGGGGTGGTGGGTACGCTCTACTTCGCCGTCGCCTTCGTCACGATCGGAACCGGGGCGTTCCGGGCGGGCGGCGGCGTCGCGCCGTTCGCCGCCATCCTGGGCAACGTCTTCGGCCCGTTCGGGGCGGCCGGCACCGCGGTCCTGGCCCTGTTCGTCGTCTTCGGGGTGGTGAACGCCTACACCACCGGGATGTCCCGCGTCGTCTACGCGACCGCCCGGGACGGCGGGTTTCCCCGCGCGCTCGCCCACATCGATCCGTCGTCGCGTGTGCCCGACCGCGCGCTGCTCACCCTCCTC
Organism: Thermoplasmata archaeon; assembly: GCA_021801925.1. Taxonomy (GTDB): domain Archaea; phylum Thermoplasmatota; class Thermoplasmata; order Lutacidiplasmatales; family UBA184; genus Lutacidiplasma. Next base: position 10,537 of record JAKABH010000003.1, on the reverse strand, counting down.
GGCGGCATCAGCGCGGTGATGGGGGTGTACTATCTGGCGGACGTGAGCCTCACCGAGGCGCTGCTGGTGGCGAGCGGGGCGGCGATCGCGGTGTACGTGATCGGCTGCGCGGCCGGCGTCCGGCTCCGCCTCCCCCTCGCCGCGTCCCGGGCGGCCCGCTGGGCGATCCCGGCCGTCGCCCTGGGTATCTCCTTGGTCGTGCTGCCGTTCATCGGGCTTCCCCTTCTCGTGAGCGGCGGGGTCCTCCTGGTGGCGTTCGCCTACGCGACCGTCCGGCGCGTGGGTTCACCGGGAGACGCCAAGCCCCGTTGACCGGCCCCCACCGGCGCACCGTTTCGGCGATCCCGAGCGGGACGGGAGCTGTTCCTCGAACGGCCGGCCCCCGGCCCGCCACGGTTTGGCGCCCCCGCGCTGCGCTTCTCCGCTGACCCGGGCCGACGCCCGGGGGCGTGGGGGTGAACCCCCCGGCCCGCCATTCGGGGGGCCCCCGACCGCCTCGTCGGGGGCGGGTCAGGGCGACGAGGGGCCGCCCCGGGGCCCGCGGCCCCGGAAGCGGAGGTAGGCGAGGAGCCCGACCGCGGCGACGATCGCGACGGCGAGGCCCGCGGCGACCGGCACCCAGTCGAACCCCGAACTTCCGGCCGGGGTCGGGTTCGGGCCCGGCCCCGTGCCAACGGCGGCGAACGTGACGTTCACCGATCCCCCGCCCTGGACGACCACGGTGCCGGTCGCCGGGGTCGCCGTATAGCCGCTCACCGGCCCGACCGAGTACGGGTAGCTCCCGTTGGCGAGGCTCGCGTTCACCTCCGTCCCCGTCGACGAGAGCGTAGCGCCGTCGACCGTCACCGACCATGAGGTCCCCCCGGGGAGTCCGCTCTCGGCAAACCGGACCGGGAAGTCGACGACGTTCTGCATCCCGAGGATCGAGACCGCGCCGGCGCCCCGGTCGGTCACGAACGCCGTCCCGGTCGCCGGATCGAAGGCGATGCCGGTCGGATCGGGGCCGACCGGGACGGTGCCTACCACCGCGCCGGTCGCCGGATCGAGGAGCGCGACCGAATCGGAGAGGGAGTCGACGACCAGGACGTCCCCGGTCGCGTTGTCGTAGGCCATCGCCCCGGGGGCGAGCCCGACCGTCACGGTCGAGAGCAGGCGATCGGAGGTCGTGTTGACGACGCTCACCGTATCGGAAAACCCCTCCGAGACGAACAGCCGGTCGAGGCCGGGGAGTTCCAGAAGGTCGACCGGCCCCCCGGGGACGGCGATGGCGCCGACGACCCCGAGGGGAGTGCCGCCGAGCACGCTCACGTTGTCGGAGAGCTCGTTCGCGACGAACGTCGGATCCCCGGCCCCCCCCACGGCGACCGCGGACGGTCCTTCTCCGACCGAGAGGTTCGCGATCACGGAGCCGTTCGCCGGATCGATCTCGGTGACGTTGGAGGCGGCCCCGTCGGTGACGAGGATCGAGCCCGAACTCGGGTCGTAGGCGACCGCCTGGGGGCCGTCGCCGACCACGATCTGGCGCGTGACCGTTCCCAGGGAGAGGTTGACGACGCTCACGGTGTTGGGGATCGTGCCGTTCGCGAAGTACGGCTCCGGCTGGGCGACGAACACCTGCCCGGTGATGGGATCGGCGGCGAGACCGGCCGGGACGCCCGGGAGCGGCACCGCGGAGGTGACCCGCCCGGTGGCGGGATCCACGACGCTCAGGTTCTGCGGCGTCGGCACCGCGAGCACGAGCTGGCCGGTCGCCGAGTCGAGGGCGATGGCGGACGGATCGAGGCCGAGCGGGATCGTGCCGGCCGGGGCCGCGGGATCGACGCGCACGACCGAGACGTTGTCGGTGTCGAAGTCGGCGACGTACAGCCGGCCCGAAGCGGGGTCGTAGGCGGCGCTCTGGGGGCCCTGCCCGACCGGCACGTTCCCGAGCCAGCCGTACGTTGTCGCGTTGAAGAGGCTCAGGTTGTCGCTCAGCTGGTTCACGAACACCAGTTCGCCCGGACCGGCGAGGTCGATCGCGGCGCTGGCGTAGAGCCCGTGGGCGAGGAACGACCCGACGACGTGGTCGGTCGCCGGATCGATCTCCGAGACGTTGAAGCTGCCGGCGTTCGCCACGACGACCGCTCCGCTGCTCGCATCGAACGCCAGGGACGACGGGGCCTGGCCGACGGGGACGGTCGCGACGACCGCGTCCGTCCCGAGCGAGACCACGCTCACGTTGCCCCCGTCCAGGTCCGCGACGAACGCCTGATCCGTCACCGGGTCGAAGGCGACCGCCGACGGACTGCTGCCCACCGCGACCGTCGCCACGACCTGGCCGGTCGCGGCATCGACGATCTGGAGGGTGTCCGTCTGGGACTCCACCACGAGGAGCTCGTGCTGGATCGGGTCGTAGGCCATGGCCGACGGGTAGCTCCCGAGGCCGATGGTCGCCGCCACCCGGTCGGTCGACGCATCGATCGCCGTCAGATTCTCGGTATCGGAGTCGGCGACGTACAACGTCCCGGTGGCGTTGTCGAAGACCGGGCTGAGCGGGCCCCCGCCGACCGGGATGTTCATCACCTCGGCGTTGGTCGTGGCGTTGAGGACGCTCACGTTGTCCGACCCGAGGACGGTCGCGAAGACGACCCCTTGGGCGGGGTCGTAGGCGACCCCGGACGGGTACTGCCCCGAGCAGTCCCGCGGCGGCGCGTTCCCCGGGGCGCTCTGGCCCGTGCAGAGATCGAGCGTCGCCTCGACCGCCAAGGTCTGCCGAGCCGGGACGACCGCCGCCCGTTCTCCGGTCGGGGCCGATCGGCTCACGGCGACCGCTCCGACGAGGGCCGCCCCTCCGAACGCGGCGGCGAGGAGCGGCACTACGAGCAAGACCGCCAACGCGCGGCGGCCAAAGTCGGGTTCGCGGCGGATTCGAGCGGCGCGGGCCGAATGCATGCGGACCCCCCCGTCCGGGCGCCCTATAAGGTCGCCGCGGGAGGTCCCCTCGCGGCGGGGACTCCGGCGCGGGCACCCCCCGCAGGAACGGTGGGATCCCAGGGGCCGCCCCCGGTTTCGATTCTCGGGTCCGTCCCGACCGGCCGCGAGGAAATTGGCGGGAGAGGGGTTACAAGCGGAAGCGGCTGTCGGCGGCTCCGTGCCTTCGACAGAGGGGGAGGTCACCGTGGAGGCGGCCCGATCCGAGTGGATCGATCCCGATCGGGCGCGCCGGGGGGCGTGGCTCCTGCTCGCCACGCGCATCCTCCGTGGGCTCGCGGCCGGCGTGGTGACGATCGCCTTCCCGTACCTCATTCTGCAGGAGCTGCACTCCGGCGCCTTCCTGCTCGGGATCATCTACGCCGGAGGAGCGCTCTCCACCGCCGTCCTCTCCTACCTGCTCGGCCGGCTCGGCAGCCGGACGACGATGCGCGGGACCTACACTCTCAGCCTCGCCCTCCTTCCGATCGCCTGCGCCCTCCTGCTGCTTCCCCCCAGCCTGCCGCTCGCCGCCCTCGCGAGCCTCCTGGGCGGCTTCAGCGCGACCGGATCCCTCGCCGGCGGAGGGGTCGGGGGGATCGCCATGCCGCTGCAGACGTCGATCCTGAGCGATCTGCTCCTGCCGTCGTCCCGGACCCAGATGTTCAGCCTCTTCACGTTCGCCGTCGGCGTCTCCGCCGCGATCGGCGCCTTCGCCGGTGGGTTCGGCAGCCTCGACGAACTGTTCGGGATCGCCCTCGCGCTGAGCGCGGGGTCGGTCGCCCTAGCCCTCCCGATCCCGATGCGGGCCCCGAAGCCGGGCCGACGGCCGTCGGCGAGCAGTCGGGGCGTCATCCGGCGCTTCGCGGCGACCGGCGTGCTGAACGGCTTCTCCCAGGGGCTGCTCACCCCGTTCCTGATCCCGTTCTTCGTCCTGATCTTTGGCGTGGCGCGGCCCGAGATGGCGACGTACACGACCGTGAGCAGCCTCGTCGGGACGTTCTCGGTGCTCGCGGCACCGTTCCTCGAGGCCCGGTGGGGCTGGGTGATCTCGGTGGTGGGGACCCGCTTCGTCGCGGCGGGCCTCGCCGCCCTGATGCCGTTCGTCCCGCTGCTCCCGGCGCTCGGGATGTACATCGCCCTCCCCGCGTTCCGCGTGATGGCGCTGCCGGCCCAGCAGTCGGCGATGATGAGCCGGCTTCCCCATGCCGACCGCTCCGAGGGGGCCGGAACGAACCAGGCGGCGCGGGTCGGCGCCGCCAGCGGCGCGACGGCGATCGGCGGCTTCGCCCTGGAGGATGTCGCCGCGCCGGTGCCGTTCCTCGGGTACGCCCTCGCCCTGGTGATGAACGGCTACCTCTACGCCCACTTCTTCGGCTGGCACGGCGAACGCATCCGGGCGGTCCGGGAAGGTGTCGCCGCGGAGTAGGGGGCGCCGGGCGCGCTCGCGCGTTCGGCGGCTCCGGTCGTCGAGGAACCGGGCCTTTGCCCAGGGCCGGCGCGGCTGTTCCGCGGGGCTTCGGTTCCGCGGGGCGGCGTCGGGCGGGGGCGCGGGCCACGGCGGGGCCTCCTGCCGCGCCGCCGGGGTCGCCGCTCCCGGGAGCGGGAGCGCGGCCGATCGGAGCTCGGAGGGGGGCCGACGACCCCTTCCGTTCCGGCCGGGTCGTCGTCCGGCGCCTTTGACGGGGCGGGCGGTACGACGGGCGGTGCCATGCTGAGCTCCCCCACCCGTCCCGCCGCCCTTCGCCTGGACTCCCGGGTCTACCTGCTCGGGAGCGCCGGCCTCGTCCGCAACGTCGGCCGTTCGGCAACGTTCGTCTTCCTGCCGATCGTCTTCGCCGACCTCTACCACCTCCCGTACCTCGACATCGGCCTGCTCATCGCCGCCCTCGTCCCGGTGAGCACGCTCGCCTTCCTTGCGGGCGGCTACCTCTCCGACCGGTACGGCCGCCGGCCGTTTGCGATCTATCCGAGCTTCCTCAGCGCCGCGATGCTGACCCTCCTCTGGATCGACCTCGGTCGCGGGATCCCCCTCGTGATGGTGCTCTGGGGGATCAACTCCCTCGGCGGAGGGCTCACCCGCCCGTCGCAGAGCGCGATGATCGGGGACGTGACGCCCCCCCACCTCTCCGTCACCGCCTTCGGCGTCCAGCGGGTCTTCATGAACCTGGGGTTCGCGATCTCCCCGGCGGTCGGGGGGTTCCTCGCCTCCACCGCCGGCTTGCCGTCCCTCTTCCTCTTCGCGGCGATCACCTCGCTGATCGAGGGGGTCGTCCTCCTCGTCCTCCTCCGCGAAACGTTCCGGGGAGCGAAGCGGACCGGGGCGACTCCGACCCGTCTCTCCGAGCCGTTCCGCGACCGCCCGTTCGTCTGGCTGATGATCGCCCTCGCCGGGCTGGCCCTCGTCATGAACCAGTTCGGCACTCCCCTGGCGCTGTTCCTGGGATCCGTCCGCGACCTGCCGCTCACCGAGTTCGGTCTCATCTACTCGCTGAACGGCGTCCTGGTGGTCCTCCTCCAGCTGCCGGTCTCGCGCCTCATCGAACGCGCGCCCCGCTACCTCGGCTGGATGGCCGGCGGCACGATCGCCTACGGCGCCGGCTTCCTCCTGTTCTACGCCGCCGGAGCGTTCCCGCTCTACCTGCTCGCGATGGCCGTGCTCACCCTCGGGGAGGATGTGGTGAGCCCGACGCAGCAGACCCTGGTCGCCACCTTCGGAGGCCGCGAACGGAGGGGCAGCTACTTCGGCAGCTACAACGCGGTGACGAACGCCACGCGCGCGATCGGCCCGGTTGTCGGGACGGTCCTTCTCGGGATCGGACCGCTCGGGCCGGCGTACCTCTGGGGCGGCATGGCGGTCGTCTCGGTCGTCGTCGCCGGCGGCTTCATCGCGCTGCGGGTCCGCACCGGCCGTCGGCTCGGACCGCGGGACCCGGCCGCACCCCCGCCCGGCGCGGGCGAGGCGATGTTGGCCGACATGTGATCCACCGGGTCGGAGGCATGGAGGCCCCTCGCCGCCCTCGAGGGGGGCGCTTGTCCTCGTCCGGGCCCCGGCCCCCCCTCGGATCGCCGTCCCGCTCCGGGGCCGGTCGACCGGCGGGAGGGACCGGACGGGGAGCCCCGGCCCGCCCGGCCCCCATCGAAACCAAACCGCCCCGAGGTTCTCCCGTCGCCCCGACTCCCCTCCTCGGCAGTCGGCGGGGCAACGGGGGCCGAATACCTCCGCCGTGGGACGCCCCCCGCGCCGCCCATCGTAACGTCGGCCGACGCCGACCCGTGACGGTCCTGGCACGACGGGATCGGGAGATGGATATGCCCGACGGTGGCGCGGGCCCGTCCGAGCCAAAACCGGGCGGATCGCCGAGAGGAAGCTCATATACGGGGGCCTGCATGCCCGCCGCGCAGCGGGGTAGGGTAGTCAGGAAAGCGGTCGGGGTTCCCGACCGTCCTGAAATCCCGACGGGCTCATAACCCGTAGATCCATGGTTCAAATCCATGCCCCGCTACTCTCCCGGAGAGTCCATCGAATGACGCTCGCCTAGAGCCGGGTCCGCAGGTCTCCCGGACCGGTCGAAGAAAGTGCGATCCAATCCCGAATATTCGTCCCGATTTTGGGCCGCCATAAGGGGTTGCTTACGGACCCAAAGGTCCGCTCCGAGGCTGTCACGCGTTCTCTCTGGCTGATTTTCGCGGCACGTGGGGCCGGGAGTCGAAGCTCGAAGGTTCCCACCTAGCCGGCAAAGCGACTGGGAGGTTGTGGCCCACCTCAAGACGGTGGGCGCGGCCCTCGGTCCCGAGAAGCGGAGCGAGAAAGCGGTCGGGGTGGGCGACGTTCCAGAGCTCCTCGAGGCCGGGTGGGAGTTTGTCGCGCCCCTCCATGGTAGCATGGCGGTGCTCCGGGCTCCCGGGCGCGATGCATTCGCGCTCTCGACCCTTCCCCATGGGTAGGTCTCGGTCCTCGCGACCACGGACCAGAATCACGACCCGGACCCGTGAACAAACCCCCCGGGCGCAGCTTGACCAATGCGCTCGAGAGGGACCGGGCAGGTGCGCGCCAGTGGCTCACTTTGGAGTCGGTGGGGGTGGCGCAGTTGGTGGTCGGGCACCATCGGAACGGCGGTGCCAACGTCGAACCGCGACGACCACCCCGATCGCAACAACAAAGGGCGCCGCCAGCGCGAGGTAAAGCTCCTCCGAGCTGAGGCCAGGCCCCCCGCCAGGGTGTTGCGTGGTCTGGCCCGGCGGCACGAAGTTGGCAGTAACGGCTTCGAGCAGGTAGGGGCCCGTGAGGTTCGTCGTCCCAGCGCTCGTCAGCACCATCGACCAGTACTCCCAATAGGTGCAACCCGATCCGGAGTAGGCGGGGGGTGGCATTAGCGGGCGCAGGAGGTAGGGCGATCCGATCGTGCTACCGCTCACGTTCCCGGTACAGCCAGCATCCCACAGGAATCCGGGTTCGACCACCGCGGTGCCATGTGTCGCCGTGCCGTTGGGCGAAACCTGCCTGCCGGTGTCATACCAGAACTGTCGAAGGGAATTCGCGGCAGGACTCACGTTCTGGAAGACCTGAAGGAACGTTGCGCTGCCGCAGGTCTGGTTCCACGCAGATCGGACCGCGCCGAAAGTGACGTTGCCCACCGTCACGTTGGGCCCACCCCCCGAACCGGAAGTGCCGGAGGGGTAAACCTCGGGCACTCCCGGGTTCCCCGAATAGTACGTGATCGCGGAGGAAGTCGAGATCGGAAACAGCTGCGCGTTCGGTGCACTTGCCAGCGGGGGGACGGCCCCCGAGAGGAGGCCACATGCGGTTGGTGATGCCGCCGGCAACCAAGGTAATGGGCTTGCCGTCCCCGAAGCTCCCACGACCAGAAGCAGGAGGCCGACCGAGGCGGACAACCCCAATACGGAGAGTTTCGGAAACCGTCTATAGGGGGCTTTTCGAACTGGAAAACGCTCGGTACCAGCGGCCTTCACGTTCCATGCCTCGAGCGGTGCCTCGTCCGCGGCCCTGCGCAGCAATCCCCAGCGAGGAGGCTCACTCCTGGTGTGGCGAACATGTAGTTCTTCAATGGTACCGTGTCACGCTCTATGAACCCCGAAGCGACTGCGTAGAACCCGCAACCTCCGAAATGTATCTGATCCGTCCACCCGGGCCACCCAGATGACACGCTGAGGCTGGAGAAAGCAGTCGAGCCGCTGTTCGGGAACTGGGCGCGGCAATCACGATCGTGGGCCCCCGGTGTGACGTACGCATTGGTTGGAGATAGGGGGTGCGTTCGTGCTCGGTGTCGTATGGGCCCCGTAGAAACGTCGCGCGACGTAATCACCCAGTACGGCTCCACCAGAAAAACCCAGGACACGGGCGAATTAGCGATATCCCTCCGTAGCGCAGGTCGAGAGCTGACGCCGCTCTTCCGACGTGAGCATGACGGGCGGAGCCACGCGCACAAGGGCGGAGATACCCGGGACGTGAAGCGACTACCTATTCATGAGACGGACCACTATCGGCGGCCGCCGATCCACCCCGACGGGGCTTGGGCGGGGTATACCACCGACTCCGCGCCCAGGAACGACGCGAGGCGGTCGATCTCGTCCTGGATCTCGGCCCCGACGGTGCGGGTCAACGGTGCCCCCGGCTCGGCGTAGAGGGCCACGACCTCGAGCCTCCGCCCCTCCTTGTCCAGACGGGCGTCCATCCGTCCGACGAACTCATCGCCCCGCAGGATCGGCAGGACCCAGAGACCGAACCGACGCTTCGCGGGGGGGAGAAACTGCTCGCGGACGTAGTCGAAGCCGAACAACTGCTTCCCCCGGACCGGGCTGTAGACCATGTTGTCGAACGGGGGCAGCAGGGCCACCCGGGGCGGGAGCTCGTCCCGCTCCAGCTCGTCCAGCCGGGGGAGGTCGTCGACATGGACGAACCGAGGGTCGCGGCCGGGAAGCCCGTCCACGGCCACGCGCCGGAGGCGGCCGTCCGCCTCCAGGGTTTCCAGCGTCGCCCGGATGTTCCGGTAGCAGCCCCGGACGAAGTAGGTGTGGATCTCCCGGGCCGTCGCCACCCCCAGCGCCCGCAGCGCCCGTTCGGCGGCGATCCGGTCGGCCGATTCCGCGGAGAGGGGCTCCCGGCGGACCGCCGCCGGAAGGTAGTGGTCGGGATGCCCCCACAGGTTCCGGTTCCCCTCGTGGCCCACGACCATCGCCTCCCCGGACATGAGGAGGTGCCCGAGCATCTCGGAGACGGCGCTCGCCGGCGCCCACTCCGGGGCGGCCCGCTTCGTCCGGGCGTGATCCGGGAACTGGTCGAGCGAGAGCGGTCCGCGGCGCAGCGCGGAAACGACCCTCGTGCGGAGCGCCCGGTGCCGTGCGAGGAACGCGCGGGCGCGGGCCCGCTGGGCTCCCCAGGAATCCGAGAGCGAGTCGGGGTACCGTCGCATCAGGGAGAAGAAGATCGGGTAATCCTCGACCGAGACGACGCCGGCGAAGGGGATCCAATGCTGCAGGAGGCGCCGTTCCTTCCACAGCAGGCGATCGAGGTCCCTTGGGCGGAAGGGCCCGAGCCGGGCCCAGAGCGAGAGGAGGTGGGACGGGGCGACGACGCTTACCGGATCCCACTGGACGTACGCCAGATCGCGCACGCATTCGACGATCCGCTCGGGCGTCGCCCGACGCGGGCGCGGGCCCACCAGATGCTGCTTCGCGACCGCTAGTCGTCGGGCCGCCCGGAGCGAGGTGCGGATCGGTGCATCGGTCATAGGCGCGAGAACAGCCGCCCGCCGCCTAAGTAGTACGCACGAGACCAAACGCCCCCGCGGGCTCTGCCATCGGCCGACCCACCCGACCGGTCGCCCGCGGGGCAGCCCGGTCCCGGCGGCACTCGCGTTCCGTCGGGCCAGCGGGGGGCCGCCTCCCCGCACGACATCCGTTGCCCCGCGCCACGGCTCGGGCGGGAGGCTGTCGGGCGGGGAATCCGGCCGGTCCTCCCCACGAGCCGCGGCCTCGCGGTTGCGACCGGCCCGGGTGGGGCGGAGGGCCGGCTTGCCCCCTGGCACCGGCCCCGCTCCCGACGGCGTGGACCCGTCGCCCCCTGCCGGCGGCACGAAGGCAGCGCCGGACCTTCGCTCTCGGGTTGCCGGTGGGCGATCGCCGCCCGGGGGTCGGCTCGGGACCGTCCGGGCCCGATCCCCCGCACGCGGCGCCGTTCGTCGGGCCGGCCCCGGCGGCGTCCGGCTATCGGAAGATGAACTGGGAGGCCGGATCCCCGCCTTCGGTCGCGGGGGGCGGGGGGGTTCCGCCCCCGGACGGCGGGGTCGGGGGCGAGGCCGGAGCGGCAGGCTCCGCGGGCGGGGGGCTTCCGCGGCGTCGGCGAAGGAGGAGCAGCGCCGCGACCGCCCCCGCGGCGACGACGACGATCCCGAGGCCGATCAGGGACCACGGGAGCGGCGCGGCGCCTCCGCCGTTCGGCGACACGGGAGAGGTCAACGGAGCGATCGTCAGCTCGGTCGTCGCCGAGACGGTCGAGCCGTGCGCGTCGGTGACGGTGACCTCGACCGAGAACCGCCCGCTCGCGGTCGGGACGCAGCTCCAGGAG
>JAKABH010000036.1 GCA_021801925.1 Thermoplasmata archaeon | reverse complement strand
GGGATCAGCAGCGGGATGACGACCGCGTTGAAGAGGAGGGCCGAGAGGACGGCGAGCTCGGGGTTCGCGAGGCCCATGAGGTTCAGGAAGGCGATCCCGGGCGGCGTCGCGGCCCCGGTCGTGACGAAGATCGCCGGGATGATCGCGAAGTACTTCGCGACGTCGTTGGTGATCGAGAAGGTGGTGAGCGCCCCCCGGGTGATCAGGAGCTGCTTGCCGATCGAGACGACCTCGATGAGCTTGGTGGGGTCGTTGTCGAGGTCGACCATGTTGCCGGCCTCCTTCGCGGCGCTGGTGCCGCTGTTCATGGCGAGGCCGACGTCGGCGCGGGCGAGCGCCGGTGCGTCGTTCGTCCCGTCGCCGGTCATCGCGACGAGCCGCCCCTCCGCCTTCTCCGCCTGGATCAGGGTGAGCTTCGTCTCGGGCTTCGCCTCCGCGACGAAGTCGTCGACCCCGCTCTCGCGGGCGATCGCCGCCGCGGTGAGCCGGTTGTCGCCGGTGCACATCACCGTGCGGATCCCCATCGTCCTCAGTTCGCGGATCCGGTCCTTGATCCCCGGCTTCACGACGTCCTTCAAGAGGACGATCCCGATCGCCCGCTTGTTCACCGAGATGGCGAGCGGGGTCATCCCCGCCCGGGACGCCGCCGCCCCCGCCCGGCGCAGGTCGAGCGGCAGGATCGCCCCGTACGTCTCCATCGCCTGGATCGACCCCTTGTAGATCTCCGTCCCGTCGTCGAGCACGATCCCGCTCATCCGGCGCTCCGCCGTGAACGGCATCACCTTGTAGGTGCCGAGCTCGAGCCGCCGGGCCGGGGCGTTGTGCCGGGCGGCGAGCCGGACGATCGACCGGCCCTCGGGGGTCTCGTCGACCGCCGAGGAGAGGAGCGCCGCGCCGAGGAGCTCGGGCATCGGCACGTCGGCGGCCGGGACGAACTGGACGGCGAGCCGGTTGCCGATGGTGATCGTCCCGGTCTTGTCGAGGATCAGGACGTCCAGGTCGCCGGCCGCCTCCACCGCCTTGCCGGATTTCGCGATGACGTTCGCCCGGGCGACGCGGTTGATCCCCGAGATCCCGATCGCGGGGAGGAGCGCGCCGATCGTCGTCGGCATGAGGCAGACGAACAGCGCGACGATCGTCGCCACGGAGACGACCACGATGTCGGAGAAGTCGGCGAGGTAGACGAACGTCACGACGACCGTGAACAGCGCGATGGTGAACGCGTAGAGGAGCACGCCGAGGGCGAGCTCGTTCGGGGTCGGCTCCCGTCCCTGGCCCTCCACCAGGCGGATCAGGCGGTCGAGGAACGACTCGCCCCGGACGGCGGTGACGCGCATCCGCGCCGTCCCCTGCAGGACCCGGGTCCCGCCGAGGACGCTCGTCTTGTCGCCGCCGCTCTCGCGGACGACCGCCTCGCTCTCGCCGGTCATCATCGACTCGTCGATCAGCGCGGCGCCGGTGATGAGGTCGCCGTCGATCGGGATCGTCTCGCCCGGCTGCACCTCGACCGTGTCGCCGACGCGGAGGATGTCGCTGGCGACCCAGCGGGTCGCCCCGTCCGGGAGGACCTGGCGGGCCCGCACCCCGCTGCGGATCTCGCGGAGGCTGTCGGCCTGCGCGCGGCCCTGCGCCTCGGCGATCGCCTCGCCCAGGTTCGCGAACCAGACCGTGAGGAACAGGATCACGGTGACGGCGAGGTAGTAGCCGGGATTGTAGCCGCGGGCGATGTCGGGGAAGAGGTAGGGGAAGACGGTCAGGACGACGAGGAACAGGAAGAGCGAGTAGACGCAGAACATCACCGGGTGGCGGAACTCCCGGGCCGGGGAGAACATCTTGAACGAGTCGCCGAGGACCCGCCGCCACGACGTGTGGGGACGTCGGCGGACCGGCACGCGGGCGCCGGCGGGGGGCGGGGTCGGGGGAGGGGCGCGCACGAATTCCCCCTACAGGATCTGGGCCAGCGGGCCCATCGCGAGGATCGGGAGGAAGAGGAGGGCGGAGGTGACGATCAGGAACAGGGCGAGGTAGACGGTGAAGGTGCCGCTCGCCGTCTTGAGCGTCCCCGGTCCCGGGGGGTTCGGCCGCTGCCGGGAGAACATCTCGCCGACCCGGAGCATCGCGTAGATCGGGACGAAGCGGCCCAGCAGCATCACGACCCCGCCGGCGAGGTTGAAGAACGGGGTCGTGTCGTTGAAGGCGCCGGCGGAGAGCGCGCTGCCGTTGTTGGCGCTCTCGCTCGTGAACTCGTAGACGACGGCGGTGAACGTGTGGGCGGAGACGGCGAGGGTCGCGCCGTCGACGACGACGAACCCGCCGACGACCGCGACGACCGCCGGCACGAGGATCAGCGCCGGATGGAGGAGGAGGGCGAGCGCCGACCACTTCACGTGGCCGGTCTCGATCTTCTTGCCGAGGTACTCGGGGGTCCGCCCGACCATGAGCCCGCCGACGAAGATCGCCAGCACCGCGAAGAGGAGCAGCATCCCGAAGCCGGTCCCCGCGCCGCCGGGCGTGCTCTGGGTGAACATCCCGAAGAGGAGGACCATCTGGGCCCCCGGGCTGATCGCCCCGATCGCCATGTTGTTCGCCCCGACGTTGGCGTAGACGCTGACGACCTGGAACGCCGACGCCCCGGGCAGGCCGAAGCGGAGCTCCTGCCCGACGGGATAGCCGGTCCCCTGGACGAGTCCGGGGATCCCGAGGAGGGCGGGGTTCGCCGCCGCCTGGTAGAAGAGGAAGAGGGCGAGGGCGACCAGCAGCACGATCAGGACCGTCCCGAGGTACGGCCACGCCTCGGACCGGCGCCGCACGATCCCGGCGAAGGCGAACGGCGTCGAGATCGGCAGCAGGAGCATCAGGAACGTGCCGTAGAGGTTCGAGACCGCCGACGGGTTCGCGAGCGGCGAGGCCATGTTCGCCGAGTAGAAACCGCCGCCGTTCGTCCCGAGGAGCGAGATCGACTGGAAGCTCGCGACGGGGCCGAGGAAGATCGGCTGGGTGCCGCCGAGGAGCGGGTGGACCTCGAGCAACCCCCGGAGGGTCTCGGGGACCCCCATCGCGACGAACAGGAGCGCGCCGACGACCGAGATCGGGAGGAGGACCCGCCCGACGGTCCGGACGAGGTCGACGTAGAAGTTGCCGAGCGTCCCGTCGCGGCGGGCGAAGCCGCGGACCATCGCGGCGAACGCCGCGAGGCCCGTCGCCGGGGAGAGGAAGAGGGCGACCGGCCAGGCGATCGTGAGGGCCGCCTCGCTGAGCTGCGTCTCGTTGGTGAAATGGGTGAAGTCGGTGTTCGTCGTGAAGCTGGAGGCGGAGTGGAAGGCGAGCGTCCAGCCCATCCCGGGGGCCCCGGTCGGATCCGGGGGGATCGCCCCCTGCTGGAGGAGGAAGAGGAACAGGAAGCCCCAGAGGGCGCCGTTGACGAGCAGTACGGCCGCCATGTACTCCCGCGCCGGCATCGAGCGCCGGGGGGAGGTCCCGAGGAGCCGGTAGATCCCGCGCTCGACCGGCCCGAGCAGGACGTCTCCGAAGGCGGGCCGGTTGGTGTAGACCCGGGAGAGGTAGTCCCCGACGAACGGGGCGACGGCGATCGCGACGAGCAGCGTCAGGCCGACGCCCCAGAGGGATTGCAGGTCGAACATCGGCCCCGACCGCTAGAACTCCTCGGGGTGGAGCATGGCGTAGACGAGGTAGCCCGTCAGGGCGACCGCGAGGACCGTCAGGGCGGCGAGCCCCGAGTTCGCCACGAGCCAGGAGAGAAGGCCCATCCTGCCGCCTCGGGCCGGAACGACCCGGACCACCGTATTTAAGGTGGCTCGGGGAAGGGCACCGCGGGCCTTTCGCCCGAACGGTTATCCCCTCGGCGCCGGCGGGCGGCGCCGCCGGCCGGCGGCGGGGGCCGCGGCGGCCTCCCCGCCCGCGGCGCCGGCGGCGGCGCGGGAGGCGGCGGAGAGGCCCCGTACGATCCGCCGCATCGCCCGCTCCCGGCGGATCTCCGCCGCCTGGTACTGGACGTCCCGCGTCTCGCGGGTCAGGAGCACCGCGACCCGACCGAGCGAGCTGCGGCCGGTGCGGCCCCGCCGCTGGATCGCCCGGATCTCGCTCGGCACCGACTCGAAGAAGACGACGAGGTCGACGTCCGGCACGTCGAGCCCCTCCTCGGCGACGCTGCTGGCGACGAGGATCGGGAACCGGCCGGCCCGGAACCCCGCCAAGACCTGGCCCTGCTCCTTCTGGCTCATCCCCCGGTCGTCGGCGTCGCGGGTCGCCTGGCCGACGAACCGGCCCACCGACCAGCCGTGCCGCTCGAGCGCCTCCTGGATCGAGACGATCGTGTCCCGGTACTGGGCGAAGACGAGGATCCGCACCGGGCGCCCCTCGGCCCGGGCGAGCACCGCGCGGACGAGGTCGATGACGGCGTCGAGCTTCGGGTGCGACGGCGTGTGGGCCTGGGCGAGCGCCGTCTCCGCCGTCGCGCGTCCCCGCACGACCTCGGGGAGGCGGAGGAAGGCGAGGTCGCCGCGGGACGGCTTCGGCTTCGCGCCGACCCGGTCGAGGTACTGGACGAACGGGGCGAGCCCCTGCGTCTCCAGCCGCTCGGCGGCGTGGTGGAGATGGAGCAGCACCAGCTGGTGGAAGAGGGGGCCGAAGCGGCGGACCATCGGCCCGGGGCGCGCGAAGATCTCCGCCCGCAGCGCGATCAGGTCCTTGACCGACAGGGAGGCGATCGGCTTCTTCCGCAGGAAGCCCATCTTCTGGAGCTTGCGGGCGACCGCGAACGCCGCCGCGTCGAGGTCGTCCCGGATCGCGCGGGCGGCCGGCGGCAGGTCGACCCAGACGTAGTCGACGTCGATCGGGTGGACGTACTCCGCGACGCCGGGATCCTCGCGGCTGCGGGCCTCGACCCGCTGGACCCCGAGGGCAGCGACAACCTCCTCGATCCGCTCGATCTTCCCTCCGGGGGACGCGGTGAGGGCGAGCACGCGGCCGCCGTCCGGGCGCTCCGCCCGGTACCGCTCGGCGATCGGGACGTAGACGTACTTGCCGACCGCATGGTGCCCCTCGTCGAAGACGATCAGGAGCGTGTCGGTGAGGTCGTACCGGCCCGCCGCGAGGTCGTTCTGGACGATCTCGGGGGTCGCGAAGACCAGGTCGGCGTCGCCCCACGTCCCCTCCCGGACCGGGCGGCGGACGGTCCCGGTGAAGCGGGCCGTCCGCATCGGGACGAGCCAGGAACGGAACGAGTCGGCGTGCTGCTGAACGAGCGGGCGCGTGGGGGCGAGGACCAGGACCTTCCCGTCGCGGCGGCGCAGCAATTCCGCGGTGACGAGCGCCGCGATCACCGTCTTGCCGAGCCCGGTCGGAAGGACGACGAGCAGGTCCTCCTCGATCCCGATCCGGGCGAGGTCGAGCTGGAACGGCAGCGCCCGCACGACGGCGGGCCGCAGGTACGGGTGGACGACGAACCCCTCCTCCGTCCGCCAGACCTCGGGGAACCCGTCGGGCCGCACGCGGCGGCGGGGCCCGGCGGGCGGCGCGGGCGGACCGCCGTCCCCCCCGAAGTCGTCGAGGCTCCGCTGCGTGCCCACGGCGCCCGCGGGAGGGGCGCCGCGGCCTTAGGGTTGGCCCCCCTCCGGCCGGCCGTTCACGGCCGGCGGCCGGTCGGGCGGAGGCGCTCCTTCCCGCCGAGGTACGGGCGCAGCACCGCCGGGACGGTGACGGTGCCGTCCGGCTCCTGGTACTGCTCGAGGATCACGGCGAGGCCGCGGGAGGTGGCGACCGCCGTCGAGTTGAGGGTGTGGGGGACCCGCTTGCCCGGCCGGCCGGCCTTGCCGAGGCGGATGCCGAGGCGCCGCGCCTGGTAGTCGGTGCAGTTCGAGCAGCTCACGACCTCGCGGTAGGCCTGCTGGCGGGGGAACCACGCCTCGATGTCGTACTTCTTCGCCGCGACCGTCCCCATGTCCCCGGTGCAGACGTTGACGACGCGGTAGGGGATCCCGAGCCGGCGGAACACCTCCTCCGCGTTCGCCCGGAGCTCCTCGAGCATCGCCGGGGACGCCTCGGGGGGGACGTAGGCGAACTGCTCGACCTTCTGGAACTGGTGGGTCCGGAAGATCCCCTTCTGGTCGACGCCGTGGCCGCCGATCTCCCGGCGGAAGCACGGGCTCACCCCCGCGAGCCGGATCGGCAGGTCCTCCTCCTCCAGGATCTCGCCGCCGTACAGCGCCGCGAGCGGGTGCTCGCTCGTCGCGATGAGGTAGAGGTCCTCCTCCGCCACCCGGTACATGACGTTCTCGAAGTCGGCGAGGTCGGTGACCCCCTCGTACGGGGCGCGGCGGAGAAGGTACGGGGGGGCGACCGGGGTGAACCCCCGCTCGACCAGGAGGTCGAGGGCGAACCGCTGCAGGGCGAGGTCCAGGAGGACGAAATCCCCGAAGAGGTAGTAGAATCCGGCGCCGCTCACCCGGTGCGCCCGATCGAAGTCGGCCATCCCGAGCCGTTCCAGGAGTTCGGCGTGGGCGCGGAGATCCGGCCGGGCCGGCCCCGGCGTCCCCCACGTCGCGACGACGACGTTCTCGGAATCGTCGCGGCCGTACGGGACGCTCTCGTCGAGGAGGTTCGGCAGCCGCCGGAGGGCGGCGTCGCGCGCGGTGCGGGCCGCCGCCTCGCCGGCCTCGATCTCGCGCAGCCGTTCGGGGAGCGCCTTCGCCTCGTCGGCGAGCGCCGGGGCGGGCCCGCCGGTGGCCCGCGCCTCGGCGATCTGCCGGGCGAGCTCGTTCCGCCGCCGGCGCAGGTCGTCGGCGACGCGGACCAAGGCCCGCCACTCGGCATCGGCGCGCTGGACCGCCCGGAGCAGGTCCAGGTACTCCGGCCGGCGCCGCCGCCCGAGGTTCGCCTCGACCGCCGCCGGCTCGGTGCGGATGAGCTCGGGGTCGATCACGCCCGGCCGGAACGCCCCCGCCGCTTAGGCTTTCGCTCGCCGGCTCCGCAAACCCCTATGTAGGCCGGAGGGGGATGCGTGCCGGGGAGGGGTCGATCGTGTCGTCGTCGGTCGAGGAGTACGGGCTGTTCGTCAACGGAAAGTGGGTCGTGCCGCCGGGGGCGGGCCGGTTCGAGACGATCAATCCGACGAACCGGGAGCCGGTCGGCTCGTTCGTCGCCGCCCGCGCCGCCGACGTGACCGCGGCGGTCGAGGCGGCCCACAAGGCGTTCCCCGCCTGGCGGGACCTGCCGGCGCCGCGCCGGGGCCAGTTCCTCCGATCCGCCGCGCGGATCCTCAAGGAGCGGAAGGCGGAGATCGGACGGATCGTCACCCGGGAGATGGGCAAGGTCCTGCCGGAGGGCCTCGGCGACGTCCAGGAGGCGATCGACTTCGTCGAGTACATGGACGGCGAGGGCCGCCGCCTGCTCGGGGAGACCGTCCCCTCGGAACTAACGTCGAAGTTCTGCCTCACCGTCCGCCAGCCGAAGGGGGTCGTCGCCTGCATCACCCCGTGGAACTTCCCGACGGCGATCCCGAACTGGAAGATCGCCGCGGCGCTGATCTCGGGGAACACCGTCGTCTTCAAGCCGGCGTCGAACACCGCCCGGTGCGCCGCCGAGGTCGTGAAGGTCTACGAGGACGCCGGGCTCCCGCCCGGGGTCTTGAACCTCGTGACCGGCGCGGGCGGCACCGTCGGCACCGCGCTCGTGGAGGACCCCCGGGTGCGGGCCGTCTCGTTCACCGGCGGCGTCGAGACGGGCCGCGACGTCTACGTCCGGGGCGCCCAGCGGCTCAAGATGGTCCACCTCGAGCTCGGCGGGAAGAACCCGCAGATCGTGATGGACGACGCGAACCTGCCGCTCGCCCTCGAAGGGATCCTCTTCGGGGCGTTCGGGACGAGCGGCCAGCGGTGCACGGCGACGAGCCGCCTCATCCTCCAGGCGGGGATCTACGACCGGTTCCTCGAGATGCTCGTGCGGCGCCTCGAGACGTTCCGCGTCGGGGACCCGCTCGACCCGGCGACCGACATGGGCCCGGTCGCCTCCGCCGACCAGGAGCGGAAGATCCTGGAGTACATCGAGATCGGCCGCCGGGAGGCGCGGCTCGTCCGCGGCGGCGAGAAGCTCACGGGCGGCCTCTACGACCGGGGCTTCTTCGTCGCCCCCACGATCTTCGAGACCCGCCACGGGACGCGGATCTCGAAGGAGGAGATCTTCGGCCCGGTCCTCTCCGTGATCAAGGTCGCCGACTACGCCGAGGCGGTCCGCGTCGCCAACGACGTCGACTACGGACTGTCGTCCTCGATCTACACCCGGGACGTGAGCCGCGCCTTCCGCGCGATCGAGGATCTCGAGGCCGGGATCACCTACATCAACGCCCCGACGATCGGCGCGGAGATCCAGCTGCCGTTCGGCGGGATCAAGAACACGGGCAACGGCGGCCGCGAGGCGGGGACGGCCGCGATCGAGGAGTTCACGGAGGTCAAGACCGTCTTCGTCGACTACTCCGACAAGCTCCAAAAGGCCCAGATCGATACCGCCTGACGGCCATGACGGGGTTCCGGGGGACCGACGAGCAGCTCGACCGCGAGATCGCGGCGATCGAGGGGATCGCCCGGGTCCGGGTCCGTCGCGTCGCCGCCGAGCTCCGCGAGCTCGAAGGGGACCTGCGCGAGCTCAAGCGGGAGCGCGCCCGGCGACGGGTGCGGGCCGAGACGCCGACCGGCGCGACCGAGCCCGTCGGCGAGACCGCCTAGCGCGGCGGCGCCCGACCGGGATCGCGGGCGGCACGGGGGGGAACGGATGGACCCCCCCGCCCGCCGCCCGGACGCCCCTGGGCGGCCCCCGCGGGGCAGCGGGATCGCCGTCGGGGCGGCGTTGGCGATCGTCGTCCTGCTCCTCGCGGGGATCGTGCCCGGGTTCCGGCTGACCCCAAGCCCCGCCGGCCCGTCCGTGGAGACGGAACGGACGGCCGCCGGGGCGGCCGAGGCGATCGCCGCCGCCGCCCCGGACGGCCCGTGGACGTTCTTCGGGGCCGTCGGGGTCGGCAGCTGGAGCGGCGGCCCGCTCGGCGAGAACGGGACGAGCCGGCTCGTCGGCGCCTTCTCCGCGTGCGCCGCCGGGGGCCCGCTCCCGCCGTGGCCGCCGCTCGTCCCGACGCCGGGGCCGACGTACGCCGAGGGACTGCTCTCGGCGTGGGCGTTCGGCTACTTCTCGACCGCAGGGCCGGGCGCGATCCTGGTCGTGCTCGTCGCGGGCGGAACGGCCCGGCCGTTCGCGGAGTTCGGCGGGGCGACCTGTCCCCAGCCGACGCCGCCGATCGTCGCGTTCGGCGGGAGCGCGGACAGTCCCGCGGCGGCCCGGGCGGTCGTCGCGACGCCCCTCGGCGCGGCGTTCGTCGCGGGCCACCCGCGGGCGAACGTCACCCTGTCGCTCCTCCCCGGCTACTCCACGGGGACCGGCTGGGCCCCGCTCTGGCTCGTCACCGTCTCCGCCTGCGGGCCGTCGGCGGGGACTGACCCGGGCGTCCTCGAGGCGTTCGTGAACGGGACGAGCGCGGCGGTGCGCTCGATCGCCGCCCTCGGGTGTCCCGGGCCGGCGGCGTGAGGCGCGACGATCAGAACGGGCCGCTGCGCCCCGGGTTGTCGAAGTTCGTGAGGAGGAGCTGGCCGCGGGGCTTCGGGCGGCCGACCGGGGCGATGAGCGGGTCCTCCTCGAGCGCCGGCATCGTGTCGGAGATCGGCACGTCGACCAGGATCTCCCGGGTCCGGCCGCCGCGGCCCCGCGAGACGATCGTCGCCCGGATCAGGCCGAGCGACTCGAGCTCCGAGACGTAGTTCGAGATCGACCGGGCGTGCAGCGGCTGCAGGCCGAGGCGCTCGGCCAGGCGGCGGTAGGCGTCGTAGACCTCCCCCGTGAGGACGCCGTTGCGCCGGCGCTCGCACGCCTGCAGGATCGCGTAGAGGAGGACCTTGCAGTGCGGCGGCAGCGTACGGCAGCAGTCCAGGATGATGTCCTGCTCGAGCCGGTTCTTCGCCTTCACGACGTGGTCCGGGGTGATCCGCTTCGCCCGGTCGCGCTCCGCCATCTCGGCGGCGAGGCGCAGGAGGGCGAGCGCCCGCCGGGCGTCGCCGTTCTCGAGGGCGGCGTAGGCGGCGCACCGCTCGACGACCCCCGGGTCGACGACCCCGTCGCGGAACGCCTCCTTCGCCCGGTCGCGCAGGATATCCTGGAGCTGGAGGGCGTCGTACGGGGGGAAGAGGATCTTCTCCTCGTTGAGGCGGCTGCGCACCCGGGCGTCCAGGTGGTTCGTGAACTTGAGGTCGTTCGAGATCCCGAGCAGGACGAGGCGGGCGAGCTCCAGGTCGTGGTTGAGCTCGCTCAGCGTGTAGAGGACGCTGTCCCCCGAGCGGGCGACCAGCCGGTCGATCTCGTCGAGGACGAGGATGACGGTCCCCCCCTGTGCGTCGAGCAGGCGGCGCATCGCTCCCTGGACGCGGTCGAGCGACCAGCCGGTCGGGATCCGGTCGGGCTCCGAGCGGGCGAAGGTGTTGCCGATCGTCTGGAGGAGTCCGTAGGGGGTGTCGACGTTCCCGCAGTTGATGTAGATGAAGGCGATGTGGCTCGCGAGCTCGGTGCGGCGGACAACGTCCTGGCGGACCTGGGCGACGACCGCCGTCTTCCCCGTGCCGATCTTCCCGTAGATGAGGAGGTTCGAGGGGACCTCGCCCCGCAAGGCGGGGGCGAGCACCTCCGCGACCTGGCGGATCTGCTGTTCCCGGTGCGGCAGGCGGCTCGGCACGTAGGTGTCGCGGAGGACCTCCCGGCTCCCCCGGTAGAGCTCGCTCTTCGACTCGAGGATCGCGTCGAGAAAGCCGCTCGCCGCGTTCGTGCCGATCGGCGGGGGCACCGCCGCGCCGAGCTCGACCGGAACCGCCGGCGGCGCCGCGGGCGGACGGTCGTTCACCGGCGCCGCCGCCTCGGGCGGGCCGACCGCGCCGGACGCTCCGTCGGGGAGATCGGAACGGCGAGAATCGGAGGTGGAGGACACTTCGACGCCTGCCCGGGCCGCGGGCGAACCGCGCGAGGGGACCGAGCCATATCTATCTTTGCCACCCCGGGCGACGGCGCGCGCCCCGACGGCGGCCCGCCCGGGGCTCCGGCCGACCCGGCGCCGATTCCGACCGAACCCATTTGAAGGGGGCCGGCGTGGCCGCCTCCGATGGCGGGGTACGGGGAGGCGCACGCCGGCGGGACCCACCGGGCGCACGGGAAGCACCCGGGCGGCCCGATCTCCATCGGCTGGACGGTCCTCGCCGCGGCGATCATCGGCGCCGGCATGTTCCTCATCTTCTACTGGCTCTACACCTTCAACCTCGAGTGGTCGTGGGGGATCGGGCTGGTCCTGATCGGCGCGCTGATGCTGTTCAGCCCCCGCGCCGGGGCCGACTCCGCCTGATCCCGGACCGGCACGATGGCGGCTCCGCCCGGCAGCCCCAACCCGACCGTCGTCAAGCTCGGCGGCAGCGTCCTCACCCGCAAGCGGGAGCGCGAGCGCCTGCGGCCGAAGGTCCTCCGGCGCCTCGCCGAAGAGCTCGCGACGGCGCCCGGTCCCCTGGTCGTCCTCCACGGCGCCGGCTCGTTCGGCCACCCGGGCGCCCGCCAGTTCGGCCTCGCCCGGGCGCCCGCGCCCGACGTCCCCGCCGGGCGGCGCGCGCGCGGGGCGTCGATCGTGGCGGCGGAGGTCCGGCGCCTGCACCTCGCCGTCCTCCGCGAGCTGGTCGCCGCCGGCGTGAGCGCGGCGTCGGTCCCGGCGGCGTCCCTTGCGGCGAACCGGGCCGGGGTCCTGGAGGCGTTCGACCCGGCGCCGTTCGTCGCCGCCCTCGAGGGGGGCCGCACCCCGGTTTCGTTCGGGGACGTCGTCCCGGACCGGGCGTGGGGGTGGTCGATCCTGAGCGCCGACACGATCGCGGTCCGGCTCGCGGCGGCGCTTCCCGCCGCCCGGGCGATCTTCGTGAGCGACGTCCCCGGCCTCCTCGCCCCCCGCACCGTGGGGCGGTCCCGGATCGTCCCGGAGCTCGACGAGGCGATCCTCCCGTCGCTCCGCCCCGTTGCGGGGGCCCCCGATGTCACGGGGGGGATCCGCGGGAAGGTCGCGGCGATGCTCGCCATCGCCGCCGGCGGCGTGGACGCAGCGCTTATTAGCGGACTCTCGGATGGAGCCGTCTCGCGCGCGGTGCGGGGGGAAACCGTCTACGGGAGCTGGGCCCACGCACGAACCGGGGCGCCCGCCGGACGCGGCCGGGATCGACCTCAGCCATCGTAAGGCGGAGCACGTCAAGGTCGTCCTCACCCAGAAGGTCGACGGACGGTACCGGTACTGGGACGACATCCAGCTCGTCCACCGGGCCCTGCCCGGGATCGACTTCGACGAGGTCGATCCGTCGACGACCCTCTTCGGCCACCGCCTCGCCGCCCCGCTCGTCATCACCGGGATGACCGGCGGCTACCCGGAGGCGAAGCGGATCAACGAGAACCTCGCGCGGGCGGCGGCCGACGTCGGCGTCGCGATGGGGGTCGGCAGCGAGCGGGCGGCGATCCTGAAGGGCCAGTACCCCGAGAGCTACTCGGTCGTCGCCGACTACGCGGTGCCGCTCAAGTTCGCGAACATCGGCGCCCCGCAGATCGTCCCCCAGGCGCCGGGGGAGCCCGTGATCGGCGCCGCGGAGGTGCGGCGGGCGATGGATCTCATCCACGCCGACGTGCTCGCGATCCACCTCAACTTCCTCCAGGAGATGGTCCAGCCCGAGGGGGACCGACGGGGCCGGGGGGTCCTGGACCGGATCGGGGAGCTCGCGGCGGCCGTCCCGGTCCTGGTGAAGGAGACCGGGGCGGGGATCTCCCGGGTCGTCGCGGAGGAGCTGCGCGACCGGCACGTCCGCGGCTTCGACGTGAGCGGCACCGGCGGGACGTCGTTCGCCGCGGTGGAGCATTACCGCGCCCTCGAGCGGGGCGCCCGGCGCGAAGCGCGCGTCGGCAAGACGTTCTGGGACTGGGGGATCCCGGCCCCCGTCTCGGTCGTGGAGCTCGTCCCCCTGGGCCTCCCCGTGATCGCGAGCGGCGGGGTCCGCACCGGGCTCGACGTCGCCCGGGCGATCAGCCTGGGCGCCGCCGCCGCCGGGACGGCGGGCGGGGTGCTGCGGGCGGCCGCGGAAGGGTACGGCCCGACCCGGGAGGAGCTGTTGGACCTCGTGCACGAGCTCAAGGTCGCCATGTTCCTCACCGGCTCGCGGACCGTGGCCGAGCTCCAGCGGGCCCCCCACCGCGTCACCGGGGAGAGCCGGCAATGGCTGAGCTGACCGGGGCGGCGGCCGCCACCCCGGAGGGGATCCACCGCGCGAAGCTCGCCGCCGTGCGGGCGGGCGGCGGCGGCCCGCTTCCCACGAACGCGGCGTGGATCGACGGCCTCCCGCCCGCGGAGCGGGCCGCCTACGACGGGGCGGTCCGCCGCAAGCCGTCCCGGACCCTCTCGGGCGTCGCGGTCGTCGCGGTGATGACGGCGCCGGCGCGCTGCCCGCACGGCCGCTGCACCTACTGCCCGGGCGGCGTCGAGAACGCGAGCCCGCAGAGCTACACCGGCGAGGAGCCGAGCGCGCTCCGCGGCGCGCAGTTCCACTGGGATGCCGCGGCGATCGCCCGGAACCGCCTCGAGACGCTGGAGCAGCTCGGCCACCCGACGAGCAAGGTCGAGGTGATCGTGATGGGCGGGACGTTCCCCGCCCGTCCCCGGGAGTACCAGACGGAGGTGCTGCGGGGGATCTACGACGGGCTCAACGGCCGGCCCTCGCCCGACCTTCCGACGGCGATCCGGGCGAACGAGCGGGCGGCCCACCGGATGGTCGGCCTCACCGTGGAGACCCGCCCCGACTGGTGCGACGGGCGGGTGCTGCCGTTCCTGCTCGACGCCGGCGTCACGCGCGTGGAGATCGGGGTGGAGTGCCTGACCGACCCGGTCCTCGCCGCCGTCGGGCGGGCCCACGGGGTCGGCGACGTCGAGCGGGCGACCCGCGCGGCGCGGGACCGGGGCCTCAAGGTCGGCTACCACCTGATGCTCGGCCTCCCGGGGATGGATCCCGAGCGGGATCTCGCCGACTTCCGCCGCCTCTGGGAGGAGCCGGCGTTCCGGCCGGATTTCCTCAAGATCTACCCGACCCTCGTCCTTCCCGACACGGGCCTCCATGCGGAGTGGGCGGCGGGCCGCTACCGCCCGTACGATACGGAGACGGCGGCCGACCTCCTCGCCCGGATGAAGGCGATCCTTCCGCCGTGGGTCCGGATCCAGCGGATCCAGCGCGACATCCCCTCCCGCCTCGTCGCGGACGGCGTCCGCGCGAGCAATCTCCGGGAGCTCGCCCTCGCCCGCCTTCGGGCCGCCGGCGGCGCCTGCCGCTGCCTCCGGTGCCGCGAGCCGGGCCGACGCGCGAGCCCGCCGCCCGAGGCGTTCGGCCCGGTCGAGATCGACTATCCGGCCAGCGGGGGACGGGAGACGTTCCTCTCGTTCGAGGACCCCGCGACCGATACGGTCGCCGGCTTTCTGCGCCTGCGCCTTCCCGGGCCCGACCCCGACGGGGGACTCGCCACCCCCGTGATCCGGGAACTCAAGGTCCTCGGCCGATCCGTGCCGGTCGGCGACCGCGGAGGCGGCCGGTCGGAGTACCAGCACCTCGGCTTCGGCCGACGGCTCGTCGACCGGGCGGAGGCGCGGGCCCGGGACGGCGGCTACGATCGGATCTACGTGACGAGCGCGGTCGGCACCCGGCCGTACTACCGGACCCTCGGCTACGCCGAGGACGGGCCGTGGATGTCCAAACCCCTGGGTCGCTAGGGTCGCGCGACGAAAGCTTTACGCCCGCCGGCGCCCCGGGCGGGCCCGATGCCGGCCCGGACGGGAGAGCGACCCGCGGCGACGATCCCCGTCGGGCGGCGATGCCGGTGCGGCCACTGGCCCGGGGACCACATGGTCGTCGTCCCGATCGGCACGACCGGCAACTTCCGGCTCGAACCGTCCGGGCCGTGCGCCCTCTGCGGCGACACCGTCTGCCCGCACTTCGCCCCGGCGCCGGGGTGAGCGGCCGATCGGGCGCTCACCCGTAGGCGGACTTCAGCAGGAACTCCTTGAGGCGGTGGAGCCGTTCGTCCCAGAAGTGAAAGTGCCAGGAGCGGGCGTCTTCCCACGCGTCCCCGCTGACCCAGCCCCGGTGCTCGAGGGTGATGTCGATCCCTTCGGGGGACTCCTGGAGCCGCACGTACACCTCGGTGCGGGGTTCCGGGCGATTCATGAGCGCGTCGAACTCCGGCGGTCCCTGCCAGGTGAATCCGAGGTCGAGGTCGGGAGTGACCTCGCGGACGGTCCCCCGGCTCTCGAAGTCGAGCGGAGCGGCCCACCCGAGGTGGTAGACGCCGCCCGGGCGGGCGTCGATCTCGGCGCGGTCGGAGAGCCATCCGGTCACCTGCGCCGGGTCGGTGAACGCCGCGTGGATCATCGGCAGCGGCAGGGGCACCGTCACCTGGATGAGGATGGGGTCGAGGGTGTCGTCCACGGCGGTCGGCTCGGGCACCGCTCACCTAAAGGTTTTCCCCGCGAGGGGGCCCCCGCGCGGGAGTCCCTTTCGGGCGGTTGGGGCCCGGCGCGCGGGGGTTCGCCGACGGCGGGCGGCGGCGGGTACGATCGCATCCACCTCGATCTCGATCAGGAACTCGGGTCGCACGAGCGCGCGCACCTCCACGCAGGTGGCGGCGGGTCGGATCCGGCCGAAAATCTCGCCGTGGGCCCGGGCATACTCGTCGAAGCGGGAGATGTCGGTGACGAACATCCGGGTCCGCACCACATCCTCGAGGCGCGCGCCGGCGTCGCGCAGGGCGCGGGCGATGATCGAGAGGGCCTCCACGGTCTGGTGGTACGGGTCCCCCGGGCCGACGACCGCGCCGTCCGGCCCGACCGAGGTCGTGCCGGAGACGAACACCATCGACCCGGCCCGGACCGCCCGGGAGTAGCCCACCACGGGCTCCCACGGCGCCCCGCTCGATACGCGCGTGCGCGGCATCGACGTTCCGGGGCCACCGGCCCCCCGTTGATGACCTCGTCGCCTTGGCGGGCGGCCGTAGGAGGTCCACGGGCCGAACGGACCGGCCCTATACGGGAGAGTTCCCCGCGCCCCGAGCGCACCCTCAAATAGCGATATGCATCGTGGACCGATCGCGGGACTGTGGGGTAGCTTGGTCCATCCTTCGGGGTTCGGGACTCCGAAACGCCAGTTCAAATCTGGCCAGTCCCATTCGGGCCGCAGGCGGGGCGGCGGCCCGGGCGCCGTCCGTCAGAGGGAGTCGACGAGCTGACGCACCGCCCGGCCGCCGTGCTGGAGCACCGGGCCGCCGTGATACGTCAAAACGGACTCCACGGCGAGCTGGCCGACCCGCCGGGCCGAGATCTGGGCGGTCGGGGTGTGGAAGGTGTACTCCGGGGGGGTGAGCATGACCCCCTTCTCCCCGCCAAAGAAGAGGTCCCCCGAGAAGAGGAGCTTCCGCTCGGGCTGGTAGAAGCTGAGATGGCCGGGCGTATGCCCCGGCGTGTGGTAGGCGATGAGCCCACCGGCGGCGTCGACCGCCTCGCCGTCCCGCAGCACCTCGTCGACCTGGAACGGCTCCGCGGGCGGCATCCCCGGCCCGTCGTACTTCGGCCGCTCGGCGATGTAGGCGGCCTCGATCCAGTGGGCGAACGTGCGGGCGCCGGTCACCCCCGCCATGTGCTTCAGCGAGCCGGTGTGGTCGCGGTGGAGGTGGGTGATCAGGATCTTCTTGATCGCGGTCGGGGCGACCCCCAGCTTCCGCAGGTACGCCTCGATCTTCTCGTAGGCGCCGGGCAGCCCGGTGTCGAGGAGGGTCCAACTCCCGCCCTTCTCCTGGATCAGGTAGACGTGGGTCGTGAAGCTCGGGTCGGGGTCGATGCCGTCGATCAGGTGGATGCCGGGGAGGATCTCGGTCATGGCGGACTCCGCAGCCGCCCGGGCTAGAAAAACTCCCCCTCCGCCGCGTCCGGATGCGGCGGCCCCTCTCGTAGAACGGTTCCCCGCGGAGGCCATGTTCAAATACCCGAACCTTCCACGAACGGACCATGTCCCGCCGAACGTGGGTAATCGCCGTCGCCCTGCTGATGATCGCCTCCGCCGTCTTCGTCGTGGCGCCGCCGACCTCGGGGACCGCCGCCCCCCATCGGGCGGTGGCCCCCGTGTCGACGGCGGTGCGTCCCGCCGCCACGACGCTCATCGAACCGTACTCCGGGTACGGCTACCCCGACCGGCAGTTCGTCCCCGGCACGGG
>JAKABH010000035.1 GCA_021801925.1 Thermoplasmata archaeon | reverse complement strand
GCGGTCGAGCCAATCCATGTCGGTGGCGCGGATCCCCATCGCGAGGTCGTCGACCGAGAGGGAGTCCGCGGCGCTCCCGCGCCGGCGCCGCAGGACGTCGGCGCGCGCGACGACCACGGCCCCGAGGACCCGCAGCTCGTGCTCGACCGCCTCGCGGAACGATTCGTCGCCGTCGGGGTCCATGCCGACCGCCGCCGCCCCGAGGAACGAATCCCGCTCGAGGACATACCGCAGGTAGCCGTCCAGCAGCCGATCGGCCGCCGGGCTCCGCGGAGGCGGTGCGTCGGGTACCGCCAGCGTCGCGCCGCCCCGACTCCCCCCCTCCGCGGCGAGTTCGATGACGCGCCAGCCGGCGTCCGACGAGGCGAGTGCGACGGGGCCGGCCCCCCCGTCGAAGACGAGCGGGAGCCGGTCGAGGCCCTCCTCCTCCGACGGCGGCTCCTCGGGGGGAAAATCCTCGGCGGTCGGCCGGAGCGGGGCGCGGCGCAGAGCCGCCCGCACCTCCTCTTCGGGGACCCAGCGCCCGGCGCGCTCGAGGGCGCGGCGCAGGCGCCGGTAGCGCCGTAGCCCCGCGTCGCGGCGGCGGGCGACCGGCCCGGGCGCGAAGTCGCGGGCGGCGGCAAGCTCGGACTCGAAGCCGACCGGGGGCGGGCGGGCCGTCCAGGGGGCCGGATCCAGCAGCGGGGCGAGATCGACGCCGGGGCAGGTGAGGACCAGGTCGGCCTGGAGCCGCTCCCCGACGTGGACGGCGAGCGGGAACCGCCGGCACGGACGGGGCCGGGCCGACCACGCCGCGCAGCGCAGCCCCTCGAGGAGGCTGCACGCCCCACCGTCCGGGCGCGACGGAACGAACGCGCGGTCCGCTCCCTC
Source organism: Thermoplasmata archaeon (assembly GCA_021801925.1). Taxonomy (GTDB): domain Archaea; phylum Thermoplasmatota; class Thermoplasmata; order Lutacidiplasmatales; family UBA184; genus Lutacidiplasma. Next base: position 16,691 of record JAKABH010000035.1, on the reverse strand, counting down.
CCCGAACCGGAGCGACGGGCGGATCCGGAGGAGCGGCCCCCGCTCGTCCGGCTCCACGCGCGGCGACGCGAAGCAGCAGAGGCCGCAGCCGGGCCGGCAGGCGTAGCGGAATCCCCGCAGGAGGGTCGTGTCGAGTGCCCAAAGAGCGCCGTCGCCTCCTCCCCCGGACCCGCGATGTTCCCCGAGCCCGTCCACCGTCCGCCTCGACCGGTCCCGACCGGCCGCGGGGTTCTTAACGGGCGGGGCGGTTCGGCCACCCGATGGTGCTCCGGGCCCGGGACATCATGGACCCGAACGTGGTCGCCGTCGACGGCGCCCAGGACGTGCGGAGCTGCGCCCGGCTCCTCGCCGAACGCCACAAGGGCTACGCCATCGTGCGGGACGGGGACGCCGTGGTCGGCATCGTGACCGAGTGGGACTTTCTGGCGAAGGTCCTCGCCGTGGGGGTCGACCCCGGCTCGATCGCGGTCCGACAGATCGCGACGCCGACCGTCCGGTCGTGCGCGCCCGAGACGCCGGCGGAGGACGTGATCCAGACGATGGCGGCGGAAGGGATCCGGCGGATCGTCGTCCGGGACGGGGCCCGCGTCGTCGGGATCGTCACCTCCCGGGACGTGCTCGCGATGTTCCGCCAGTACGTCGACAAGCTCTCCCGCCAGATCGCCGGCTACCACTCCGATCCGGCGCCCCTCGGCTGAGAGGCGGGCCGAGCACCCTTATCTCGTTCGACCGCACACGGGACGTTCGTTCCGTCCCCCGGTCCCGTCCGCTCCGTCCATGCAGTACAAGTGGAAGGTCCTCTCGAACACGACGGTCGCGACCCTGATGGCCGCGATCGACACGAACATCGTGCTCATCTCGCTCCCGACGATCGGCCGCGAGCTCCCCGGCACCAGCGCCACGACCCTGCTGTGGATCCTGATCGGCTACTCGCTCCTCACCGCGGTCGTCCTCCTCACGTTCGGCCGGCTCTCCGATCTGTTCGGCCGCGTGCGGCTCTACGTCCTCGGCTTCGCGGTCTTCACGCTCGGCTCGCTGCTCTGCGGCTTCTCGCAGACCGGCCTCGAACTCGTCGGATTCCGGCTGGTCCAGGCGATCGGCGCCGGGTTCCTCTTCTCGAACTCGGCGGCGATCATCACCGACGCCTTCCCGCCGAACGAGCGGGGACGGGCCCTCGGGGTGAACCAGGTGTCGATCGTCGCCGGGGCGGTCGCCGGGCTCGTCCTCGGGGGGATCATCACCAGCACGATCGGCTGGCAGTGGATCTTCTTCGTGAACGTGCCGATCGGCGTGATCGCGACGGTGCGGGCCCGCGCCGACCTGCGCGAGCTCGTCCCGCCGTCGGAGCGGCCGCAGATCGACTGGCTCGGGAACCTGTGCTTCGCCGGGGGGCTCACGCTCGTGCTGCTCGGCATCACCCTCGGGGCGCTGGGCGACGTCTCGGGGCCGGGCGCCGTCGCGATGGGGGTCGCCGGCGTCGCCGTCCTGGGGGCGTTCCTGTACGTCGAGTCCCGGGTGGAGATGCCGATGCTCGACCTGTCGCTGTTCCGGCTGCGCGCCTTCGCCGCGACGACGAGCGCGACGTTCCTGAACGCGCTCGCCCGGGGGGCGTTCACGTTCGTCCTCGTCTTCTATCTCCAGGGACCGCCGCGGTTCCTGAGCCCGTTCACCGCCGGACTTTTCCTGATCCCGGTCTCGGCGTCGCTCGCGACGTTCGGGCCGGTGAGCGGCTGGCTCTCCGACCGGTGGGGGCCGCGTTGGTTCGTCCTCTCGGGCCTCCTCGTCACCGCCGCGGGGTTCCTCTGGCTCACGACGATCTCGAGCGGCGAGACGTTCGTGGAGCTCGCCCCCGCCCTCGTGTTGGTCGGCGCGGGGTTCGGCCTCTTCGCCTCCCCGAACCGGGCGGTGATGATGACGGCGGTGCCGCCCCGGCGGCGCGGGATCGCCTCGGGCGTCGGCACGACGTTCGTGAACACCGGGGCGACGATCTCCCTCGGGATCACGTTGTTCGTGATGAGCCGGGTCCTCCCCCGGGCCTCGATCGAGGCGATCTTTTTGGGCGCCTCGGCCCAGGGGCTCGCGCCGGGGATCGCGGCGGGCTTCCTCGAGTCGATCCACGTCATCTTTCTGATCTCGGCGGGGCTCGTCCTCGCGGCGATGATCCCGTCCGTCCTGCGCGAGGCCGGAGCGCCGACGGCGCCGCCCGCGTCCCCCGGCTGAGCCGGGGCCGGCCGACCCGGGCTTGCCCGACCCCGCTTCGGAGGGGGCCCGGAGACCGGGCGCCCGGGACGCTGCGGGCGACCGGCTCGGGACGCCCGCGCCGTCCGCGTCATGGCCGGACGACCCGCTCGATCGCTGCGCCCACGACCTCCGCGGCGGAGGCGCCCGCGCCGACGATCCCGGCGTCCCGCCGGCCCAAGGGGACGCCCGTTTGGCCTCCGCAAGAGACGCGCCCCCGACCCGCGGTCGGCGGGCAGGGCGGCAGCCCCGGCCGTCAGGGAATGCGCGGCGAGCGCTGGAAGCGGGCGATCGATTCGCGGGTGACGATCCCGACCAGACGCTTCGGGTTCTGGGCGTCGACGACGAGCAGCGCATCGACCCCCTCGTTGTCCATCAGCCCGACGACCTCGAGCAGGTTCGAGGTGGTGGTGACGAGCGGAGGGCCGGTCTCGACGATCTCGGAGACGAGCCGGACCGGTCGTTCCGTCGGCAAGACGTTCAGGATGTCGGCGAGCCGCACCTCCCCCACGAACTCGGAGCCGTGGACCGCCGCCAGCACCGGGTGGCTCGACCGGGAGAGGGCGAAGCCGGCCGCCTCCACGGAGTCGGTCAGCGCGACCGTGGTGACGTCCGGTTCGAGCGCGTTCGCCACCGGCATGTGCCGCAGGAACTCCGCGAAGTACTCGGTGGTGTGCGCGGGCGAGGCGAGCCGGTTCGCCACCTGCTCCTGGTAGAGATGGTGCCGGCCGGCGATGTAGAAGCCGATGAAGATCGCCACCATCGCCGGCACCAGCAGCGCCTCGGAACCGGTCATCTCGACGACCATCAGGATCGTCGCGATCGGCGCCTTCGAGACGCTGCCGAAGAACGCCATCATCCCGATGACGGCGAAGGCGGTGACGTCCCCCGGCGTCGCGAGCGCGGGGATCGCGAGGTCGACGAAGCTCACGACCGAGAAGCCGAGGAGGGCCCCGATCACGATCGCCGGGCCGAACAGTCCGGCGCTCCCTCCCGAGCCGACGGTCAGCGAGGTGGCGACCATCTTCACGAGGATCAATCCGGCGACCAGCAGGAGCACGAACAGCGCCAAGTGCCCCTGGAAGAGCAGCCATTGCACGACCCCGTAGCCGATCCCGACGGCGCCGACGGCGACGAGGTGGCGCTCCTGCGGGAGGAGGTAGTAGAGCCCGACGATCATCCCGCCGGCGAGCCCCGCCCCGACCGCGGGCCGGGCCCAGACGGGGAGCCCGAGACCGCCGAACCAGTGCCGGGTCCGGTAGAACATCACGACGTAGAGGATCCCGAGCAGGCCGGCGACGAGCCCGAGGAGGGCGAAGACCGGAAGCTGGAGGGGGGACCAGCCGACCCCGGGGGTGGCGAACTCGGGGCCGAATCCGTCGAACGAACCGAAGATCGAGTAGGAGATGACCGAGGCGATGATCGACGGCATGATCACCTCCGGTTCGAAATCGGACATGTACAGGATCTCGCTCGAGAGGAGGGCGGCCCCGAACGGGGCCTTGAAGATCGCCCCGATCCCGGCGCCCACCCCGGCCATCGCCGCGACGCGCCGTTCCTGCGCGGAGAGCCCGAGCGGGCGGACGAGGAAGCTCCCGAGGCCGGAGCCGATCTGGGCGGTCGGCCCCTCGCGTCCCCCGCTGCCCCCCGTGCCGAGGGTGAAGACGGAGGCGAGGAACTTGAGCGGCGGGACGCGGTAGCGGATCGCCCCCCGCCCCCGGTGGAACGCACGGATCGACTGGTCGGTGCCGTGCCCCTCGATCTCCGGGGCGGCTTTCCAGATCAGGAGTCCGGTGGCGAGCCCGCCGGCGACCATCGCCAAGGGCAGGACGAAGAACAGCCGGGGATCGCTCGACCAGGAGAACGGCGACGCCGGTACCGCCCCGTTGGTCGGCAACTGGATCCCGAGCAGCCCGCCGAGGAGCGAGTTGCTCGCGATCGTCAGGGCCTCGAAGAAGGCGATGGCCACGAACCCGGCGATGACTCCGACCGAGATCCCGATCAGCGCCCACCGGTAGAGGCTCCGGGCCCCGCTGAGGTCGGGCCGGCGCAGCCGCTCGAAGAGGACCATCCACCCCGACGCGGGCGGAGAGCCGGCCCCACGGGAGCCCACGGAATCGTTCATGCCGTACACTCGAGGCGCCCGTTCGATCGCGGGGTCGCCGACCCCCGGTGCGACGGACCGGCTACCGGGAGCGCCGCCCCATCCATGATCGATCCGGGACCGCCCGAACGGCGGCCGGGGGTCGGGGAGCCGTCGGGGGTTTTTGACGTTGCGCTACGCACAACGTCAAACCCCCCGCGGCGCTACGCGTCGGGATGGCGCCCAAAGCACCCCCGGTCCCAATCTCCGCCCCTGGCTTGGTCGGCCCCGTCTCCTCCTTCGCGCCCGCGGGGAACGGACCGCGCGCCAATCGCCGCGCGCGGAGTCGGCCCTACTCCCATGCACGCGAGATCGTCGATCTGCAACCCATCAGCGCGGCGCCCCGGGGATCCGCGGTGAAGCGGCTGGAGGCGATCTTCCGCCGCCACCCGTCGGGGACCCCGGATCTGCTCGCCCTCGCGGCGGCGACCCTCCACGCCTTCTCGTCCCGGGGCTTTCGCTGGATCGACCACTGGGAGGTGGCCCCGCACGGCTGGTTGCCGCTTCCCGGTGAAGGGGACCGCAAGTCGCGCGAATCGCTCGGCCAGCTGTTGACCCTGCTGCGCGACGGGGGGACCACGAGGTTCGAGGGGGCGACGTCGTTCGCGGCGCGCCTCTCGGACACGGGAGGCGGCCGGGCGGACATCGTCCTGCGCTCCCGCCGGCGCAGCGGACGCAACGCGCTCACCATGGACCTCTACGGGACGTGGTCCCAGAGCGACCTCGCCGCCCTTCACTCCGCGCTCGCCGGCCGGCTACCGGTCGAGAAGGTCCGGCTCGACCGGTTCCAATACGCCGACTGATTCGTCCGAACGGGCGCGGCCCCACCCGCAGGCGTCGGCCGGTCCCGGTCGGCGGGTCCCGGGATGGCCCCCGCCAGGGCCCGGGCCGGGAGCAACCCGCCCGATGGCCGCCCCGTAGCCGTCCGACCGGCGGCCGTTCAGGTCCTCACCGGGTCCGGGAGCGATCCCGAACGGCCCGGTGAGAGGCTCGCGGGGTTCGAGCCGGCCGGATCCCTCACCGCGGGAGGGGGCCGGTGTCGTCCGCTCCGGCGAGCCGGGCGACTTCCGCATGACGGTAGCATCCGACCAGGTGATCGTTGACCATGCCGACCGCCTGCATGTGCGCATAGACGATCGTGGGACCGACGAAGCCGAACCCCCGCCGCCGGAGATCCCGGCTCAGCTCCTCCGACTCGGCGGAGGTCGGCGGAACCTCCCGGTTCGAGCGCCATCGATTCTGGCGAGGTGAACCGCCGACGAACGCCCAGACGTAGGCATCGAAGCTGCCGAACTCCCGTTGCACGGCGCGGAAGGCCCGGGCGTTCTGGACCGCCGATTCGACCTTGCGACGGTTGCGAATGATACCGGGGTCCTCGAGGAGCCGCCGGATCCGCCGGGCGTCGAACCGGGCGATCTTCTCCGGATCGAACCGGTCGAACGCCCGGGCGTAGCCGGCCCGTCGATGCAGGATCGTCGACCAGCTGAGGCCCGCCTGCGCCCCCTCGAGGAGGAGGAACTCGAAGTGCTTCCGGTCATGGTGCACCGGCACGCCCCACTCGCCGTCGTGATACGCCCGCATCGCGGGATCGGTGCCGATCGACCCCCAGTCGCATCGCGGTGGCGTGCTCATGACGCGGAAGTCGTCCATCCTGCCGGTCGGTCCCGGTGAAGCCCCCAGCGCCAGCTCCGCCTTGAACGCTTCGGACGCCCGGCGAGCCCGAGAGGCTCATCCTTGGCTCCATGGGCCCTCGGTCGTCGTTCCGCCCGTGCGCTGCGGTCGCCCCCGGTCGAAGAAGCGACGGCCTCCCCGGCCCGCTACCTTCGAGGGGGCGCCCCCTCGCTTTGGAGGTAGCGATGGCGGGCCCGCCCCGCTACGGCCGCCGCCAGCCACAGGGCGGCGGCGGCGAGCACGGCGAGATACCAGCCGACGCCGGCGGCGGACGGGGCCGTCCACAGACCGAGGCCCTGGGAGTAGGAGTACTCGACGTAGAGGAGGGGGGCGGAGAGGGCGCCGATGCCGGCCGCCATCGCGGCGCCGATCGACGGCGCCGTCGCCGATTCGCCGCGGGGACCACCTCGGCCCGCGGCGCGAGCGGCCGCCCAGGCCACGACGCCGAACAACACGGCCGCGATCATCAGCACTTCGCTGAACCGGAGCGGGGCCGCCAGGTCGGTCGCCGCCGTGCAGGTCGTGGTGGCGTTGAACGCAGCGCACTGCGTTCCGTAGAGGTAGTACGTGTAGGAGAACCGACCCCCGGGGTACGTCCCGGCGGAGACCTGCCACGCGACGAAGATGCTCCCCACGCCGAGCAGCACCCCCAGCAGGTCGGCCCACGACGCCCGTCGTAAGCCGATGGAGAGCCGGTCGCGCGACGCCCCCTCTGGTTCCGTGATCCGTCCGTTCGGGCTTCCCGCCACCCTGTTGCCCCGGCCCGGGAAGCAACCCCCCGACTCTTGGCGGAGCCGTACGAACCGGGGGACGACCCGGGCACCCCCCCGGCGGAGGATGGCGAGCCACGGGGCTTGGAAGGCGCCTCGTGCGCCCCGTCGTCGTCTCCTCCGGGCCGATCGATCGAAGATCGACGGGTCCGGGAGACCGATCCCACCGCTTCGGGGGGCCGGCCGATTGGCCGTGTGTTCGATCGTCGGCCCCGGGGTCAACGGAGCGTTACCCCGATCCCAGTTGCGCGTCGGCGCCCCGGGCGACGACGACGAGGACGATCGTGGCGGCGAGGGCCGATACGGAGGCATACACGTACGGCACCCAGGCGTTGGCGAGGGCGAGCACCCCGAGCATCAGGTTCGCGGCGAAGAGACCGACGCTCCGGTAGGCGGTCAGCGATCCCAGGTTCCGGTCGGTCCGGTCGGGCGAGGAGACGCGGGCGATGAGGGTCGGCTCCCACGTCTCGACCGTCCCCAACGCCGCCCCCAGGACCGCCGCGGCCAGGAGGAACACGGCGATTCCCGCCGAGACCGCCGCGGCCAGGGCAAACAGGGCGCTCCCCGCCGCCGCCACCAGATACCCTCCGAGCGCGAGCAGGAGCACCCGTCGCCGCGCGATCCGGCCCACGAACAATCCGACGCCCGCGGAGACACCGAGGGAGACGAGGAAGACGAGGATCCCGAGGGCCGCGTCCCCGGTCGCGTGCGCGGTGGTGAGCACGGGAAAGCCGATGCTGAAGGAAGCGAAGCCGTAGAGCACCGTGGCGGCGAGGATCCCCGAGAGGAGCCGGCGCTCGGTGGCGGGCGTCGGACGGAGGTCGCGGGCCGCCTCCGGCGAGGTCGGTCGCCGGGCGGGGGCGGGTCGCGCCCTCCCCGCGCGGACCCGCAGGAGGACGAGCGTGGAGACGACGAGGGGCAGGATCGTGACGAGCAGCACGGTCGAATAGGCGATCCCGCCGAGGAGGAGCAGCACGGCGTAGGCCGCGGCCAGCATCCCCCCGCCGACGTCGAGGGCGTGGAGGAACCCGAACGCCTCGCCCCGATGGCTCGGCGCCACGGCTTCCGTCAGCAGCGCTCGGCGCGGAGGGCTGCGGAGGTTGCGCGCCCACCAGCCGACGACCAGCAGGGCGACCGCCAGCATCGGCACGGTCGTCAGCCCGGTGAGCGCCATCAACGGAATGAAGGCGTTCCCGATCACGGCAACCGTCCAACGCCCGTACCGTTCGGCGAGCCGCCCGCCGGCGTACCCGAAGACCGCGCCCGGTCCGTACGCCAGCGCCTGCGACAGCCCGTAGACCCAGACCGGGGCCCCCAGGTGGAGGACCAGATAGAGCGGGAAGACCGCGAGGATCGCCTGGTATCCCAGGTCGGCAAAGAACGCGGAGAAGGCGATCCCCCACACATCGGGGGTCCGCCACCGTCCCGGATCGCTCCCCTGGGTCACGACGGCCGCAACGCCGGGGCGGTCCTAAACGTGAGCGGCCGGCGTTCGGCTCGACCGCGACCGAACCCCCTGCCGCCGAACGCCCCGGCCTCACGCCCCCGGTCCCCCGTTCGGGGACGCGGCGGGGGGCGGGGTCGCTCCGGCGGGGCCGTGGCCCGGGCCCCTCGCGGCATAGGGGCCGGAGAGACGCCGATCGCCCGGTACCCCTCCCGTCGCCTCAGGACGGGGGTACCATCGGCAGGGTCGTCCGGCGCGCGGCGTGACGCCGTCCGCGGAGGTAGTCGACCGCCGCGTCCAGCACGCGCTCTCGGACCATCGACGGATTCGCCCAGGAGAAGAGGGACGGCTCGAGGTAGCAGGCGAGCGCGCACCGGTTGCACGCCGCATACCGGTCCCACGGGAAGGAGTTCCACACCTTTCGGATGTCGACGTCCCATACGGGGACCTGGCCGTTGTACTCCTGGAGCACGTAGCACGGCATGACGATCCGGCCGCTCGGGTCGATGTTGATCGTCATCCACGGCCGGCATTTCCACGGACGGTTCCCGTACCAGGAACCCAGGAGCGCCTCGAAGTAGTCGGTCGATTCGAGCAGGGGGGCCCCGGACCGCTTGAGCTCGAGCAGGCGCTCGAGGGTCGGGCGGAGCGAGGTCAGGGCCGGCGTCAGCGCGGTCGCGGTCGAGTAGGTGTAGGCGACCTGGACCGTGATCCGGACCCCGAGCTCCTCGGCGAGCCCGACCAGGCGTTCGGCGTGGCCCAGGTTCTCCTGGGTGACCGTGTGGCTGATCGCCACGGGCACATCGCCGCCGACACTGCGGATGCCGGCGACCGCCCGCTCGAACGACCGGGGATTCCCCCGCAGGCGGTCGTGGGTCGCCCCGATCCCGTCCAGGGAAACGAAGAGGTATTCGAGATGGTCGCGGATCGCCCGGATCCGCTGCGGGAGCAGCCAGCCGTTCGTCACGAGCGAGGTGTGGAAGCGGGCATGGGCCTCTTCCAGGATCTCGGGCAGGTCCGGCCGCAGCAGGGGCTCGCCGCCTTCAAATCCGAGAAACGAGACGCCGGCGCGGACCAGGGCCTCCATCATCCGCACCTCGTCCTGCACCGAGAGGAGGGGGTCGTCCTCGCGCCGCCAGAACGGGCACATCCCGCACGTGAGGTTGCACCGGTAGAGGAGTTTGTGGCCGGCCAGCACCGGACGCCGTTCGGATCGGAGGCCGCTCAGGCTCCGCGAGAGGCCCCGGAGCACCACCGGACGCAGGACGCTCATCTTCCCCCGCGATCCCCGTGACGACCGCCCCCTCCCGCGGGTCCCGTAGGGCGGCATGTTCCTTAAGGTCCCGCAGAGGGCCGGAATCCGTTCGCCGGTGAGACCGCGGTCCCCCGCTCCCGGCCGAGGGCCGCTAGCTCCCGCCGGGAGCGCGGCTGCCGCCCCGACACCGGTGGGAAGCCGTCTCCAACGGGGCGGGAGCGCGGGCCCCGCCGTCCACCCCCGCTCCACCGGGGCGGCATCGCCCACCCCGTCGGTCGGGAGGGTACGGTTGGGTGCTCGGCACGGCGGGGGAGGCGACCGCAGCCGGGAAGACCGTCCCTTCCTCAACTTGGTTCGACCTCCGTCTCAAATAGCCCGCTTACCCCCGCACCCGGGGGAGGATCGGCTGCGCGGAGATGGTCGACCTCACTACGATCCTCAACCCCCCTCAAGGGCTGGGGCTTTCGACGATCCTGCTCATCTCGTTCATCCTCGGGCTCCTCCACGGGGCGACGCCCGACGAGCACACGTGGCCGATCACGTTCAGCTATTCGATCGGAAGCTACAGCACGAAAGGGGGAATGAAGGCCGGGTTCACCTTCTCGGCCGGATTCACCGCCCAGCGGGCGCTCCTCACCACCCTCGGCTTCCTTGGGCTCGCGACGATCTACAAGGAGTACAACCTGGACGGGCCGGTCTACATCGTGGTCGGCGTGGTGATGGTCTTCGCCGGCGCCTACATCCTCGGCGGAAAGGAGCTGCATCTCCCGTTCGACCGGCTGCTCCACGGCGCGGGCCACCACACCTCCGCGGCCGAACGGATCCCGCCGCACCAAGCCCACCTACAGGATCCGTCACTGCCGATGGCCGCGGCCCATGGCCTGATCGCGGGGTTCGGCTTCGGTGCCTACGCCACGATCATCACGTTCGTCCTCGCCCCCGAAGTCCCCGGGTTGATCTACGCCCCGCTGGTCGGCGTCTGCTTCGGGCTCGGCACGATGGCGATGCAGGTGATCTTCGGCGCGGTCTTCGCGTCGTTCGCCCGGCGCCGGAAACTCAGCGAAAGCGACGTCTGCTACCTCGGCCGGACCACGGGGGGACGGACCCTCTACTACGGGGGGATGCTGTTCGCCGCGGTCGGCCTGTTTATCCTGCTCTTCCCCGCCGTCTCCGATTTTGCGGTAAGCACGGGGAACCCGATCCCGAATCTCGACTCGATCGGAGTCGCCACCGTCCTGGTGCTCGGCGTCGTCGGAGGGGTCGGGATCTGGGCGATGACGAAGGGGATCCGCGAGCTCCGGCGGATCGATAGCGGCGCCTACTGTCACCCGCCCCTGGGAAGCGGCCCGCCGGCGCCGCCCTAGTCCGCCCCGCTGTTCACGCTTGCATGGATCCGCCTCCTGCCTTGCGCGTGGAGCGTGGGCCACGTATCGCGAGTGCATTCCCGCCCGCGGATACCGGGATGGCGAGCTCGCGGACCCCGACGGAAGGCAGCCATTCACCTCGGCCCGGGGGAACGCCGTCGATGGCGGCGGCTCCTACGCCAGCGCACCGCGCCCCTGCCGGAAGTCCCGCGGGCGTGAGATGGGCCGGTCGGCCGATCCGGGATGGCCCAACGCCGCCATCGCCCGACACCTCCACCTCGCGCTCGATAACCGCTCGACCCACAGGGCCCCGCAAGTCCAGCCGTACTTGCTCCGCCACCCGGGGGGCTCACCTCCCCCTCCTTCTCACGGGGCCGTCGGGGTTGAACCAGGTCGAACTGTGGTTCCGCCTCCTGCTGTCGAAGGGGACCCGACGGGGCATCTTCCGAAGCGAATCCGAGCTCGGCCAGGCGCTCCCTGCCTACGCCAACCTCGGGAACGATATCGTCGGAGCCTCCCGCTGGATCGCCACCCCGGAGGAGATCCTCGCGAAAAGTGCCCGGACCCGGTTGACCCGGCAAACCCGAGGTTCTTCAGATCTCGGCCCCTAGGGCAGTGGGAGCCCTTCCCACGTTGTGAGACGGGCGACCGGATAGACACCGACCTGGTTCGCACGTCCCCACGGGGACCGACGGTAGAAGAACTGCAGCCGTTCCCGGGGGCTGGCCGCAAACTCGGGATCGTCGCCGAGCCGCGCGTTGAATTCGGCGAGCAGTCCGGGGTCGGAGGCGGTCATCTCCCGTGCCAGGGACTCCAGCACGTAGGCCTCCCCGTCCTCCTTCTGTTCGAAGATCGCGTCGAAGAATCCCCACCGCAGCGCCGAATCGGGGGCCGCGGGTTCGAGCCAATGCACGATGACCTTGGCGAGGCGGTGCTGAAGCGGCACGACCACCGAACCGGCGGGGAAGGCGACCGTCTCGACCACCGGCTCGCACCGGCCGAACCTGCCGAACTCCCGCTCCACCGCGCCGCCGCGGAGGATCGGGTGGCGACCTTCGAACGGCCGCTCGGGCCAGCGCATGCCGGTGCAGCGGTACCGCTCGACGCGGCCGCTCCACGGCGAGGTCAGCCGGAGGAGAGGCACCCCGTGCGTCTCCAGGACCTCGATGACCGATGTCCAGGGCGTCGGAATGAGGTAGGCCACGGGCGGGGTGACCGAGGTTTCGATCCGCACCCCCGTTTCCATCGGTACGGTCGCCTCCCACGGCTTGGACCCGTAGCGGATCCGGACGCCCCCGGACACCTCGCTTGGCTCGCGGACGAACTCGACGCCCCGAAACCGAATCGGTGTGGTTTGGCCGGTTCCGGCGACGACCAGCGGGACCGGACCGGCGGAGCCGGGACCGCCGCCGAGCTCCTCGGCCGCCCGGTCGGCGCCCCGGTTCAGCGCGATCAGGGTCTCCGCCTCCCGGTTCAGGAGGCCCAGCAGCGCCCGGAGGAGCTCGTAGTTACCCGCCACGCGGGTCCGGTACGGCTTCAGCATGTGGAGCTCCACGAGGAGACCGGGTCGGTTCTCGAGGATCATCTGGCCGGTCGAGAATCGGGGCGGATTCTCGAAGTAGGCGAGTCCCTGCGACGGGTCGGAGTCGTCCTTCAGGAAGATCGTGTCGGGAAATGGGCAATGTCCGCTCGCCTCCAGATGGCGGGTCAGTTCGGGGACGGCGACCTCCCGGGCCCATGCGGCCGTCGGGGGATGCACGTCGGGGCCGGCGTCGATCCGGAAGGTGACATCGTACTGGAAATCCGCGCCGTCGGTGACGTGGTTGTCGACGAAGAAATCCGGTAGCCACCGGTGGAACATGCGGAGGAACGCCCGGGTCTCGGGCGCGTCCGCTTTCAGGTAATCCCGATTGAGGTTGAGGTTCGCTCCGTTCGCCCGCCATCCCGCGAGCGCCGGCCCGTTCTGGTTGATCCGTTGATACGGCGAACGCCGTTCGTGGCCGTCCACGTTGTAGATCGGGATGAACGCCCAGACCACCTTGCCGAGCGGCTCCGCACCGTGCTTCCCCGAGAGCAGGTCACGGAGCAAGGCGAGGCAGGCGTCCTTGCCGTCCATCTCGCCGGCATGGATCGCGTTCTGGACCAGCAGGATCGGGCGGCCGGCCGCATGGATGGCGGCCGGGTCGAAGATCCCGTCGTCCGAAACGACCACGAGGTCGATCGGTCGTCCCTCCGAAGTGCGGCCGAACGTCTCGATGCGGACCTGCCCCGGAAAGGCGGCGGCCAGCCGGTCGAGAAAACGACGCGTCGCGGCGTAGTCGGGGGTCGTCCGATACTCGTCGACTTCGGCCGGCGTTCGCCAGTTCGGGCCGGAGGAACCTGCTTCGGGACGGGGCTCCATGGAACGGGTCGGGCTCCGGCGTTCGCCTGCGGGAGCCGGGGAGGGGTAGGCGCCCGGACCTCCTAACCCCTTCTTCCGGGTGGAGAGGGCACCCGAGGGGAGTTCCCCAGGGAGTGCCCGTCAGGTCAGCGTGCCGACAGAGCATCGTTGCGGCAGTGTTTCCCTTGAGGCCCCTGTCTGGGCCGGGGCCAACCTGTCCCGGGCTGTGTCCACGCCGGGACCGCCGAAGCCGCCTAGAGGTCGGAAGCGGCGCGCCGCTCGTCGGCCCAAAGCCTCTGGGGCGAGCGATTCCGAGCGTCGCCGGGGTCGTGGTTCTCTGCCGCCTCGGTAGCCACCGTTGCGGGGTGTCGTCCGCGTCGAGATACCGGGATTCGCGGGGGTTCGAGGTGGTCCAACCACGGCTGGGTACACCCCCGCGCTCGGACCGAGGGCAATAGTGGGTGGGGACGAGAGGGATGGCGGGGGAAGCCAGCCCCCTATCGCCGGGCGAGAGAAAGGGTTCGTCGGCGTCGGGCCGCAGGTAGCCCCTTGTTTTCCGGCGCCAGGCGTGACCCGTAGCAGTTCACCCGGTTGAACGGCTCCTCGAGAACCGACTGCCGGAGTTCAGGGTCGGTGCGTCCATCACGACCCGCAGCAGCTCCCGACCCTTCCGCTTCTTGGTCTTGTAGACCGTCTTCGGTCGGGCTACGTCCGCGCCCCTCCCGCGCTCCGCATCTCCCCCGCTCATCGTCCGCTTCCCACGATTGGAACGGTTCGCTCTCTCTCTGGCTTGGTTATACCGGGATGTGCCAGTCTCCCACGAACTCGGAGAGACGGGACATCCGCTTCAGCCGGTTCCGCGAGATCCGACCCACGCCGTCGTCCGAGGAGTCCGGGTCGCACCGAGCGGACCGGAGCTCCGCAAAGGGCCATCGGCCGCGCTCGGGCCGCGGTCGGCCAGGCGGGCGCCGTCGCGGCCCCGTCGACCGCCTCGCGCTGCAGCGCCCAGCCCGCAAACGAACCCGAGGAACGTTGTCGGCGGGTCTCGGGCTCGCAACTACTTCGTCGCAGCGAGACTTCTCGGCCCTCCGGGCTCAATCCCGTGCGCCACCTCGACGGCATGGGGCATCGGTTGATGGGGATCTTGCAGACCCCGCCCTTCCCGTTACGGTCGTTGCAGCCGCACCGGTCATCGGAGACCACCGTTTTCGCGAAGCCCCGACCCAGCCCCCGCTCCGCCACTCCCTGCCTCCGACTCGGGTCGAGTCCGTAGTACGCCGCGCCCTCGGTGGCGAAGCACCACGCCCACCGGGTCTCCCCTACGCCCCATCGACGTCTCGTCGGGCTCGACAAGGTGCGGCCGAAGCACCGCCCGGTGCATCGCGTCGCGGGCAGGGCCGCGGCTCTCGGCGCTCGCTTCCAACAACCCCTAGATCGCCCCGACGCTCGCCTCGAGGCCCACCAGCGCCGCCACCGTCGCCCGGATGCGCCGCACCGTGAGCCCCATCATCGAAGGCAGCGCGAGCTTCTCGCGAGCCGCGGACCGAGCCGGCAACCCGGCAGCGCCTGCTCCCTTGTCGCATGGACGAGCGTGTGACACGGTCGGCAGCAGTAGCGGTCGACGAGGAACTCCCGCACGTAGAAGGGGGCGGCGATGACCCCGGTGACGAACCGCTCGTAGCTGTCGGAGGGGCCCCTGGGCTGCTCCCCACAGCCGGGACAGAGATCGAAGGTCAGGTCGAGGGCCTCGTCAAGACAAGCGTGTCGAGGTCGCACCTGCGGGGGGGCCGGGCTGTCCGCCCGGGTGCCGGCCCATCGGACGGGGCTCGGCGGGAACGGCGGGTCGGTGGAGCTTCTTGGCTGGAGGGGGGCGACCCCCAGGGCGGCGAGGCCCTTCCTGAGCCGCTCCAGCTCGCGCCGCTTCTCCTCGAGTTCCTTTCGGAGTGCCTGCTTCTCCCGCTCGCGGAGCGCGTTGTCGATCTCGAGCTTCTCCACGCATTCGAGACGACGGAGGAACTCCCGTCGTTGATTCCGGTCGAGGGCGACGGGACCCTCATCCGCGGGAGCCAGCAGCAGGGAGAGTTCCCGAGGCATCGTACCTCCTCGGGCAACCCCCAAAGGGAAACCCGGAGACAGCACTTTCGGCCAACCGAAAGTCGAACGCGCGCACGCGCGTGTTCGGCCTCTCAACTTGCTGAACAGCTACTCTGGATTCAGGGCCACCAGAGCGGAATTCCCGTCGCTCCCCCATACGGGAGGGAGTGTTCGACGTAGAAGTACGACCCGTTCAGCGTAGTATTCGACCCCAGGCCGGTGTCGAGGACAATCACGAAGGCACTTGTGGTCGGAAGGAAGTTCTGTGGCACCTGGGTCCAAGTTCCGAAGGTACAATTCCACACACCGACGACCTGGGTGGAGCTAAGGAGAGAAACGGAGGCCCCGGGTCCAAGGGGAACGGTACTCGGGATGGGATAGGAAGTCGGAAAGTGGTTCGACACGGCAAAGACGAGATTTGACGCGGGGAGGTTTGAGAAGGACGAGTCGACCGCAACGGCGTAGCAGATCTCCGCCGGCGTCGAGCGACACCCGATTGAGCCGGGAGACGTTCTTTGATACGCTGCCGCCCCGAAGTCCGAGGGGACGCTCCCGCCGGTGTCCCACGGATGGACGGCGAACAGCAGACCGACCGCCACGATCACCACGGCCAGATAGACCGCCAAGCCTGCACGAAATGCTGCGCTGGAGTGCGGGGGCCCGGAACTCGCGGGGATCATGAGTGTTCGAACCAGCGGTTCCCACTGCTTGGACGGGTGCCGGAATCGTAGTTCATCGATTTAAGGGTGTCGTCAGAGACAGCGAAGATGTTGGCGACCAGCCCAACCCAGCCTGAAGGATTTCCACCCGCAGAACGGAAGCGGCTCCGCGAGAAGCGGTGCGTCAACCAGCCGCCGACGAGGCGGCTCTTAACTTACGCCCGGAGGTATCTCGTCGTGGAGTCGCTTGATCCCCACGTGAACCGTCATCGGTTCCGGGAGGTCTGGCCGGGGTGAGGGGCCGCTATCTTATGCCCGGTGAGGTCGCCTGCGACGGTCAGGTGCGGATGTTTACAGAGGCCCAGAGAGCGCAGGTACGTCGAACCTCCGAAGGTCCACGTTAGTGGTAATACTTTTTAGATACACGAACGGGAATCTCCTCAAGCTTCAGCGCCACCTCTTCGAGCTGCACGGGGGATGCTCCCCCGCTCCCACCCAGGACGACGATGAGGGACGTCGCGCCGGCGTTTACATAATCCTGGATTTCAGTGGTTGGCAATGAGTTCCTCCCTCACGGAACCACGATCCCCTGACGGCGGAGGCGTGCGGGTAACCGTCGATGGTTCGTCACCTCGGTGAGGGTCCCGAGACGGTAGCCGACGGCCCGCAGCAG
>JAKABH010000084.1 GCA_021801925.1 Thermoplasmata archaeon | reverse complement strand
CCTCGAGCGGACGCATCGCGCCTGCCCGAAGTGCGGTCCCGGAACGTTCCTGGCCGAGCACGCGAACCGCCGTTCCTGCGGTCGCTGCGGCTACTCCGAGTCGAAGAGCCCCCCGCCGCCCGCGGCGGCGAAGGGCCGCGCCGCGAAGGCGTAATTGGACGGTCGCCCACGGGGCCTGGGCCCGATACGGCCCGCGTCCCGCGTTCCCCCAACGCCCTCCCCGGGGCCTCCGTGGCACCTACCTTCCCTCCTCGGCGGCCCGTCTCCCGCGAGGCAGTCCTAGGTAGCGTCGGGAGGCCTCGATGGCGCCGGACGGAGCGTAGAGGAGACGTGCGCCCTCGCCGCCCCTCCGACCGATGGGGATCGTTCGGGGACGGGGCTCGGGCCGCCGCCGGCCGCGTCGCGCGGCCTCCTCCCGCTCGGTCCCGCCCCGGAGTAGGGGTGGCGAGATCGCGATAGGCCGGCCGTTCGGCGTCCGAGCCGGCCAGCGAATCGACCCCGATCCGGTGCATCGTTACCTTTTGGCCCGGGTGACCTTTCGGGGCCGGCCAGGAGGCGGAGCATGAAGCCGCAGACGGGGCCGATCCTGACGAAGTCGCGGTACCTCCGCGGCTGCGCCTGCCTCAAATGGTGGTGGCTCGAGGTGCACGGCCCCCCGCCCGGAGGCCCGCCCGACCCGGAGGCTCGGCTCCGGATCGCCGAGGGGCGCCGGATCGGGGAGCTCGCCCGCTCGCGCTACCCGGGCGGCATCCTGGTTCCGGCCGGTTCCCCGGAGCAGACCGACCGTAGGAGCCGGGCGCTGCTCGGTCGCCGCCTCCCCCTCTACGAAGCCGGGTTCCTCCATCCCGACGGCCGCTGCTACGCCCAGGCAGATCTCCTCGTGCCGGTCGGGCGGAACGAGTGGGATCTCGTGGAGGTGAAGAGCGCCGGGAGCCCCTCCGAGGAGCATCTCCACGACGTCGCGTTCCAGCGGTTCTGCTACGAAGCGGCCGGGCTGCGCCTGAGGCGGTGCCGTCTCCTGCACGTCAACACCCAATACGAACGGTCGGGGGCGATCGATCCGGCCCGCTTGCTTGCCGAGACGGAGATCACGGCGGAGGTCCAAGAGCGCATCCCGACCGTCGCCTCGACGGTGAAGGCGCTGCTCGAGATCGCCGGGAGCCCCACCTGCCCCGAGTTCGGTCAAGGGGAGCCGTTCCACGACGATCCGGACGGCCTCCACGACGACGACGCGGTCTGGGCGGCGCATCCGGGGTCGGACATCGGGATGCTCTACCGGGGCGGGCGACGCCGGATCGAGCTCTTGGAGCAGGGGATCTTCCGGATGCAGGAGATCCCGGATCCCGCCTCCCTCACGGGGGCCCAGGCGATCCAGCGCGCCGCCCACCTCGCGGGCACCGTCCACCGGGATCGCCCCCGCCTCGCGGCGTTCCTGTCGGCGCTGCGGTATCCCCTCTACTTCCTCGACTTCGAAACGTTCTCTACGGCGGTGCCGCTGTTGGACGGGGCGCGTCCGTACCAGCCGATCCCGTTCCAGTTCTCCGTCCACGTGGTCGCGGCCCCCGGCGCCGAACCGGCCCACCGCTCGTTCCTCTCGCTCGAGCCGGACGATCCGCGACCGCCGCTCCTGGCCGCGCTCCGGCGGGCGATCGGCTCCGACGGTCGCGTGGTCGCCTACAACCAGGGGTTCGAGAAGCGCGTCCTCTCGGACCTCGCTCGGCGCTTCCCGGCCGACGCGGGGTGGATCGCCGATATGTCGGAGCGGTTCGTCGACCTGTTCGCGCCGTTCCGCACCCTCGCCTACTACGATCCCGCCCAGCGGGGGAGCGCCTCCCTCAAGGCGGTGCTGCCGGCGCTGACCGGGAAGGGGTACGACGGGTTCGCGATCGCCCACGGGGGGGACGCCTCGCTCGCCTACCTCCGCGCGGCCCACGGGATGCCGGACGGGGAGCGGTCTCCCTCCGCCGAGATCGATGCGACCCGGTTGGCGCTCGAACAGTACTGCGGCCAGGATACGCTCGGGATGGTCCGCATCGTCGAGCGGCTGTCGGAAGAGGTCGGCACGGGCCCCGGGCGGCGCCGCCGCCGGTCGTAGCCGCCCGCCGGTGCGGTGCGGGCCCGAGGTAGCCGGCGGCCAGACCGGGCCGGCCGACGCGCCGGCCCCCCGACCGTCTCAGCTCTTGGCCTTCTTCTTGTGGGGCTTCGGTTTCGGCTTCGCCTTCGGTGCTTCGGACTCGTCGTCGTGATCGCGGGGCGCATACGACTCCTCGCTGGCGCGCTTGAGCGCCGCTCCGTCCCGGTCGCAGACCGGGTGCGCCGGGGCCGGATCGATCACGTATCCTCCTCCACAAACGGGACACTCGTAGTAGGGCATGGCTCTCCGCCCGCGATAGGCCTCCTTGGCTTAAGCCAGTCTCGTTCCCGAGGCGCGGCCCGCCCGAACGGATCCCCGGGCCGGCCGGCTCCGGTGAAGGGGGGTGAAGCCCCTCTCCAGGGCCGAGGGGTCCCGGTTCGAACCCGGGGGGCCCAGAGGGGGTCGTCGCCGCGTCGACCCGTGCCGGTCGGACCGCCGGCTCCGAGGCTGTATTCGGACGGCGGTCGCGGTGGAGCCGGGTCGGATGGGTGGACTTTAAGCCGCGGCCCCTCTACGCGCCCCGCCAGCACGGCGGCGCGACCCCCGTTCGGCCGTCGTATCAGGAGGAGCCGGAGAGGCGATCGGTCGGCGGCAGATTCTCGCAGTTCCTCGCCACGGGTGGGCCCGTAGTATAGCTTGGATATCACGGAGGCCTCCGGAGCCCCAGACCCGGGTTCGAATCCCGGCGGGCCCGTAACACTTTCCTTGCCGAATCCATACTGCGGCCCTCCCCGGCCCGAGGCCGTCGCCGAGGTCGTCCGAACGGTCGACCGGCGTTTGTTTCGCAGATCGAGGGACCCGGAGAGGGGCGGCGGCCGCGACCGGCTTCAAGCCGTCCATCTGTGAAGCGGGATGGCCGAAGTCCTCCAGCGGCACGTCTCTCGGGCTCCGAGGCTTTGTCGAGGGAGTAGAGATCGGTCCACGGTGCGTTCTCCATGGTGCCGCGCATCACGGCGACGAGATCCTCGAAGGAGTCGCAGTGCCCCGGTCTCCGCCCCCTCCGGTGATCTGCCGTTCCGGCGGGGGCCGGACATCGTACATGTGGCAACGGCCCTGGGGCGGGATCGCTCGCACAGTTTATACATGCATGATTCACTTACATGATACATGACCGTGGTGCAGACCCGGCTACCGGAGTTGGAGTACGAACTGCTTCGTAAGCGAGCCCGTTCGGAGCACCTCCCCATCC
>JAKABH010000034.1 GCA_021801925.1 Thermoplasmata archaeon | reverse complement strand
GCGTCGTTCAACGTCATCGCGACCGGCCCGCCGTACTCCACGGTGCCGGTGGACGCCTGCACGACGAGCGAATGCATCGCCGCCGGCAGCGGCCGTCTGAACGGGATCTACACCTGGGCGACGTACGTCGAGGGCGACAATACGACGCTGGCCACCCAGTCGTTCCCGCTCGCCGAGGTGACGGTCGAGGCGGCGGTCACTGTTACGACCACATCGCCCCCGCCCTCGCCGCCGCCCCCGCCGCCCCCGCCGCCGACGGTGATCACGCCGTCGCCCGTCGCCACCCCCCAGCAGGTCGGCATCGGGAACACGGTGACCGTGAGCAACGTCTCGTTGCAAGGGGTCGCCGCCGGGGTGATCGCTGCGGGGTTCACCCGCATCTCCCTGCGTCAACGGCCGATCGCCGTCTTTGCCAGCAAGTCCGGCGCGACGCCCGCCGGCGGCTCCCGCTTCTCCAGCGAGGGCCGGAGCGACAATCCCGCCTTCGGTCGACTCGAGTAGCCCCTTGAGGTCCATGCATCGTATGTCAACGGTAAGACGTCGCGCGGAAACGAGCCTCCGTACCCTGGCTGTCGCCCTGGTCGTCCTCGGGATGGCGAGCGGGGGGTGGATCGCCCTCACCTCCGGGGCCCTCGGCCCGATCGCGCGAGGTGGGGTCGGGGAGCCGGCCCATATCGCCGCCGCGACGTCACCGGCGTCGACGTTCAACCCCCCGTGCGCCTACGTGACGGCGACCGTCTGCGTCTCCCTCGCCAACCCCGGCGAGCCGAACATCATCCCGGCCACCGGCGAATTCACCTCGTCGGTCGAGCCGTCGAACTCGACCAGTCTGCCGCTCTACGTCAAGTCCGAGCTGCCGCTGAACACGAGTCAGGCGATCACCTCGGGACCCGACTCCCCCGTGACGCTCAACGTGACCGGCACCCTGTGGAACGGCGACCAGTACTACAATCCCTATGACGGCTCGATCTGGCACTCGGGAACCGCCCAGTACTTTATCGGCCCCCTCCCCCAGAGCATTACCGGCAACAACCAGACGTACCCCTTTTGGTATGAGGTCAACTTCACCGCCCGCAACTCGGTCGGCCACACCGCCTTTTTCGCGGGGATGTCGATCACGTGGTGGATCGAGATCACGGTGAACGAGTCCGGGCAGTACGTCCACAACGAGAGCCCCCGCTACCACTTCACCTACGCCGGCGCGTGGCCGTCCTCGCCGTACGCCGGCTCCACGCAGTACGCCGGGCCGGCCGCCTTCGGCCAGGACATCACCGTCCGGGCGACGCCGTCCCAGCCGAACTGGAACGACTCGATCGACTTCACGTTGCGGACGACCGCGGCGGATGCGCCGATCAACGCCACCCTGCATGCGGCCGAACTCTCGCTCAGCGAAGTCGCATCGAACGGCACGCCGATCGGCTCGACCGTGCTGCAGTACACGACCAACAACAGCTTCGGGGTGACCCAGGCCGAGATCGTGGTCCCGGCGTCGTGGAGCCAGGATCCGAATGCGACCGTCACCTACACGATCGCGGCGCTCGACGCCTGGGGCGATCAGGTCGTCTCCGCGCCCGCGTCGTACGAGGTCGGAGGGAACGGGTCGTTCGCGACCTCCTTCTTCTCGGACGAACTGAGCCTCACCGCGAGCCCGAACGTGACGGGACTCCAGAACTTCTCGACCCCGGTCGTCGCTCCCGGAACCCCGGTCAACCTCACGGTGGCGAGCCGCAACCCGAACGTCGCGATCAACGCGGCGGAGGTCGTCTACACCGTGACCCTCCCCGAGATCGCGTCGACGACCCAGCAGTCGTTCTATCTCGCCCGGGAGAACTCGACCACGTTTGCGGGGACGATCCCCGGTCTCCCGCTCGACGCCCAGGCGAGCTTTGTCGTCCTCGCCTGGGACTTCTCCTCCCACCTCGTGGAGTCGGCCCCCGCGGTCTACTCGGTCGAGTCGTTCTCCACCCTCGTTCCGACGTTCGCCTCGAACGCGACGTACGCCAACGCCTCGTTCTTCTACGTCGGGGTCTACGACCAGGGCGGCTCCCGGTGGGTCACCGGCGCCACCGTGACGATCACGGGCCAAACCGGGTTCCTCCGCTCGGCCGGGCCGACCTTGGACGGGCTCGCCTACCCGAACGCGACGGGCAGTCCCTTTACGCCGCTGGTCGTCCCCGCGGGGGCCGTCTACTTCGTGAACGTCACCTACGCCGGGCAGAGCGAACAGGTCGCCTTCACCCCGACCCACGGCCTGGGCAGCCACGAGGTCCTCGCCTCGGCGTCGACCTGGTCGGCGGTCGAGGAAGGGAACGTGCTGCTGTTCACCTTCAACGCCACCGCGCCGCCGTCGGTCGCGGCCCCGGCGACCCCGGCGACCCAGGAGATCGGGGCGATCGCCGGCCTCGCGGCGGCGGCCGTGGTCGTGATCCCGCTCATCGCCTGGTGGCGGCGGATCCAGGCGCGCCGTGAGGCGGAACTCCAGCGGGTGACCCTATGAGCGGCTCGCCCCGATTCGCCCAAACCGTCCCGGCCCTGGCCGCGGTCGCCGCGATCGCGGTGACGGCGCTCTTCCTGCTCTCCGGCCTCGCCGCTTCCGTCGCCCCGATCGGTGCGCGGACCTCGGTCTCGGCCGTGGAGGGAGTCACGGTACGGACGGCGCCGACGGCCGACGCCGCCGGCACCCCCGCGGCGCCCCGGCCGATGTCGTCGTCGCCGTCGGCGACGCCCTCCCCGAGTGCCGCCCCGTCGTGCCCCACGCCCCAGAACG
The DNA here is from genome assembly GCA_021801925.1 of Thermoplasmata archaeon. Lineage (GTDB taxonomy): Archaea > Thermoplasmatota > Thermoplasmata > Lutacidiplasmatales > UBA184 > Lutacidiplasma. Next base: position 15,059 of record JAKABH010000034.1, on the reverse strand, counting down.
CACCGGATTGGACGAGCGCGAACTTCTTCGACGACGCCCTCGTCGACTTCCAGGTGCCGGGCTACAGCAACCTCTCCGGATCGAACTTCCAGACGGTGCCGTGCCAGAACACGCTGCCGATGTACGTCCAGTCGTTCTGGCTGAACGTCTCCACGAACGTCGCGCTCTCCCAGGCGTACGTCACGATCTGGGGCACGACCTATCCGACCCCCACGAACCCCCTTCCGGCCCTCGGCGGCTACGATCCGGCGACGCCGACGCTCCAGCCGATGTACATCCCGGCGACGGCGCCGAACACCGCCTCGTTCTACTTCAACGTCTACAAGTCGTTCTACCCCGGGACGACCGTCTACTTCAACATCACCCTGGAATCCAGCGAGGCGATCCCGTCGACGATCTCCTCGACGGAGAGCCCGTACCACTCGCCGATCCCCCAGGGGTACAACGACAACGCCACCTGGTCGTTCTACGTGGCCGCCCCGTGGTGGTCGACGACGTTCACCAACGACATCGAGATCCTGACGAATCCGTCGGTCCTCGGCGCGGTGCCGTACCCGCCGAACCCCGCGCAGCAGTTCTCGGTCGACCTGCAGAGCGTGTCGGCCTCGGGGGCGCCGGGCCCCGCCATTCCCGAGGCGCGGTTCAACTTCCAGCTGAGCGGCCAGTTCACCGGGACGTTCTCCCTTCCGTTCGGTCCCCTGAACGCCAGCCGGGTCAATCTCAGCAGCTACGCCGGGACGAACGGGATCGGCCCCTATCCCGGGACCCACGTCCTCTTTTCGATCACCGCCTGGCTCCCGTGGGAGGGCGGCGCCATCGACACGATCACCAGTCCGACGTACTCGTTCAACTGGAGCAGTCAGGGCGGCTGGACGAATCCGACAGAGGGGCTCGCCGCCAACGCCGAACTGAACGCCTCCCCGAACGTGCTCGGGGCGGGGTCCCACATCCTCCCGACGGGAACCCCCGTGAACTTGACGGTCCACGTCCCGGTGCCCAACGAGACGATCTCCTCGGCGGTCGTGCAGTTCACCTACACCGATGCCGACGGCTCCCTTTCGGGCAACCTCCCGATGACCCTCGCCACGCCGAACACCAGCTTCGCCCGGCTCCCCGGACTGCCGTCGGACGGGACCATGACGTTCTCCCTTTCGGCGAAGGACGTGCACGGCGATCCGGTCTCCTCGGGGACCTACGTCTACCGCGAGACCGGCTCCCCGACCGGACCGCAGTTGCCGGGTTCCGCCTGGATCTACGTGCAGGGGGCGAACCTCTCCTCGGGGTTGCTCCTGCCCGCCGCGGCCTACTCGCTCTCGAACGGCACCTGGTCGTTCCACGGGGCGACGAACCCCCTCGGATTCGGATCGCCGCTCGCGGCGAGTCAGGCCGGCTACCGCCAGCTCGGGGACGGCGTCTACACCGTGACGATGACCGCCTACGGGCGGACGCTCTCCACCCAGGTCACCCTCACGGGCACCGCCCCGATCGTCGTGACCTTCGCCTTCGCCCCCCCCGGTAGTTCCCTGGGTGGAACGGCCACGGTTCCCGTCACCACCATCGTCGCGGCGCTCGTCGCCGGCCCGTTGATCGCGACGGCCGCGCTGCTCCCGCTGTTCCGCTGGTACCGAGTCCGCCAGGCGAAGGCGATGGCCGAACAACAGAGGATCACCCTGTAACGTCACGTCACCAAGGAAGATCGCATGCAGAACGCACCCCCGAACGACGCCGGAGCCCCCCTGCCCGACCAAGCGACGCCCACCCCCCTCCCCGGGACCCCCCTCGCAAGCGGGGCCGGAACGACCGCCCTTGCTCCGGGCGGCGGAGGCATGCCGCCGGCCCCGGCGAAGCCGGGGGCGCGGAAGGCCCCGGCGGCGCCCGTGCCCCGGAAGCAGCGGGGCGGCTACCGCACGTTCGTCACCCTCTTGGTCATCGGGATCGCGCTGATCGCGGTCGGCGGAGGGTTGGCCGCCGCCTTCTATCCCGAAGTGGCCCACACCCAGAGCGCGGCGTCGTTCCTCGCGAACTCGCAGGCCCGCCTTACGACGAACGAGGGGATCAGCTACGTCTACTTCGCGTCGTCCACCTACTCGCCGGGGCAGACCGTCTACATCCAGGACACGGTCAGCTCGGCGATCTATAACTCCACCACCGGCGTCACGACGCTGTCGTTCGCCTCGATCGACCACCTGAGCGGACCGGCGGCGGCCTCCTCGGCGCAGATCGCCTCGTCCCTCTTCGGCACGCTCCAGGGCGACCAGGGGTGGATCCACTCGGGGACGAAGGTCCTGATGACGTTCACGGTCGTGAAGGTCCAGCTCCCCGGCGCGCCGTTCGGCGGCGGCTCCTACGTCACGCTGGATGCCGCGGCCGACGCCACCTACCATGCGATCACCAGCGGGGCGTCGGGCCCCCAGGCCGTCGCCATCGCGCCGCAGTACGTCCAGAGCTACCCGTCGCTGGAGTACGACGGGCTCTTCTACGCGCTCATCGCGATCGGCGTCGCGGTCGCCCTCGTCGGCGTCCTGTGGGCGGACCGGATCGAGGCGTGGCTCCTCCTCGAGACGAAGGACCCGAAGCACCTCCCGGCGCTGTTCATGGCGTTCCTGGGCGGTCTCGGCGGGGCGTTCGTGCCGTTCTACCCCTGGTTCTTCGTCCTGTTCATCGCGGCGGTGGTCGGTGGGATCGCGCTCAAGTTCCCCCAGATCTCCCTCCTGGTGCTGACCCTGCTCGTCACTCCCGCCGTCGCCTACCAGTCGGGAGCGTTGGGGCTCATCTTCCTCTTCGCCGCGATCCCGATCCTGTTCGCCTCGCTCCTCGACTGGAGGTTCGGCGCCGGGGTCTTCCTCACCGTCCTGCTCGCGCCGTACGGTCTGTCGTTCGTGGGCCCGATCTTCTTCGGACTGATCTTCTCGCTCTACATCGGCCTCGCGGTCGCCGTGGCGGGCGGGTTCATCGTGGCGCTGTTCACGACGCTCGGGAACTTCCCGGTCTTCGGCTACCTCAGCGGCCCCGGCGGGAACGGCACGGTGAGCCTCGTCACCGGGCATTCGGCTCCGTTGCTCCCGTCGCTGACGCTCCCGTACTTCTCGTTCAACGCGCTCGGCGCCGCCTACTCGGCGCTGTTCAACCCGAACTTCGGGCAGTTCGCGACGGGGATCGGGGGCCTCGGGGCGCTACCGGTGCCGCTTGCGGTGATCGGGGTCTGGTGCATCGCCACCTGGCTCGTCTCCCGGATCGCCAAGGACCGGGCGTCCCAGACGACCCAGAGCGTCCTGCAGTATTCGACGGCGAGCGGGGTCCTCGTGGCCGGCGGGACGGTCGGCGGCCTGCTCGCCTTCGGCTACCTCGGCTGGACGTCGATCGCGGTCGTCCTGGTGATCCCCGCCATGGTCGCCGCCGTCATCGGTGCGCTGATCCTGCGCGAGTCGTTCGAAGCCTACTTCACCTCGCAGATCGGCGGGACCGCCGTCGGGACGCGCGTCGCCGAGATGAAGGGCCTCCAGAAGGTCACCTTCGAGATGGTCGGCGGCCTCCACGACGTGAAGGCGGACATCAAGGAGTCGATGATCATCCCGCTGATGCGGCGCGACGTCACCACCCGCTTCAAGCTCGACCCGCCGAAGGGGATCCTGCTGTTCGGCCCCCCCGGGTGCGGGAAGACGATGCTGATGAAGGCGCTCGCCTCCGAGCTCGGGGTCGAGATGATCTCGATCAAGTGCTCGGATATCATGTCGAAGTGGTACGGCGAGTCCGAAGGGAAGATCGCCGAGCTGCTGAAGACGGCCCGCGAGCGGGCGCCGTGCATCCTCTTCATGGACGAGATCGACGCGATCGCCAAGCGCCGCGACATGTACGCGGCGGACGACGTCACCCCGCGGCTCCTCTCGATCCTGCTCTCGGAGATGGACGGGATCGACAAGTCGGCGGGGGTCATCGTCGTGGGGTCGACGAACAAGCCCGACCTCATCGACCAGGCGATGCTCCGGCCCGGCCGGCTCGACAAGATCATCTACGTCCCCCCGCCCGACTTCACGGAGCGGGAGGAGATCGTCCACGTCCACCTCATGGGCCGGCCGGTCCAGGGCCAGATCGACCTCGGCGAGATCGCGCGGAAGACGGAGCGGTTCTCGGGGGCCGACCTCGCGAACCTGGTCCGGGAGGCGACGACCGTCGCCGTCCGCCGCCAGATGACCGGCGGCGGCCGCGGCGCGATCTCGATGGACGACTTCCGGGCGGTCGTCGGCCGGATGAAGCCGTCGATCTCGCTGCGGATGATCGCCGACTACGAGACGATGAAGCTCGACTACGAGCGGAAGATGCACCAGACGGCCCGCTCGGAGCGGCGCATCGTCGTCCACTGGGACGACGTCGGCGGTCTCGAGGAGATCAAGTCGGCGATCCGCGAGTACGTGGAACTGCCCTTGGTCCGGCCCGAGCTCATGGAGAGCTATCGGATCAAGACGGGCCGCGGGATCCTGCTGTTCGGCCCGCCCGGATGCGGCAAGACGCACGTGATGCGGGCCGCCGCGAACGAGCTCAACGTGCCGATGCAGGTCGTGAACGGACCCGAGCTCGTGAGCGCGCTCGCTGGCCAGAGCGAGGCTGCGATCCGGGAGGTCCTCTACCGGGCCCGCGAGAACGCGCCGTCGATCATCTTCTTCGACGAGATCGACGCCCTCGCCTCGAAGGATTCGATGCGGACGCCCGAGGTCTCCCGGGCCGTGAGCCAGTTCCTGACGGAGATGGACGGCCTGCGTCCGAAGGACAAGGTCATCATCATCGCCACGACGAACCGGCCCCAGACGCTGGATCCGGCGCTGCTTAGGCCCGGGCGGTTCGACAAGATCTTCTACGTGCCGCCGCCCGACCTCGCCGCCCGCCGCGACATCTTCCGCATCCACCTCAAGGGGGTGCCGGTGGAGGGGCCGATCGACTACGACCTGCTCGCCGAGAAGAGCGCGGGCTACTCCGGCGCCGACATCGCGAGCCTGGTCGACGAGGCGAAGCTGATCGCCCTCCGCGGCCAGATCGTGGCGGAGGGGCCGAACCTCCTCCATGCCCCGACCGGCTCGGCGGAGGCGATGGCGCAGGCCGCCAACGTCCTCGGCGTCAAGATGGAGAACGTCACGGAGGCGCTGTCGAAGACGAAGAGCTCGATCACCGCGGAGACGCTGACGTGGGCCCAGGAGTTCATCCGGACGTACGGCACGCGCGGATAGGCCGATGGGGGGGGCGGCGGGCTCGGATGGACGCGACCGGTCGGCGTCGCGGGGCTTGGCCGCCTCGACCTGGTATGGCCTCGCCGTCGTGGGCGCGATCCTGTTCGGGTTGGGCATCTGGACGCCGGCCTGGCGGGGGATCGACGGCGCGTCGGTCCTCCAGATCGTCGTGGCGGCCGCGGGCGGGGCCGTCTTCGTCGTCGGGGCGATCTTCGGCAGCCGGGCCTCTCGGCCGGCCCGCCGCGCTTCGATCGAAGCGTTCCCCGGCGTCGAGGTCTACCGTCCAACGACCGGGGGGCCCGTGGCCCCGCCGCCGGGCCGAGCGGACGGCTCGGTGACGGAGGAGGGACCCCGATGATCGATCCGGCCTTCCGTCGCGCCCGCCCGTTCTTCCTGCTCGCGGTCGTGCTGCTGCTGCTGATCTCGGCCCTGCCGGCCCTCCCCTACGGAGCCGGAAGCCCCTCGGCGTCGTCGGGGGCGACCGCCTCGGGCCCGGCCGCCCCACCGGCCGCCGCGACGACGACGGGCGCCCGTCCCCACCCGGCGGTCTCCTGCGGAGGCGGCTACCCGGCCTACGGCTCGCTCCCCGGCGGGATCTGGCCGCTCTCACCCGACTTCTATCTCCAGGGTCCCTGCGCGCCGATCGCCCAGGACGAGATCCACGCCTCCTTCGGCGCCCACGGGACCGGCTCCGGGTCCCGATGGACGATCCCGTGGTACCTCCCGGCCGAATCGGCGAACGGCCAGGAGAACGCGACCGCCGGCGTCTATCTCGGCATGGTCGTCTCGGGCGATCCCCACAGCGCCTACAACCAGTCGTACCTCGAACTGCTCGCGACGCCGACCGCGCTGACCAGCGGCTTCAGCTGGAACTTCAGCGTCGCGGTCCTGTCGTTCGCCAACGCCTCCACCTACTCGACCGCCTGCGGCAGCGGACTCAACCTGTCGTGGAACGATTCCTACTGGTGCGAGTGGGACGACCTCAACTCGGGCTCCTCGATCTCCCTGGTCGGCGTCCCCGGCGGGTCGTGGGTCCAGGCGACGTTCGTCGGCAGCCCGGACGGCCACGGGACGAAGATCTTCGTCAACCAGACCGAAGGGGGCAACGCCTCGGGCAACGTCACCCTGAACCTCGCCACCACGGGGACCTACGCCTTCAACCCGGCCTACTCGGCCGCCTGTCCCGACTCCTGCGATCTCGCCTGGGCGGCGGCCCCGTCCAGTTCGAGCGGCCAGCCGTACGGCCTCGGCATCGGCGTCAACATCTGTCCCGAGGGATCGGCCGCCTACGCCTACTGCGACTCCTACAACGGGTCCCGGTGGGCGACCCTGGCTCCGATGGAGTTCGGCATCCCCGACTACTGGAACGGAAGCGCCTATTCGGGAACCTACGCCGTCTTCGCGCCCGAGTCGACCTCGGGGGTCTGCGACTCGGCCCCTCCGCTCGGGCTGATCGTCGCCACGTGCTACGAATTCAACACCGCCGGGGGCGACGGGACGTACCCGTTCTTTACGCTCGCCGGCAACAATTCGGCGTCGTTCCTCACGTTCGGCGTCGCGCAGCCCGATACCCGGACCAGCTGGGGGGGCGCCTACGGTCAGTTCCTCTCTTCCTCCGGGGCGCAGGATCTGACCCCGCTCGTGCTGACCCGCACCGCCGACTCGAGCGACGGCGGCTACACGCCGGCGGGGAGCGGCTTCAACGTCACCACGCGGGCGACGGCCCTGGGGACCGTGACCGCGACGACCGTCGCCTACTCGGTCGCCGGCGGGGCCTGGACGACCGAGTCGATGACCCGCACGAACGGGACGGCCGAGGACGGGGCCTACTCCGCGGCGGTCCCGAGCGGCGCCAACGGCACGATCCGCTACTACGTCAACGCCACCGATGCCGCGGGCAGCACCGTGTCGGTCGGCCCCCGTTCGGTCGTGCGGGGCCCGCTCCCGCATTTCGCGGTCTCCCTCGAGATCTACCCGCCGGGGTGCGGCCTCATCTCGCTCAACGGGACCGGCTACGGGAACGGGAGCGCCGCCGCGCTCGAACCCGGAACGTACGCCCTGTCGGCGAGCGGCTGCGCCAACTACACGTTCGTTCAGTGGATCGCGTCGGCGAGCCTCGTGGTCGGGGCCTCGAATCGGGCGACCACCTCCCTGACGGTCACGGCGAACGGGAGCCTGACCGCCGTCTGGCGGTACGTGCGTCCGGTCGACACGGTCGCGATCGTCGTCTCCCCGTCCGGCTGCGGGACGGTCTCCGTCAACGGCACGAACTACACCGACGGCGATTCGGTCGGGCTGCCCTACAACCTTCCGGTCCGGCTGGCCGAGATCGGCACCTGCGCGGGGGATGCGTTCTCGGGATGGTCGGTCGCGGGGAACCTCTCGATCCTCGGCGACACCCTGGTCCCCGGCGGGAACGGCTCGATCACGGCGACGTACGTGGCGTCGAGCAGCGCCTACGCCGTCGAGTTCCTGACGAGCCCGTCCGGCTGCGGCGGGATCGTGCTCGGCGGGGCCGGCTACGCGAACGGAGATTCGATCTCCCTGCCGGCCGGGACGTACTCCCTTGCCCCCGAGCCGTGCGCCCACTGGGGGTTCTCGTCGTTCTCCACGACCGGCAGCGTTTCGGTCAACGGCTCCTCGTTGGTGGTGACCGGCAGCGGCACCGTCACCGAGGTCGACTACAAGCTGACCGAGATGTTCGTCGTGACGACCCCCGGCGGCTGCGGGGGGTTCACGCTCAACGGGACCGACTACCTGAACGGCTCGGATGTCGCCCTGGTGAACGATTCGATCTACTCCGTGAGCGCGTACTCGTGCGCCGGCCACTACCTCGAGTCGGTGACCGCGAGCGGGGGGCTCACCCTCCTCGGCTCGTTGCTGATCGTGAACGGGACCGGGACGATCCTGGTCGTCTCGCTCGCCGGCGCCCCCCAGGTCTACGTCGGGATCCTGACCCACCCGTCGACCTGCGGCGGCGTGATCCTGGGCGGCACGACCTTGCCGAACGGCGGCTTCACCACCGAGAGCCCGGGGGCGGTCCTGTCGATCCAGGCGCTTCCGTGCGCCGACTACGGGTTCCTCAACTACGTGGTGAGCGGGGGGATCCAGATCGTCGGATCGACCGTCTGGGTGAACAATTCGGGCGCGATCCAGGTCGACTTCGGCCCGCTCGTCCCCCTGCTCATCTACACGACCCCGGCCGCGTGCGGGACGGTGCAGCTCGGCGGGCAGAACTATTCGGACGGCAGCGAAGCGACCCTCATCGCGGGCGACACCTACCATCTGGGGGCGGTCGCCTGCGCCCATTACGCGCTCCAGGCGTTCGAGTCCGCGCCGTACGTGACGATCGCCAACGGGACGATCACGCCGACCGGGCCGAGCACGGTGACCGCGGTCTTCGCGCCGGTCGTCTACACGGTCCCGCTCGAGACCGCCGGCGCCGGCTGCGGGGAGATCACGATCAACGGGGCCGTCGAGCCGGCCGCCGCGGCCCTCCGCGGGTCGGTCGCCCGCTACGTGCTCGGCGAGAACCCGTGCCCGGGGAGCGTCTTCGGCGGGTGGAACCTCACGGGGAACGTCTCCCTCGTCGGGTCGACCCTGCTCGTGGACGGGAACGGCTCCGTCGTGGCGATGTTCGATCCCTCTCCCCTGACGGTGGCGATCTCGGGGCCGGGGCTCGCCTACCGCGGGGACGCGGTGACGTTCTACGCGGCCCTGCCGTACGTCCTGGCGACGTCGGGCTACGCCTACCTCTGGTCGTTCGGCGACGGCACCACGGCGTTCTCCAACAGCTCGAACGCGACGACGCACGTCTACCAGCGGGCGGGGACGTACACCGTCCAGCTCGAGGTCGTCGACCCGCTCCACCGGTCGGCGAACGCGACGTGGACGGTGGTCGTGGAGGGCAGCTCCTCGACCGCCGGCGGCGGGACCGCCTACGGCTACGCGGCGCTGGCGGTCGGGATCGGGGCGCTGGCGGTCGTCGGGGCCCTCCTCGCGACGCGCCGGCCGCGGAGGAAGGAACCCCACGACCCGCCCGCCGATCAGGCGGCGCCGTCGTCGGGGGTGCCCCGGCTCCCGCCCGGCGCCGGGTGAACCAGGTCGGAGAGGACCCCGAACGCCGCGAGCGCATCCGCCTGGCGGACGACGAACGTCGACTCCAGGTGGAGGCTCATCATCTCGAGGCAGTTGAGGCCGGCCCGGTAGATCGCCCCCGACAGGAAGGCGAGCACGCCCGGGGTCGTGAGGATCTCCTCGGGGCTGTGGACGACGACCGCCGCGAGCCCTCGGCTCGCGTCGATCGATCGGCGGTCGCCGAACGATCGGAGGACGGGATCGACCAGGTCCTCGTCGCAGAGCACGGTGACGGAGGTCGGCCCCTGGAGGACCTGGAACAGCCGACGGCGCTCGCTGCCGGGGTTCGGATGCTGCTCGAGGAGCCGGCCGAGCAGCTCCCACGTCGGCGGGGCGGTGACGAGCGCCACCCGCGTCCGCACCTCGAGGCGGCTCCCGTGCACGACCGACAGGATCCGCTGCTCCACCGTGGCGGCGCTGGCGCGGGCGGGCGGCCGCCAGCGCCGCAAGGCCGCCTCGATCGCGTCGGGGCGGTCGTAGCCGGCCTCCGTCGCGATGCGGCGGGCGAGATGCGTCACGTTGACGATCCCGTAGACGAGGCAGTCCTCGACGCTCGGGTGCGCCGCGACGAACTCCCGGGCCAGGTCGGCCCCCGATCGCGGATCCAAGGTCGCGCGGCGTGCCGTGGTCCCCGCCCCGACCGGGGAGGCGGCCGGCGAGTTTGAGGGCTTCGGCCCCGCGGCCGGGGGCCGGGGGGTGAGGCGGGTGCGCCGGAGGTCGTGGAGCGCGGAGAAGATCAGCCGCGCCTCGGGTTCGGGGGCGACGATCTCGATCTCCATCCGGGCGGCGGCCATGAGGTACGGCAGGAGGCCCCGCTCCGCGAGACGGTCGGCAAAGTAGGCGATCACCCCCGGCGTGTCCCCCGCCGGCGACGCCGCCGCGAGCAGGACCAGCGAGAAGCCGTCGGCCCGCCGGGGGGTCGTCGCCGGAGGGAACCCGTCGGCGAGCCGCTCCGCCTCCTCCGTGGGGCAGGCGATCGACAGGTACGGATGGCCCTCCTCGACCTGGAGGATCGTCCGTCCGGCCCGCCGGAGGTCGTGGCGGCGGCCGAGCAGGAAACCTTCGAGGGCCGCCTCGGTGTCGGGGAGCCGCAGGACCGAGTAGTGGTTCCGCAGCTCGAGGGAGGCGCCGCCGGCGAGGACGCGGGCGGCGATCCCCCCGGGGTCGATCGAGGGTCCCCTCCGCTCCGCGCGCCGCAGCGCGACCGCCACGGCTTCGACCGAGAGCCGCTCGGGCAGCTCCTGGCGGATCCGCCGGGCCAGCGCCGCGTCGTTGAGGAGGCCGTCCGCGAGCGCCCGGTGGATGCTCGGATGCTCGTCGAGGTAGGCGCGGATGCGGTCGGCCGCCTTCGGTCGCCGCTCCCGGGCCACGGCGCCTCCTAGCGCGGGGAGGGCCGCGGGATCGGGCGGCCCCCCGGACCGGGCCGGACCAGCTGCGTCCCCGCGACGCCGGGGAGCCGCCCGAGCCGGCGCCGGACGGTCGGCAGGTCGGGCCGGAGGGTGAAGACGTGGACGTGCGCGCCCGCATCGTGGGTGTAGGCCGCGACCGGCCGACCCGCGTCCCGATCGATCGCCCGTACCTCCTCGAGGATCGCCCGCGACGTATCCGTCAGGTAGTCGAGGGACGGGCGGGTCGTCTCGCAGACCTCGCGGAAGCTGTCGCACTCCTCCATCACCGCGGGGAAGAGGCGCGCCGCATCCCGCGCCCGGAGGGCCGCCCGGATGCGGGCGAGGCGGCGCGGCACCTCCCGGACCCGTTGGCGGTATCTCGGACTCGTCGCCACCGACCACTGCATCGCCGCCGCGGAGCGGACCTCCTTCACCGGCGCCCCCTGGACGAACAGGACGAGGTCGACCAGTTCCGGCCAGTGGTCGGGCGGCAGAACGGGGACGGCATAGCAGTCCCGCCCGTCGGGCCGGCGCCCGGCCCGCCACTCCACAAATCCCCCGAAGATCGAACGGGAGGCGCTGCCGGAGCCGAGGCGGGCCAGCTGGGAGAGCGCCCGGTCGCTGAGCGCGAGGCCGGCGGCCCGGCTCGCCGCCCCCGCCAGGGCCGCAAATCCGCTGGCGCTCGAGGCGAGGCCGCTCGCCGTCGGAAAGTTGTTGTCGCTGCGCACCCAGGCCCGGTCGGCGATCCCGGCCCGGGCCCGGACCCGGTCCAGGAACCGGACCACGCCGTCGTATGGCCCGCCGACCGCAGCAGCGCCGTTCAGCGCGACCCGGTCCTCGGCGAGCCCGGGATCGAACCGGACCGTCGTGCGAGAACGGAACCGGTCGAGCGTGACGGAGAGGGAGGAGTTGAACGGAAGTACCCGCTCGGGGTCGCGCACCCCCCAGTACTTCACGAGGGCGATGTTCGGCGGCGCCTCGTACGAGGCCTCGCGGACCGGGCCGGCCGGGGGGCGCGCCACGCGCCGGCACGGCCGCGCACAGTACTTATCCGCACCGGCCGCTCCGGGCCTCCGATGCCGCGACGACCGGCCGATCCCGAGCCCCGCCCGTCCCGGCCAGGCCCCGACCTGCGCCTCGCGGCCCGGCTCGGCGGATTCCACCAGGAGATCGGGTTCCGGATCGACCTCGGCGCGAGCCGGCACGGCCACGTGACGGTGACCGGCCGCGTCGAGCCCCGGCACCTCAACATCAACGGCGTCGTCCACGGGGGGGTCTACGCGACGATCCTCGACACGGCGATGGGGGGCGCCGTCGTGACGCTGCTGCGCGACGGCGAGACGACGGCGACGACGTCGATCTACGTCGAGTTCCTCAGCGCCGCCCGCGAGGGGGCGGTCCTCACCGCCCGCGGGGCGGTGCTACGGCGGGGCCGGCACATCGCGTTCGCGGAAGGGAACCTGTTCGACGCCGACGGGAAACGGCTGAGCCAGGCGCGGGGGACCTGGTATATCTGGTCGGCCGAGGATCGCACCCCCGCGCCGCTTCCGCGGACCGGAACCACGACCCCTCCGTCCGACCCGCGCCGGGGCGAGCCCGGTCGGGCCGACCCTAAGCGCCCGCGGTCCCGGAGCCGCTAACGGCTGCCGTAGATCTGCGGGGCGTCGTCGCCCGCGGGCGCCGCCGGCTCGTCCGCCGTCGGTGAGGGCGGTCCCCCGTCCGAGGGGGGGGCGCCGCCGCGCCGCCGCCGGACGATCGCCGCCCCGATGCCCCCGATCGCGGCCACGACCACGATCGCGATGACGATCCAGTCGAGGGCAGAGAGCCCGCCGGAGGAGGTCGACGGTTGGGAGGCGGGCGCCGGCTGCACCGCGAACGCCACGACCGCCGAGGCCGACTTGCCGTCCGCGTCGGTGACCACGACCTTCACCGTGTAGTTCCCGACGATCGAGCTCGTGCAGGCGAATTGCGCGGTGTTCGCGCCGGGACAGTCGGACGGAAGGCCCGAGTAGCTGAAGGTGTAGGGGGCCGTTCCACCGGAAACGTCCACCGCCAGCGAGACGGAAGTGCCGACGGGTACCGCGGGGGCGCTCGCCGTGAACGACGCGATCGACGGAAGGGGGTTCACGGTCAGCGCGACCGCGCCGGTCGCGTTGCCGCCGCCGGCATCGGTGACGGTCATCCGGAGGAGGTAGGTACCGGTCGCCGTCGGGGCGCAGTCGAGCGTCGACGAGTTCGTGCTCGCGCAGCCCGGCGGCAGGTCGGCGTAGGTGATCTCGAGCGGGTACGTTCCGCCCGAGATCTGCGTCGTGATCACCGTGGACGTGCCCAGCGTGAAGTTCGCCGGCGTCGCGACCGGTCCGATCAGGGCGATCACCGGATTGACGCCGAACTCGATCGTCGCCGTCGCCCGGAACCCACGGGCATCGACTACCAGGACCGAGAGGTTGGAGACGCCGACCTGGGTCGGCGTGCAGCGGAACGTCGAGGTGGTCGGGGCCCCGCAGCCGAGCGGGACGCCGACGTACTGGTAGGTGAACGGCGGCGTGCCGGCCGTGGGGGTGGCCGTGAACGTCACCGCGTTCCCGAGGGTGACCGACGCCGGCGAGGCGGCGAGCAGGACCGAGACGCCGGTTTCGACCTCGAGGACGAGCGGCGGCGCGAGCACCGAGTCGCCGAAGGCGTCGGTCACGTTGACGTCGATCGTGAAGTTGCCGAGCACGGTCGGGACGCACGTCGCGGACGACTGGGTGCCGAGGCCGGCGCAGCCGGTCCAGCGGTAGGTGAACGGCCCGGGGCCGCTCAGGACCGTCGCGTTCAGATAGACCGGTGTGCCGACCGGGGTCTGGATCGCGGAGGCGTCGATCGACCCGACCGAGAGCGCAGGGGCCGATTCGAACGCCGTGACGGTCCCCGGTCCGTCGACCGACAGCGTCGTCGTGGCGGCGCTGGCATCCGCGACCGAGACGCCCCCCTGCACGCTCCACCCGAGGAAGGTGGCGTTCGTGGGGAGGGTGAGCGCGAGCGCGTACGATCCCGGAAGGAAGCCGGCGCTCCGTCCGGGCGAAAGGGTCGCGCTGCCCAGGGTGGCGGTCCCGTGACCGGTGAACGTGACGAGGGCGGTCACGGGAGCGAAGACGGCGGTGAGCGAACCGATGCCCGTGGCGCCGGAGAGCGTCACGATGTTCGTCTGCACGACCGAAAAGTCCCCGGTCGCCTCCCAGTGGCTAAAGGCGTAGCCGGGCGCGGGGCGCGGGAAGACCGCATACTCCCCGGGGGCGACCGAGGCGTTCGATCCCCCGTCATAATAGTGGACGTAGTTGAACTCGATCGACCCCGACAATGCCAGGGAGTCGTTCAGCCAGATCTCCTCGAGGCTCGTCGCGGCGGCGAAGTGGGCGGTGACCGTCCCCGAGGTGTTTACGACGAGGTTCGCGATCTGGTTGGCCGACTGGGGGACGAACAACGCGCTCGAGCTGCTGACGGTCCAGGAGGAGAACTGGTAGCCCGAGTTCGGGACGGCCGCGAGGGTGTACGTCCCGGGGGACAGCAGGAGCGTGGTGCCGTTCGCCGCCGGCAAGAGGCCGAGGCTCGCGAGCGCGATCCCCCCGTCGGAGGCGGCGCTGTCGTCGAGCGTGACGGCGGGGGCGAAGACCGCCGCAACCTCGAGATCGTAGCCCGGCACGTACTGTTCGATCAGCATCCAGTTCGACGCCGACTCGTAGCCGGCGATCACCACCATTTGGGTGGACTCCCACCCGGCGAAGCGCCAGCCGGTCGCGGGCGTCGCCGCGATCGAAAAGCCGCCCGGCGCCGCCGTGTAGGCAGAGCCGGGGGTGGCCGGGTTGCCGTTGAAGCTCACGGTGCCGCTGCCGCTCGCCGAGGCGACGAACGCGTAGACGTAGTTCGTCACGGACGTCGCGACCGCACGGACGATGAGCTTAGCGGCTCCGCCGCCGACCGGCACGTCGAGATACGTGTACGGAAGGGTCGGCGAAAACAGGAACGTCTCCGAGTTGTTGAGCGACCAGCCGGTGAAGTTGTAGCCGGCCCCCGGCAGGCCGAGGATCGAGTAGATCCCCGGCTCCACGTCGACCGTGCTGCCGTTCGCGACATGGGTCGCCGTCGCGTTGGAGCCCTGGATTCCCGCCACGATCTCGAATCCGCCGCCGTGGTTCGCCCCGGCGCTGAGGGCGAACGCGGTCGGGGGCGTCGCGGTAAACTGGGCCGTCACGGAGCCATCTCCGGCGACCGCGAGATTCGTCCATTCGTCCCCGGGGACGGTCACGGTGACGGCTCCGGTCGTCACCCAGCC
>JAKABH010000083.1 GCA_021801925.1 Thermoplasmata archaeon | reverse complement strand
GCAAGCCGGGCCCGGTGATCTTCGCGGGGCGGCCGGAGGCCGAGAAGACGCGGGCGGCATTCCCCGTGAACCGTCTGTTCGTGAACGAGATCGCGAACAACGTCTGGCACATCGCGCCGATCCCGCCGGGGAAGATCGACCACCCCTGCCCGTTCCCCGAGGAGATCCCGTACCGGCTGATCCGCCTCTACTCCTACCCGGGGGAGACCGTGCTCGACCCGTTCGTCGGATCGGGACAGGTCGGCAAGGTCGCGCGCGCCCTCGGGCGGTCGTTCGCGGGCTACGACACCTCCCGAACGTACGCCGAGATGGCGCATGCCCGGGCGGCGGACCCGCTCCGGGTGCGGCCCGAACAGCTGGTTGCCCGCTTCGACAAGGTCTCCCTGGACGAGCCGCTCGGCCCCACCCGGCGTCGAACCCTCCGGCAAGGCAGCGGCGGCGGTCCGCAGATGCGACGCCGGATCGAGGGCCCGTCCGCTGGCCGGCGTCGCCCCTCGACCGGCCGCTGACCGCGCTCCCGGCCGGAACCGGACCGGACGGCGCGGGTCCCTTCAGCCGACGGCCCGGCGGAGAAGGGCCGCGATCGCGGATTCCTCGGTCGGGGTGAGCGCCTCGACCGCGTAGGCGGTCGGCCACATCCGTCCGTCGTCGAGACGCGCCGCGTCTGCGAATCCGAGGGTCAAGTAGCGCTGCTTGAACTTGCCGGCCGGCTGGACGAAGCAGACGATCTCCCCGTCGGCCCGGGCGTAGGCGGGCATGCCGTACCAGGTCCGTGGGACGAGCGTCGGCGCGTGGCGCCGGACCAACTCGTGGATCCCTCCGGCGATCGTCCGATCCCCCGGCCCCATCGCCGCGATCTTGGCCCGCACCTCGCGGTCGGCCTCCGCCGGGGTCTGCCGGGCGCGGGCGCGGCGCTCGCGGGCGGCCTCGCGCATCGCCGCCCGTTCCTCCTCCGTGAACGTAGCCGTCGTTCGTTTCTCCCGGGGAGTGGAAGGGGTCATGCGCGCACCTTGCGCGCCGCCGCGCGCTCGCTGGAACGCTCCACCTCCGAAGAGTGGCCCCCCCGCATATCTACGTTGGGCTGGGCCGGAGGGGGAGCTCCGAAGAACGTTGGCCCGGCGAACGTGGGCGGCTTCGGTGCTTCCCGGTGCCGACCCAGATCCCGCGAGGGGGTGGGACTGACCCTTTCGGGGAGTTGGGCGGATCGACCGGGCCGCGCCGTGACTCGGGGAGTGGGCGCCCGGGGGCGGGTCGGTCGATCCGTGGCGGACGGATCGGGAGACGGAAGCGGCGCAGGGTCGCCGCCGAACCGCCCCGGGCCATCGACAGGGAAAGGTCCCCCGCACCGGAGCCCGGGCCGAGGTCGTTCGCCCCCCTCTCGGCGGGCGGCGACGCCCAAAGCCGGGGGACCCCTCCGGGCGGGCCGACCGATCGACCGGCCCGGTGGGGCCCCCGGCGCACGGGGGGATCAGCCGACGGTGAGGGTTCCGGTCATGTACCCGGGCGTCCCCATCGGCGGGGTCGTGTACGGATTCGCCCCCGCGCCGCAGGGCGCCATGCACATCCACGCGTAGCTGGCGGCGTGCGTGAAGTCGACCTCGAACTGGACGACGCTCCCCCCGGGGCTCAGCACCTGAACCCCCAGATCCGGGATGTTGAAGGTGTGCGCGACGTTCGAGCTCGGGACCATCCCGACCGTCGAGCCGTTGACCGTTTCGGTCCCGGTGACGGTCCCACGGACGGAACAGGGGCAGCCGCTCCAGTTCATCGGCGAATCGTGATCTGTGATCGTGAAGACGACCAACCCGACCGGCACCGAGAAGTTCGCGGGGACGTACTGCGGCCAGCCGTTCGTCGCGTTCAGGACGATCGAGAGGTTCAGGTAGGCGACCGGCTGGGTGCCCGCGGCCGGCGGAGCGGGGCCGGAGCTCGCGGGCAGGGCGACGACGAGGCCGAAGCCGATGCCGAGGGAGACGATGATGGCGGCGACGAAGTAGGCCAGCACCGTGTTCGTCGACGCCGCGGCGCTCCACGGCACGTGGGACGGGGCGCGGACGAGGCGTCGGATCGGCTGGGCCGGCAGGTGGGCGCGCATCCACCGGTCGACGGAGTAGCTCGTGCCACCGCCGCCGACGACGAGCACGCCGTAGATCAGGATGTAGAGCGGGTGGGCGCCGATGTCCGTCCCGCCGGGGAACAGGAACGTGCTGCCGAACTGGGTCGCGAGGAGCATCGCGGAGAAGAAGCCGCCGACGAAGCAGGCGAGCCGGGTCGTGAGGCCGAGGATGAGGGAGAAGGCGAGGTAGCCGGTGACGAGGGCGATCGCCCACGAGAAGAAGAGCGGGTGGGCGGAGACGTAGTCGGCGAGACCGGGGCCGCCGACCGTGGTCGGGGCGAACGAGCGGGCGGTCGTAGAGAACGACGACCAGTAGCGGTTGGCCGGGTCGACGATGAATACGAGGTTGATCAGCCAGACGATCCCGGTGCCGATCCGGAGGATCTCGATCGCGTGGGAGAGCGGCCACGATCGGGCGGCGGGGGCCGGGGTCGTCGCATCGGACGGGGCGGACATGCCTCTCCGGTGCGGTCCGGAGTTAAAGGCGCGCAGTCAAGCCGGTTTTACCCTACGGCGAGGCCGGTTCGGACGGGGCGGTCCCTCGCGTGGCGCACCCAGTGCATGGGGATGCCCCGAGTCCGCGGGCCAGGGCGGCGCATCTCGCCTATCCGTTGCTCCAGGACGAAGGCTCCCCCTCTGGATCCCGATGGCAGCGCCCCACCCAAACCCCGGGATCCGCCGAGAGGGCATGCCGAAGCTGCTGGCGCCCCCGAATCGGGGCCAGCCTCCGGCCCGCCGGTCCGCCCGTTCTCGGCGAACGGCCGCGAGCTCCGAGCCTCGGATGCCCTCTACTGCCGGGTGGTCAGATAGACGACAAGGATCATCGCGCCGAGAATCACTCGGCGGTCGAGCGGGGCTCCCTCCGCGATCTCGATCCGGGTCGTGGAGGTCCTCAGGGCCGGCTTCCGCTCCGCCGTCGCCACGGCGGACCCGTCCGCGGCGCCATGGATCGCGCAGTGGTAGCCGGCCGCGTCGGTCGTGAGGAGGTAGTCGGGTCGCCCGTCGATCGACACCGCGTACTTGCGGGAGAGGAAGCTGCTCTCCTGGCGGATCGTGGCGAGCACCCGCCCCGCCGCGTCGTGGACCATGAAGTCGTAGAGCAGGCCGTGGACCCGCTGCGCATCGAGCGTCAGGACGACTTCCCCGCGGTCGTCCTGCAACGTGTACTTCACCGGGAAGGCGATCTCCCCGTGGGTGACCCCCAGCGTGCGACCGGCGTCGTCCCGGAACTGGAAGTTCGTCATCAGGGAGAGCTTGTCCCACACCATCTCGAGCGG
>JAKABH010000002.1 GCA_021801925.1 Thermoplasmata archaeon | reverse complement strand
GATCCGTTGGATCACCCGAGGAGGGAAGAGGGAGACGAACGCGTCGAGGTAGTCGTCCGGGGTGGCCGTACTGAGGCGTGCGGGGGCGCGGTGACGGACTCGTGTCTTCTTCGACGGATGCGACATCGCACTGACGTGGGACGCCCCTCATGAGCCTACTCGGCTCGAGTGGAAGGGGTCGTTAACCGAAAACACATGGACGTGACCTACACCGGCGATTTGCGAGCATGGAGAGCCAGACGGGTCGTGCGCCGCTGGTGGAAGGACGAGCGCCTGCCCGCTTCGACCGCCGAGCTCACGTCATGACCGCCGTCCCCCTGTTCCAGCAGCCCCAAATCGGCCCGATGGGAGCAACTGAATGAACAAGTGGGACGGAATCGTCACGGTGCTTCTCGTATTGATTGTAGGTTTCATTTTCGTGGCGTTCTTCCTCCCGTCAGTCCTCCTTGAGTTCACAGGCTACATCGTGGAAGTCGTCGCTGCGGTCTTCGGGCTGACAGCGGTGGTAATCGTTATCAACTTCTTCTCAGGGAGCGGAAGCCGCCGCGGACGGCGATAATCGAGCACGTTTCTCGCAAGATGGCCGGATGTGCGGCGGGAATGTGGCCCTCGGTGGGACCTTGATTCAGGGGGTGTCCCCGGAATTCATCTTCTCAGGGGCCGTTTCTCGAATCGGGTCCGTTGCCTTTCCCTCCCTGGATTTCGGTCCTATCGAGTAGGCCGCGACACACCATCGCTGAGCGTTAATCCTCTTGGCGATTATGGTGGAGGGCAGGGGGACATAGTTCGATGGGGGGGACCAAAGACAAGGGCCGAACCGAGAAGCACGGGAGGGTTTGCTGCGAGTCACGCTCGCCCGAGTCTCCTCTTGGGTCGACGTAGCGGGGACCTTCGAAGCAGGGAAATCCGCGTACGAGTGTGACCAAGCATGGCGCCACAAACTACCGTTGTTTGGACCAACCCCAGCGTGAAGAGGCTGGCCGAGGGTCGAGACCCTGTCGTGGCCGTGACTCGGAGGGCCAGAGACGTCGTACTTGAGGCAGTACAAAGGGGGTGGGAGGGGCCTCCGTTCGACCCGTTCCGCCTCGCGGAGCTCCTCGGCATCTCCGTGGTCCCCAAGGAGGATGTCCTGGACGCGAAGATTGTGCCCCGAGGCCAGCATCCAGAGATCGAGTTCAATCCGAACCGGCCCCGGAACAGGATCCGCTTCTCTCTCGCCCATGAGATAGCGCACACGCTGTTCGACGACCATCTCCAGACGGTTCGCAACAGAGAGGCGAACCCCCGGGGCGACGACTGGGAACTCGAGATGCTGTGCAACATAGCGGCGTCGGAGATCCTCATGCCCACCGGTTTCGCGGTGGATCCCGCCGCTCCGCCCACCATCGACTCCCTTCTCAAGATCCAGGAGGCGTGCCAGGTCTCGGTAGAGGCGGCGGCCCTACGCCTCGTTCGCTCGGCCCGCTACCCGTGCGCCGTGGCCGTGGCTTCTCGAGTGAACGAAGGGGTCGGAGAGCGAACCTTCCGGGCAGACTACGTGGTCACTTCCCGTGCGGGGGCACCTCCGTTCGGCCCTGGGGCACTCCTAGAGGGCTCGGTGTTCTCCCAGTGCATTGCCGTCGGTTGCACCGCCAAAGGGCGCGAGCCCTCCAAAGGAGTGGTACCCTCTCTCTATTGGGAGTGCGTGGGCCTTCCCCCCTATCCCGGGAAAGCCCTTCCCAGAGTGTTGGGCCTCTGCCGCATGACGGTGCCCTCGAAAGACCGGCCCAGCACCACTCTAGAGCTCCGTGGGGACGCCCTGCAACCCCGCGGGGCAGGCCCAAAAATAGTCGCCCAGGTCGTGAACGACAAGACCGCGAACTGGGGAGGGGCGTTCTCGAAGGCGGTCAGAGGGAAGTTCCCTCAAGCGCAGGAAGACTTTCGGCGCTGGGCGAGCGAGGGTCACCGCAACCTGTCGCTCGGGAGGACCCGGATCGCCCAAGTCTCTGAGGGACTATCCATCGCGAGCATGGTGGCCCAGCATGGGTACGGTCCCAGCGACAAACCCAGAATCAGGTACGCCGCCCTCAACGCCTGCCTCGCAACGGTTCGCGATGAGGCGCTCCGGGCGGGAGCGAGCATTCACATGCCGCGCATCGGGGCGGGTATGGCTGGGGGAAACTGGAGCGTCATCTCCGAGCTGATTGACGAGCATCTATCAAGCCGGGGTGTCCCGGTGACGGTGTACACGCCGCCGGCCAGGACTTCTCGCGCAACGTCTGCGAAGGGGGAGCGCCAGAGCTGCCTCTCGGAGGACTGGTCCGGTGGCTGACCGAATCATCGCCCTATCGGGACAGATTTACTCCGGCAAGTCGACGCTTGCCCGCCGCCTGGAGGACCGCTACCAGATGTCGGTGTTCAGGACTAAGGAGTCTCTAACGAAGCGGATCATGCGGGTGCCAATCTCCGACCGAAGGCTGCTCCAGAAACGAGGCGCGGACCTGGACAAGTCGACCGGGGGAAGATGGGTGGTGCAGGAGCTCTACCGATGGTTGGGCGAAGAGGACAGAGGCACGTGCATCGTGGTGGACGCCGTGCGGATAGAGAACCAAGTGAGGGCCCTCCGGGAGGCGTTTGGGTCCAAAGTCGTACACATCCACCTGACGGCCCCTCCTGAGGTCCTCGCCATGCGTTTTGCTAAGCGCCGTCAGCAATCGAAGGACATGGCCATTACATATGCCCAGGCGAAGGCCGATCCCACGGAGGCCCAAGTGGAGACGCTCCGGGACCTCGCGGACGCGGTCATCGACACGGACCGTTGTACCGAGGCGGATGTCGCCGCTCGCGCCGCCAGCCTGATCCGGGCGCACCCCCACAAGGGGCTAGGGTACGTGGACGTCGTCGTCGGCGGACAATTCGGTAGCGAGGGAAAGGGCCAAATCGCATCCTACATCGCGCGCGAGTACGACCTGTTGGTCCGCGTGGGGGGGCCAAACGCGGGGCACAAGGTCTTCGGCAATCCACCGTACACGCACCACCAGCTTCCTTCTGGGACAAGGTACAACCCCCTAGCGAAGCTGCTGATTGGCCCGGGGGCCGTCCTCAACATCCCAAAGCTGCTCCAGGAGATCGCCGACTGTCAGGTGGACGCCCAACGGCTCGTCATCGACCGCAATGCGATGGTAATCGACCCCAAGGACATCCATGACGAGCTGAAGCTGAAGAAAGATATCGGCTCGACGGGGAGCGGCACCGGCGCTGCGACCGCGCGCCGAATAATGGGGCGAAACTCCACGACCCGTCTGGCTGGGGCGGTCCCGGAGCTCAAGCCCTTTCTAGGAGACGCCTTCACACAGCTCGAGGATGCCTACCTCAACGGCAGGCGCGTCCTCCTTGAAGGGACCCAGGGGACCGGGCTGAGCATCTACCACGGGGAGTTTCCGTTCGTCACGAGCCGCGACACGACGGCAGGAGGGTGTCTTGCCGAGGCTGGCATACCACCGAAGTGGGTACGTCGCGTTCTGATGGTCGTCCGAACCTACCCTATCCGAGTGCAGAGTCCCGAGGGAGGCACGTCAGGTCCACTGAACGAGATCGGCTGGGCCGAGATCTCCAGGCGGTCTGGAATTCCGGTCGATGAACTCAGACAGCACGAGCGAACTTCGACCACGAATCGCCGCAGGAGGGTCGGCGAGTTCGATTGGGCTCTCCTGCATCGAGCCTCGCTCCTGAACGGCGCGACCGACATCGCGCTGACGTTTGCTGACTACATCACCTCGGGAAATAGGAGGGCCGTCCGCTTCGACCAACTCTCCAAGGAGACCATACAGTTCATCGACGAGGTGGGCCGCGTCGCGGGAGTTCCCGTGACAATGGTGGCAGTCGGGTTCAACCACCGCAGCGTCATCGACCGGAGAGCTTGGGAGGGAGCTTGAGGATTGGGGTGCTGATAGAGCGCTACCCGACTCTCTACCATATGGCCGAGGTCCCGAACTGGCCCGGGATACAGGCCAGGGGGCTCCTCAGCACTTCCGCATTGCTTGACCTCTACGGATACACTGGAGGGCGCAGGGAGCTGATCGAGTCCAGGTGGAGGCCAGCGATGGTCAAGATCGAGAAGACAGGCCTTCCCCCTGCTTGGATCCGGGACCAGCAACCCATGCCCCCGGCCGAGCTCCGCCCCCTGCTGGAGCAGGGGATGTCTGTGGAGGACTGGTATCGCTTGATCAATGCCAAGGTGTTCTTCTGGGCGGAGTGGTCTCGGCTCGAGATGCTTCTCGGAGCGAAGTTCTACAGAGGTTTTGAACACGTCGTCCTGAAGGTGAACACGCGGTTGCTGCTCGATCAGTGCTCCGCCCGGATCGCGCTCACCTCGATGAACTCCGGCAGCACTTTCAGGCGCGCTAACGGGGAGGATCCGCCACCGAGGGGGGCGGACACGTTCCAGGCAATAGATCGCTTCCCTGAATCCGGACAGGTCGTCGAGGTGGCGGTGGACCGGGGGGTGGAAAACGTGCTATCGGTTGCGGCGTCCGCGGAGGTTAGAGTCTGCGCAGGGTGGAAACAGCCATCAAGCCTCGTTCGACCGCTCTGGAGCGCATAGGCCCGGCGATCTCACGCCGCAACGGGGGCGGCTTCGCGGGGCCCAAAGGCATCGAATGGGACCGGGCGGAGATTCCCAAGTCGACTGAGGTGGACCACTCCAATCTGGCCGCTCCATCTCCCAGCGACCCGCTCGGCGCCCGCCCTCAGTGCGGCCCAGTGACGACGGTTCGGCACGAGGAGGAAGAGCACGTGGGGTGTAATGAAGGCCACCGCCCGTTCGCTTCCAAGCAACTCACAAAGTGAGCGTGCCAACCATTGGGTGAACTGGGTTCGTGGCCTCCTCGGGAAATGTTGGTAGAGGAGAATCGATGGTCCCAGTGAGAAGACGGACGCCAGTTCCGACGGGTACACGTACTTCTCAGAGTTCGGGCATCCTCTCGGTGTCGACTTGACACCTAGGCCATTGTCTGGGTCGAAGAACACGAGATCGGTGCGGGCGGCAAGGTCGCAAAGTCTCTCGAAGTAGCCGTCTCGAGCCGCTTCCTCTCGCGGGAGGGTCTCGCTGAAAAAGTTGCAGTCTCCAAGCACTCGCGTGCCTTCGATGGCACCCACTCGGCGGTCGCCGCGATCGACCACCTGTTGCCGAAGGAAGGCAAAGAGCTCGGGATCGAATCTCCTCCAGATGCTCGGGTTCTCGAGGTACTGAGTTTTGGACCCGTCAGTCCGCCCATCTGAGCGGGTCAGTGCCCAGCAAATAGACAGCCGAAGGTCTCTCTCACTGGTCAACCCCCTTAGAAGCCCGAACTTGCGATAATCGTTCACGTCACCGAAGTACTGGTCCTTCACGCAGTTCACCCTCCCATTCTTCTCCTCAAATCCTGACGAGGCTGGCGCTTGTCTCGCGCACCATGCAGCGCGGCGAGGGCTTGGTGTAGATGTGTTCGTGCCTCCTTTCCAGCGTCGGTGATCCGGTATCTGGGCAGGTCCCCGGAGCCATCGCGGACGACTGCGCCGCACTGCCTGAGGTCCTTGAGTAGGCCTGTCGTGACCGATGGAACCCCGTTCACCGCCCATCGTTGGACGTCGATGAATCGTGCGCCCCGCGGTTCGGACTCAAGGAAGTCCAAGACGTCCAGAGCCCTCTTCTTACCCAGGACAGAGAGGACACCCTTCATGCGGGATGCCACGGATGCTTTGCTACTTGATAGTGTCGCTCGTGTAGTTCGAAGTAACACGCTTCATCTGAGAAGTTTGGCTTCTCCCAAATCGACCCCCTTGACGGGCTCCGCCGTGTTTCTCCACGCGCTCGGACCGCCTTCCTGAGGGTCTAGGCAGTAGGGGGGTGGCCGGCCCAACGGCCGCGGCAAATAGCCTTCGCCATTGAGGCGCCGCGGTCAGTCTTCAGGCTCCCTTCGGGGAGGCCCTGGTCACCGGGCCGTTGGCTGTAACCGCCTTAGCCCGAGCTGCGTAGGAGACCCACTTTCGGCAGCTACTTGCCGGGACGTGGCGGTTCTGGGCGATTTGCGACCAGTCAAGGTGACGTTCCTCCAGTAGCCCCCAGACCTTCTCCAAGAGCTCGGAGTCACCTCGCGGATGGCCGGGCGGCGGCCCGGACCGAGTTACTGATGCCGGACGAAATAGCTTAACACTTACCGAGGAGAATCCTCCGTTCGTCTCATCCCGCACCGTCGTCAGGTGCTGAATCGTAGAGGTGAGTCGCCGCGACGAACGAACAGAGCAGCTTGGGCCGGACCCGCATTCGAACGACCGCACGCCGGAGTTCCCGGCTCAGTTCCTTCACGTCGTGCGGAGCGTAGCTGGCGAGTTCGTGGTTCTTCAGGTGCCTCCAGACCTACTCATCGGGGTTGAGCTCGGGGCTGTAGCCCGGAAACCGCTGCGCCTCGATCCGAGGGTGGGCTCGGAGGAAGGCGCGAGTCTCGTCAGAGTGGTGGGGACGACCTCCGTCCCAGAAGACCATGATGGGTCGCCGGCGAATGTGTCGCAAGAGATGCTGGAGGAACTCCACAGGCTGGTCGGTGGCGATCGTGTCCTTGTGGACCTGGATGTAGAGCTTCCATGGGGGAGTCACGCCGCTGATCGCCGAGAACTTCGGACACAGTCCTTGGTGGATCTGCACCGGGGTTTGGCCAACGGGGGCCCAGGTCTTCGCGACATAGGGGATGAGAGAGAACCCACTCTCGTCCACGAAGACCACTACGGCTCTTCGGTGTCGGGGTTTTTTTTAGAGCGAGGCCAGGAGCGACGGCGCCAGTTGTAGACGGCCCGGAGGTCCTTCTCTCGGGCCTGCCTCCGAGGCCGCTGCCAGGAGAGTCCGTGGCGCTTGAGCATCCGCCACATCGCTGTCTCGGAGTACCGAACTCCCCACTGGGCCTCGGCGACCTTCACGATGCGTGGGTTCGTCCAGAGGTCGGTGGAGAACCCGTAGGTGAGCGCTCCCTTCGCGAGCATCTCGGGGAGAGCGGCTTGGTGGTCCTTCGACACCAGCGGGGGCCGGCCGGGCCGAGGGATGGCGCGCAGCGCCGCGGGGCGCCTTCGTCGAGGGCACTCTTCCAGTGACACACCGCTACGGGAGTAACTCCGAGGCGGCGAGCGACGTCGGCCTGCGAGTGGCCGGAGTGCAGGAGCGCGAGGCCCGTCAATCGACGTTCTTCGAGGGTGGCGGCACCCCGATGGCGCTGTGCCCATCGGCCCATGCAGAGAGGCAGAGGGATCCCGGATAACAACCTATTTACGCAGGAGTCAGGAACTCACCCGGTTGGGCAGTCGGTCGGAGGTTCGAGTCGAGACAAGTACGGCGGGCGAGAGCGGCGAATGTTCGGTCGCACGCGGCGAGTCCGGCGGAGCTCGGCTGCCCGCAAATCGCTAAAAGCGGGCGCAACTCCCCGCGATAGGGTGCTGAGGTAGCCTAGCTCGGCCAAGGCGCCAGATTCGAGATCTGGTGACGGTTTCCGTCGCGGGAGTTCAAATCTCCCCCTCAGCGCCTCCCCTGGGCCGCTCCGGTCGGCGGGGGAGTCGGACGGAGACGAGGGTGGCGAACCTCGGCGGGTCGGGCGGGAACGGCAACGGATAAGGAACCGGCCGCCTCCCGGCTCCGACATGGACGGCCGCGACGCGACCGACGCCCCGGGGGACGGCGCTGTCGTGATCGAGGTTGTCCGCGCCGGCCGCTCGGCGACGCACCGGATCCCCTTCCCGGCCGGAGGCCGGGTCCGGGATGCGGTGCGGGCGGTCGGCCTCGCGCCGGAGGGCGCCGTGGTCCTCGTCGACGACCGGCCGGTCCCGATGGACGAGCCGATCCCGAGGGGGGGCCGCCTGCTGGTCGTCCCGACGTTTTCCGGCGGATAACCCGGAGGGGGGCGGACCCCAAGCAATTAAACCCACGGCGAACGTCTCTTCGGTCCAAGGTTGGCGACGTGCCGTCGAACTGCCCCATCTGCGAACAGGCGATCAGCGCGACCAGCCAGCACTGCACCGTCTGCGGATTCCCGACCGCCCTCGCCTTCGAGGGGCTCCGCTCCATCGAGCCGGTGCCGGCGGCCCCGAACGGCGACCCCGGCGCTCCGGCCGGGCCGCGCCGGCCCGCCCGAGCCGCGTCGCCGCAGGCCGAGCTCACGAATCGAATCAGCCGCGACCTCCGCGGCAAGATGGAGATCGTTCGGGAACTCGGTCGATCGCTGCCGGACGCGACGAGCGAGCTCTGCCAGGCGGCGCTCAGCGAGGCGGAGGGGCGCGAAGGGGAGGCGCTCGAGACGCTGCGGGGCGCCCAGGCGCGCCTCGAGCGGGAGCTCGACGAACTCCTCGACCGACGCTACGGGTCGTTGATCGCCCGTCGGGATGCCCTCCTCCAGCAGGGGATCCGCCTCGCCCTCGGCCCCGAGCTCGACCGGATCGCGGAAGAGCTGCAGGCGACCCATCGGGAGGAGGCGACCGCCCGCCTCCTGGAGGCGGAGCGGCGGCTCGATCAGCTCGAGTCCGACTGGAAGGGGCTCCAGGGGCTCCTCGGCCAGATCGAGAGCCTGCGGAACGAGGCGACCGAACTCGGCCTTCCCCTGGGGGAGATCTCCGGGGAGATCGAGCAGATCCGCGACCGGCTGGCCCAGCCGCGACTCACCGAGGAGACCCTCGACGAGCTCGCCCAGGACGCCGCCCAGGCGCTGATGCTCCTCCACGAGGCGATCCCCTCCTCCCTCGAAGAGGAACTCGGGCGCCACGCCCAGGCGCTCGACCGGTACCCGGACGAACACGTGCCGAGCGCCGTCGCCCGTCGGCTGCACGGGGAGGCGAGCCGCCACCTCAAGAAGGGCCGCCTGCCCGAGGCGATCCAGAGCGTGCGGGAGCTCCGGGCCCAGATCACCATGCTCCGCCAGGCGGCCGAGCTCTCGCCGCCGCCCCCGTCCCCCCGGTCGTCGGAGGCGGAAGAGAGCGAAGGCGAGACGCTCGACCGGCTGCTGAAGAAGGCGCGGGCGCTCGCGGGCCGGGTGCGGACCCTGCCGCCGGAGAGCGAGACCGCCCGGGATGCGGCGATGGAGATCCGCAGCGCGACCGAGGCGCTGCGCGCGCGGGACCTCGCGACGGCGGACGAGATCCTCGCGCGGCTGATGCGGCTGCTCTCCGGGGCCGAGACGGGGGAATGAGATCGTGCCGGCACCACCGAAGGGAAGCGACAACCGCCTGCGCCTGGAGGTGCTGATCCAGCGCGCCCGGACCCTCGAGGTCGACGGGCTGCCCGGGTTCCCGATCGAGCAGATCCGCGGCGCGGTCGCCCAGGCGATCCGATCGAACCAGCCGGAGAACGCCGCCCAGGTGCTGAAGCGCGGCGAAGCGCTGATGGAGCGCGTCACCCGGGACTGGACGTGGGTGAAGGAGCTGCTGAAGCGGGCCGACGAGCTGCGGTCGATCTCCGCGACGATCGGGGTCGACCTGAGCATCCTCGACGCCCGGGTCGGCAACCCCCGCACGCGGCTCCTCGCCGAGCCGCTGAGCGCGGGGGCGCTCGAGAAGGCCGCCGCCAGCGCCTCGCTGGCGCTCGCCGTCCTGAACGACGCCGTGCCGAAGTTCTGCGTCCAGGAGGCGCAGAAGCTCGGGGCGTCGATCCGCGCCGCCCGCGACCGCGGCGAGGAGGTCCGGGAGGTGGCGGCGGCGTTCTCGCGCCTCCTGCAGGCGCTCCAGGACGAGCACCTGCCCACGGCCGCCCAGCGGCTGGTCGAGGTGCGACGGGCGGTCGCCCGGATCCCCCGGGCCCCCCCGATGGCGCCGATCTCCGGCGAGGAGGAGGAGGAGATCCTCCTCGAGGCCCGGAACCTCGCCCGGAGGCTCCAGCGGATCAAGACCAAGGCGCACGACGCCCACAGCGCCGCCCGGCTGATGTCCCAGGTCCGTCAGGCGCTGGCGGAGGACCGACGCTTCGGGACCCCCGAGGAGGAGATCGAGGCGCTCTGGCTCGAGGTCGACCGGATCACCCGCGAGCGGCGGCGCGCCGCCGAGGCCCCTCCGGTCGCCGCCCCCGCGCGGGACGAACGGAGGCCCAACGAGGTGATCCCCGCCGGAGCCCTCGGCGGGCCGGCGGGTCCGCCGGGCGAACCGGCCCACCCCAAGGGCGCCGAAGGGCCGGCCGCCGGTATGGAGGCGCCGTCCCCGGCCGAGGGGAGCCCCGTGGAGGGGGAGGAGACCGACACCCCGGCCGAGGAGGAAGGAACCGCCCCGGAGGTCCCGTCGCCCGCGGAGCCGGAACCCGCCGAATCGGACGGCGAGCCGACGGAGGACGACACCCCGCGACGGCGCCGGGGCTACCTGCCGCCCTACGTGCTGCCCGAGATGCCGCCGGCCGTCGGCCCGTCCGTCCCGGCCCCCGCCACGCGCCCGCGACTCCGGCCGAGGCTGCCCCCGTAAGGCTTAAGTAGCCATCGCAAGTGCTTTATACCACTTGTCGCGGGGGCTCGCGAGGGTGGCACCGCCGGCGGTCGGGACGATTCTCGCCGTCACGCCCGCCGGGTCGCTCACCGTACGCGCCGCGGGGGCGGAGGTCCCCCCGGAAGGTACGCCCGTGCGGGAGCCGCGCACGCACCTGCGCGGGGTAGTGGTCCGGCTCTTCGGTCCGGTCGCCCAGCCCTACCTCAGCGTCCGGCCCCGACGCCCGATCTCGCCCGCGGAGGCCGTGCGGCTGGTCGGCGCGACCGTGGGGATCGACCGGGGGAACGAACCGTGACGGAACCCGAGGCGCCGACGACGGGCGAAAAGCCGACCGCGCGGCCGGGCGACCTGGTCGTCCCGACCCGCTGCACGAGCTGCGGATCCAACCACCTGACGCGCGACTACGAGCGCGGCGAGCTCGTCTGCGACGAGTGCGGGCTCGTCCTCGAGGAGGCGATGATCGACCAAGGCCCCGACTGGCGGGCGTTCGACGCCGAGCAGGGGGAGAAGCGGGCCCGGACCGGCGCGCCGTCGACCCTCACGATCCACGACAAGGGACTCTCGACCGAGATCGGGTGGAAGAACCGCGACCCGTACGGAAAGTCGATCCCGACGCGCAACCGGGCCCAGCTCTACCGCCTGCGGAAATGGCAGCGGCGGATCCGGGTCTCCAACGCGACGGAGCGGAACCTCGCCTTCGCGCTGGCGGAGCTCGACCGGATCGCCTCGGGCATGGCGCTCCCGCGCAACGTCCGCGAGACGGCGGCGATGATCTATCGTAAGGCCGTCACGAAGAACCTGATCCGGGGCCGGTCGATCGAAGGGGTCGTCGCGGCGTCGCTCTACGGGAGCTGCCGGCAGTGCAACGTCCCGCGCACGCTCGACGAGATCGCCTCCAAGTCCCGCATCGGCCGGAAGGAGATCGGCCGCACGTACCGGTTCATGACCCGGGAGCTCCACCTTCGGCTGATGCCGACGCGGCCCCAGGACTACATCCAGCGGTTCTGCTCCGAGCTCAAGCTGAAGGGCGAGATCCAGTCGCGGGCGAACGACATCCTGAAGCAGGCGACCGACCGCGAGCTGACGAGCGGCCGCGGGCCGACGGGGGTCGCGGCGGCGGCGATCTACATCTCGAGCGTCCAGTGCGGCGAACGGCGGACCCAGCGCGAGGTCGCCGAGGTCGCGGGGGTCACCGAAGTGACGATCCGCAACCGCTACAAGGAGCTCACCGAGAAGCTCAACCTGCGCGTCATGCTCTGAGCGAGCGGGGCTCGGCCGCCGGCGGCCCCCCCACGCCCCGTACCGGGCGCGCCCCGGCCGGTCGGCCCGTCCTCCGATCGGGGTACGCCTCCGCGCTAAATCCTCCGCGCCGCTCGCCCGGCCGTGAGCCGGCCCCTCCCGATCGCCGTCCTGGTCTCGGGCGAGGGGACGACCCTCGACGGCCTGGCCGAGCGGGCGACCGGCGGCGGCCTGCCGGTGCGGATCGTGCTCGTCGTCGCCGACCGGCCGGGCGCGCCGGCGATCGAACGGGCCCGCCGGCGGGACCTTCCGACCCTCCTCCTGCCGTCCCGCGGGGTCGATCCGGCCCGCTGGGCGGCGGCGCTGTCGGAGGCGCTCGAAGCGCACGGGACGGAGCTCGTCGTCCTCGCCGGGTTCCTCTCGATCCTTCCGCCCGAATGGGTCGCGCGCTGGCGCGGCCGGGCCGTCAACCTCCACCCGTCGCTGCTCCCCCGCCACGGGGGGCCCGGGATGTACGGCCGGAGGGTCTACGAGGCGGTGCTGGCGGCGCACGAGGGGACGACCGGGGCGACCGTGCACCTCGTGAGCGCGGAGGTGGACGGCGGGGTTCCGATCGCCCAGGAGCGGGTGCCGGTCGCGCCGGACGACACCGTGGAGAGCCTCCGGGCGCGGCAGCGCCCGGTCGAGGTCGAACTGTTGGCGGAAACCGTCCGGCGGTTCGCGGAGGGGAGCCTCCCCCTCCCCTACGAGCCGTCGGCGTCGGGGGCGCGTCCGTCCGGCCGGCGCGACCGACCGGACGCGCGGCGCTGACCGGCGGGGCGGGCGGCCGCCAGCGGCGGCCCGTCAAGGAGCTCCGCGAGCGGGGTCGGCCGGGCGGGGAGCTCGGTGGCGAGGACGTGGCGGGTCGTCTTCGGCGTGAAGAGGCGGCCCGAACGCGCGCGCTCGATCACCTCCGCCTTCGGGATCGGCGGCCCGTCGTTCCACCGCTCCAGGCGGACGAGGTCGGAGTGGAAGTCGACGACCCACGCGGGGGCCCGCCTCGCGCCGAGCCGCCGGAGCGCGGCGACGCGATGGTGGCCGTTCAGGATCACGTTCGATCCCGCGGCGACCCAGATCGGGTCGACGACGACGCCGTCGCGCCGGATCCGCTCGGCGAGCGCGTCGACCCCCTCTAGGTCGATCTCCTCGTGCTCGAGGAGCGTGTCGAGCGGCACGAGCCGGAAGACGATCGTGGACGTCATCCCGCCGTCCCTTCGCGGAGCCGCTCCACGGCCCGGCGGACGAAGACCGAGACCATCCGCCGCCGGTAGTCGGGGAGGAGGAAGGTGTTGTGGACGGGGCGGGTCGCGCGCTCGACGGCGTCGGCGAGCGCGCGGATCCGGTCGTCGGAGAGCCGCTCGCCGACGAGCGCCGCCGTGAGGGAGTCGTGGCGGACCGGACGCATCTCCGCCCCGCCGACGGCGATCGTCAGCCGGCGCACCCGCCCGCCGTCGAGCGCCCCGGAGGCGGCGACGCCGAGCTCGGGAAAGTCGTACGACGGCCGGACCCGCAGCTTGAGGTAGGCGCCCGGGTCGCCGCGCGTGGCGGCCGGGAGGTGGACGGCGGTGAGGAGCTCCCCCGGGCGCAGTCGGAGGCGGCGGATCCCGTCCCCCTCCGGGTCGTAGAGCGCCTCGAGCGGGAGCCGGCGGCGCCCATCGGCACCGGCGACCTCGACCTCCGCGTCGACGGCCATCAGCGCGGGGGCGAGGTCCCCCGAGAACGTGGCGTAGCACTTCTGCTTCTGCGGGACCACGTGGCAGCGGTCGCCGTCCGCCTTCAGGCAGAACCCCAGGCTCTGCCGCCAGAACTGGCTCTGGTTGAAGAAGAAGCAGCGGGTCTCGACCAGGAGGTTGCCGCCGACCGTCCCGCTCGCCCGGACGAGCGGCGTCGCGATCTCGCGCACCGCATCGCCGAGGGGCGGGTAGGCGGCGAGCAGGGCGGATTCGGCCTCGACGTCGGCGAGCCGCTCCATCGCGCCGATCCGCTCGAGGGAACGCCCGCGCAGCTCCCGTACGCCCTCGAGGGCGATGAGGTGGGGCCGCAGGTTCAGGTGCATCTTGTAGTTCGGCAGGAGGTCGGTCCCCCCGGCGAGATAGTCGAAGCGGCCCGCGAGGTCGCGGGCGAGGCCGACGACCTCGTCGACCGACGTCGGCCGGTGGAGCTCGAACGGGTCCAGGTGCATCGGCCTACGCCCCCTTCCAGGGGCGGCCCTCCTTCGTCCGCTGGTCGATGCCCTTGAGGACCTTGTCCGGCGTGATCGGGAGGTCGGTAAAGCGGACCCCGATCGCGTCGTAGAGCGCGTTGCCGACGGCCGGCAGCGTGGCGATGAGCGGCCCTTCGCCCGCCTCCTTCGCCCCGAACGGCCCCTCGGGGTCGTCGTCGCCAACGAGCAGGATCTCGACCTTCGGCATCTGCTGCGGCATCGGGATCTTGTAGTCGAGCAGCGACGGGTTCATGAGCCGGGTCCCGCGGTAGCTCATCGTCTCCCCCATCACCTGGCCGAGGCCCATGTGGATCGACCCTTCGATCTGGCCCTCGACGGCGAGGCGGTTCAGCGCCCGGCCGCAGTCGAAGGCGGCCCAGACGCGGGAGACCCCGTAGACGCCGGTCTCCACGTCGACGTCGACCTCCGCCACGTACGCCGCGAACGAGTAGGCGGGCGCGGTGCCGGCGCGGGCCCCCTTGAACGAGCCCCCGAGTTTCGGGGAGCGGTAGGCGCCGCTCGCGACGAGGGCGCCGGACTCCTCCATCGCCTTGCGGAGCGCCTCCTCGAACGAGACGCCGACGGACGGGTCGGTGCGGCTCCAGTACCGTTCCCGGCCGACCGCCAGGTCGTCGACCGGCCGACCGGTGAGCGCCGCCGCGGCCCGCAGGAGCTGGCCCAGCAGCTGCTGGGCCGCCTCCCGGGCGGCGTTCCCCATCATGAAGGTGACGCGGCTCGAATACGAGCCGAGGTCGACCGGGCTCACGTCCGAGTCGACCCGCTGGACGTGGACCCGTGCGAGGTCGACCCCCAGCACCTCGGCAACGATCACGGCGAGGAGCGTGTTCGACCCCTGCCCGATGTCCGCCTGCATCGAGTGGACCGCGATGCCCCCGTCCATGTCGACCTTCAGGTGGACGGTCGACTGCGGCATCACGGGGGTGAAGTGGATCGGGCTGTTCGAGCCGGAGATGTAGAAGCCGCAGCCGAGGCCGATCCCCTTCCCGTACGGCAGGCGGCGGAACTTTTCGTCCCAGCCGCTCCGCGCGCGGGCGGCGGCGAGGCAGGCGCGGAACGACGTCGACGTGATGCGGAACTGGTTCACCGTCGTCGAGTTCGGCGGGAGCGCGTTGCGGTCCCGGAGGTCGAACGGGTCGATCCCCGTCGCTTCGGCGAGCCGGTCGAGGCCGACCTCGACCGAGTACCGGAGGTTCGTGCCGCCGTGGGCGCGCATCGCCCCGTTCGGCGGCTTCGTCGTGTAGACCCGCCGGCCGTGGTAGCGGAAGTTCGGGACCCGGTACGGCCCCATCGAGAGGACGCCGTTGTAGTACGTGGTGACGGTGCCGAAGGAGCTCCAGGCGCCGCCGTCGATCGTCGCGTCGATGTCGTAGGCGAGGATCCGGCCGTCGGCGTCGACCGCGATGCGGATGTCGTTCTGCGTCGGGTGGCGGCCGTGGTTCGTGTAGAAGACGTCCTCGCGGTCGAAGAGGATCTTGACGGGACGGCCGGTCTCGATCGCGAGCGCCGCGCAGACGATCTCGTGGGGGAGCGGATCGGACTTCCCGCCGAAGCCGCCGCCGACCTCGGGCTTGATCACCCGGATCCGGTGCATCGGGATCCCCAGCACCTCGCTGAGCGCCCGGTGCAGGTAGTGGGGGACCTGCGTCGCGCTCCAGACGGTCAGGCGGCCGTCCGGGGTCGCCTCCGCGATCGTCGCCATCGGCTCCGTGAAGGCGTGGGTGACCCCCGCGAACGTCCCCTTCACCCGGACGGTGTGGGCGGCGCGCGCGAACGCAGCGTCGACGTCCCCGAAATGCTGGACGACCTCCTTCTGGATGTTGGAGCCGTTCAGTCCCCGGGCGTGGATCGGTTCCGCGACCTTCCCGACCCCGTCCCGGGGGTCGGCGTAGTCGGGGAGCGGCTCGATGTCGACGCGGATCAGCGCGAGCGCCCGCTCGGCGGTCCGTTCGTCCTGCGCCGCGACCGCCGCGATGATGTCGCCGATGTACCGGGCCTTCCCGACGGCGATCGCGGTCTCGTCGTGCGTGATCGGCAGCACGCCGAACGGCGTCGGATACTTCTCGCCGGTCAGCACCGCGTAGACCCCGGGGAGCTCTCGGGCCGCGCGCACGTCGATCGATCGGAGCCGGGCGTGCGGCCAGGGGCTCCGCAGCAGCCGCCCGACGAGCTGGTTCGGGCGGGAGAGGTCGTCGGTGTACTCGGCCCGGCCGGTGACCTTGAGCGGGCCCTCGACGTACGGGATCCGCCCGCCGATGAGCCGGTAGTCGGTCGCGGGGCCGGTCGCCATCAGGCGCCTCCCGCCGCGGCGCGCTCGATCGCCTCGATGATCTTGAGGTAGCCCGTGCAGCGGCAGAGGTTCCCCGAGATCGCCCGGACGATCTCCTCGCGCGACGGGTGGGGGTGGTCCCGGAGGAAGGCGGTCGCGGTCACGACGAATCCCGGCGTGCAGAACCCGCACTGGGTGGCGCCGACCTCGACGAACGCCCGCTGCAGCGGCGAGAGCCCCTGGGGCGGCGAGACCCCCTCGATCGTCGTCACCTCCCGGCCGTCGACCAGCCGGGCGAGGGTGAGGCAGCTCAAGCTGGGCCGTCCGTCGACCAGGACGGTGCAGCAGCCGCAGGTACCGAGGTCGCAGCCGCGCTTCGTCCCGGTGAGACGGAGGTCGTCCCGCAGCAGGTCGAGCAGGACGCGGGCGGGCTCGACCGCGACCTCGGTCGGCTGGCCGTTCAACCGGAACCTAACGGGCGGAGGGGACGGCATCGTGGGGATCCTCGGCGGCCGAGCCAGCAGGCGCGGAAGTACGTAAGGACGAGGGGTGCCGGTCCCGGACGATCTCGGCGACGATGCTGACGGCGATCTCCGGGGGCGTCTCCGACCCGATCGGGAGCCCGACGGGAGAGCGGATCCGGGCGAGGCGCTCCCGCGGGAATCCCCGGGCGCGCAGCTGGGCGAAGAGGTGCGCCCGCTTCGAGGCGCTGGCGATGAGGCCGATCGTGTTCGGGAACCGGTCGAGCGACGTCGCGAGGACCTCGAGGTCCCGGCCCGCGTCGTAGCCGAGCACGTAGAGGTGGGTGAACGCCTCCGGCGCGAAGACCTCCCAGAGGCGGGACGCGTCGACGACCTCGCGGCGCTCCGCCTCGGGGAACCGCTCCGCCCCGATCCATTCCGGCCGGTCGTCGGCGACGCTGTAGTCGTAGTCGAGCGTCGGGAGGAGATGCGCCAGCGCCTGCGCGACGTGGCCGCCGCCCCAGAGCAGCAGGTTCGGCCGGCTCGGGACGTACTCGAGGGCGATCTCGGCGGAGCCGCCGCAGAGGCTCGGGAGGCCCCCGGGCGCCCAGGCCTTGAGGTCAAAGTGGTGGAGCCCCCCCTGCCGGGTCTCGAAGGCGCGGGCGGCGAGCTCCTTCACCCGCTCCTCGAGCGCGGCGCCGCCGACGGTCCCGACGGTCGACCCGTCGGCGCGCACGATCATCGACGCCCCGCGCTTCCCCGGGACCGAGCCGCGGGTCTCCACGACGGTCGCCCGGACGAACGACGCGCGGGCATCGAGCAGGCGGAGCGCCTCGCGGAGCAGCCGGCGATCCATCACTCCTCCGACCGCTGCCGCCACAGGTCGAAGGCGGCGCGATACTGGTCCGGGGTGTCGACGTTCGCGACGACGCCGGGATCGTCGACCCCGATGCGGCGCACCTGGGGGCCGAGCTCGGGGAGCAGGAGGCGGAGGGAGGCGTCCGCCCGCAGTTCGAGGAGGTCGTCGCGGAGCCCCGCCCGCCAGAGGACCGGGTGGCCCCCCCGCCCCTCGAACGTCGGGATGAACCAGACCGCGAGGGGGTCGTGGTCCCGGACGGCGAGCAGGCGGTCGACGGTCCGCGCGGCGACGAACGGATGGTCGACCGGCCAGAGAAGGACGTCCCGGTCGGCGGGCAGCGCCCGGAGGCCGGCCTGGACCGACGCCGTCCGACCTTCGTACCACTCGGTCGCCTCGACGATCTCGACCGGGAGCCCCCGGAGCTCGTGCGCGATCGGGCCGCGATGGGTCCCGACGACCGCGACGACCGGGTCGAGCCGGGCGGCGAGGGCGACCTCGGCGAGCCGCCGGACGGAGGAGCGCTCGCCGGTCGAGAGAAGCGCCTTCGGACGGTCCCCGAATCGGGTCGAAGCGCCGCCGCTCAGCAGGATCGCAGCCGTCGCCATCGGTCGAACCTCCCCGCGGGCCCCTCGGCCCACCGGCAGGTGCCTCTTAAGGGCCGCCCGGTGCGAGGGCCCGGTCCGGCTCGCCTGCACCTCGGTCGCCGGAGGGCTCCCCGAGGGTGGCTCGTTAAATAGGCGGGCCGGGTGGCCGCGCCGCTCCATGACCCATCCCCACGACGTCCCGCCCTCGAAGCTCCTCCCGCCGCTCGCGGCGGAACTGAAGAGTCGCCACGCGGTCGCGCCCCCGCCGTGGGCGACGTTCGTCAAGACCGGCGTCCACAAGCAGCGGGGACCGACCTCTCCGGACTGGTGGTACCTGCGGAGCGCCTCGGTGCTCCGCAAGATCTTCGTGCTCGGCATCGTCGGCACGGAGCGGCTCGCGGCGGAATACGGAGGCAAGCGCGACCGGGGCAGCGCCCCGTATCACGCCCGCTCGGGCTCCCGCGCGGTGCTGCGGGAGATCGTCCAGCAGCTCGAGAAGGCGGGCCTGGTCCAGGCGTACAAGAACCAGGGTCGGCGGATCACCCCGAAGGGGCTCCAGTTGCTGGACCAGGTCTCGGCCGCGACGATGAAGAGCCTCGTCGCCGAACGACCCGAACTCGCCAAGTATCTCTGACGCCATTGCCGCGGGGCCGGGGAGTGGAGAGGCATGGGCGACTCGGAACTCGAGGAACTGCGGCGCCGCCGGCTCCAGCAGCTGCAGGAATCGCAGGGTCCTGCCGACTACGGCGCGGCGCAGGCCGCGTATGCGCAGCAGGACGCCGAGATGCAACGCCGCGAGGCGGAGCGGGCCGAGATCCTGCGTCGGATCCTCACGCCCGAGGCGCGGGAGCGGCTCGGCCGCATCCGGCTGGCGAAGCCCGAGGTCGCCGGCTCCGTCGAGCAGCAGCTGATCTCGCTGGCCGCCTCCGGTCGGCTCCAGCGCCAGATCGACGACGCTTCCCTCCGCGCGTTGCTCGAGCGGGTGATGCCCGAGCGGCGCGAGATCAAGATCACCCGACGCTGATCGAGGGACGATAAGATGGCGAATCGCAGGAAGAGCTTGGCCCGGAAGATCCGTCTGTTCCGCGTCGTGCGGCAGAACCGCCGTGTGCCGGCCTGGGTGATGCAGCGGACCGAACGCCGGGTCACCCGGCATCCGAAGCGCCACACCTGGAAGCGCGGGCATCTCCACAAGTAGGAAGGGGAGCGATCGATGGCATCCAAGGCGAAGACCCCGAGCGCCCGCCGCGGCGAGGAACTGGAGCGCGAGTACGTGATCCCCCTGCGGGCGAGCCAGCACCAGCCGTCCCGGCGCCGCCGCGCCGGCCACGCGCTCGAGACCGTCCGCCGGTTCGTCGTCCGGCACATGAAGGGCCGCCCCGAGGACGTCTGGATCGACCCGCGGCTGAACGAGCACGTCTGGGAGCGGGGGATCCAGCACATCCCGAGCCGGGTCCGGGTCAAGGCGATCCGGTTCGAGGACGGCCTCATCGAGGTCGACCTCCTCGACACCGAGTAGCCGGACGAGGAGCCTCCGCTCCGTGCCGGTCGGTCGCACCCTCTACGGGGGGAGCCCCTATCTCGGGGTCTACCTCCGCGTCGACGACCGGTTCGCGATCGTTCCCGCCGCGGTCCCGGCGGCGCTTGCCCGCGAGATCGCCCGCCTCCTCTCGGTCACGGTCGTCCGCACCAACGTCGGCGAGAGCGAGGTCGTCGGCGCGCTCGTCGCGCTCACCGCCTCCGGGGTCGTCGTGGGGGACGACCTCGCCGACGAGGAGCGGGTCTCCCTCGAGGCGGTCGGCCCGGTGACGGTCGTCCGCACCCGCCAGAACGCCCTCGGGAACAACATCCTGGCGAACGACCACGGGGCGATCGTCCATCCGGAGTTCTCCGACACGGCGCTGCAGGCGATCGCGCGGGGCCTCGGCGTGCCGGTCCGGCGGGGGACCGTGGCGGGCCTCGGTACCGTCGGGATGGCGGGGGTCGCGACCAACCGGGGCGTCGTCCTCCACCCGCGCGCCACGGAGGCCGAGGCGGAGCTGGTCGCCTCCCAGCTCGGGGTGCCGGTGCACCGGTCGACGGCGAACTTCGGGGTGCCGATCGTCGGCGCCTGCCTCGTCGCGAACGCCCGCGGGATGCTGGTCGGGCGCCCGACGACCCCGGTGGAGATCGTCCACCTGCAGGAAGGACTCGCGCTGTTCGACTGACGGCCCATCGGGGGCCCGCGCCGCCGGCGGGCGAAGGCGCTACGTGCCCCGCTTGCGCTTCATGTACCGCGTCGCGTAACCCGCGATGCGGTTGGCGAGCTTCTTGTAATGGACCTGCATCTGCCCGTCGACGACCACGCCGAGGTCGGTCAGCTCGAGGACCTTCGCCTTGTTGTGCGCGAAGTCCCCGTCGAACGACTCGGGGTGCGTGCGGATCAGTTCGATCGCGACCCGCTTGATGTACGTCTGGCGGATGTTGCCCATGCGCGCCGCCCGAGGGTTGACCGTTTATAACGATGGCTCCGGGCGTCCGTCACGGTCGCCCCGCCGTGAGCGAGGGGGGGAACCGGCGGCGTCGTCGGCGGCCCGGCCCCGGTTATACGCCCTCGCGCCGGCGGAAGCCAGAAATACCCCACCCGGGGTAAATGCTGCGGCGAGCGTCCCCCGGGAGCCGGCCGACGGTCGGCCCGGGGCGCGGGCGACCGAACCGGGGCGGAGCGGGTAGATGGAAGGTCCCACCGACGTTCCTCCCGCCGAACTGGGCCGCGAACGGAACGTCCTCGTCCTCGATCTGTCGAAGAGCATGCTCGCGCCGCTGCCGGATCCCGACTCCCCCCGCGGCGAGCGACCGAAGATCGAGGTCGCCCGTACCGCGGTCTTCCGGATCCTCCAGGACGCGGCGCATTCGGGGGCGCGGTTCGGCCTCGTCACGTTCACCGAGAGCGTCCGGGCGCCCGTGCCGCTCGCGGAGATCCACCCCGAGCAGCTCCCGTACATCGAGAACCTCATCTCGATGCTCGCCCCGAGCGGCCGGTCGGCGATCTGGGACGCCCTCGCCGCCGGGGCCGACCTCCTGCGGATCGGCTCCCGCGGCGTCCACGGCACCCTCGTCCTCGTCACCGACGGGTGGGACAACGCATCGACCCGGTTCGCCGTCGCGGCCCCGGGGGCGGATGCCCCGCCGAACGGACGCCCCGATCTCGTCGAGTACATGCTGCCCGCGCAGTCGGCGCTCTCGCTCCGGGTGATCGGGATCGGCAGCGGCATGGAGCGGGACAAGGGCGTCGACGGGGCGCGGATGCAGGAGTTCCTCGGACGGCTGACCCACCGGGCCCAGGCGCTCGGGCTGCCGGCGGCGTTCAGCTACCAGGAGGTCACGACCGGCAGTGCCCTCTTCGCCCAGATGGTCCATGCCTTCCTCGACGTCGAGTACGAGGAGGCCCGGCCGATCGAGGATCTCCACCCGGAGGAACTCGCCCGGCACGCGGCGAGCGCGGCGCGGGCGCTCAAGGAGCCGCAGCAGCATGCGACCGTCTCGCGCCTCGCGACGGTGGGCCCGAACGCGGAGGAGGCGTATACCGAGGCACCGGAGTTCGAGGTCGGGGTGGTCGCCTCCCCGAGCGGATCCGGCCCGGCTCCGGCGAACCTTTCGGAGCGGTACGGCCCGCTGGGCGAGATCGTCGACGCCTACCTCGCGGGCCAGTTCGACCGGGCCCTGGAGCTCGTCCGACGCTCCGGCGGGGTCCTCCCGCCGGTGACCCGGCTCTACTGGGAGGCGCGCGTCCAGTTCGCCCGCCGGGCGATCGTGGAGGCGGCCCGTTCGCTCATCCAGGCGTGGGTCGAGGTCGAGCAGATCCCCGAGCCCGCGCGGGCCCGGGTCGTGCGGCGGCTCGCGCTCCTCCAGGCCCGAATGCAGAACGACAAGGAGACGGAGACGCTCGTCCGGTTCATCGACGAGACGGAGCATCGGCTCGGCGGGGCCGATGCCGCGGTCCGCCACCGGGTGCTCGACCTCTTCGCCCGGCTGATGGAACTGCGGGGGACCTACCAGCTCACGCAGCTCGCCGGGGAGGCGGACCTCCAGGACGCGGCGATCCAGCACGAGGCGGCGGTCGAGGCGGTCTTCGGCCGGCTCCAGGACGCCCGGCTCGAGCTCGCCGCGGCCGGGCCGGTGGCGGAGGGGGCCCTCGATTTCATCGAGGTCTGCCTCGCGGAGATGCGGTAGCCAGGGGAATTCCACATGGGAGAGGTCAAGGTCACGACGAAGAGCCGGCGCGCGCCGGGGACGAAGCGCGAGACGAAGAAGACGCCGGAATCGGCCCGCATCGCGGTGGTCGGCATTCCCGCCTCGGGGAAGACGACGTACTTCCGGTTCCTCGCCGGCCACTTTGGGCTCAACCTGCCGATCCTCTACGTGCCGGCCCGACCGGACCGCGGCGCGCTGCCGCTGTTCGGGGATCTGGAGCACGACGTCGCCCTCGAGGAAACGACGTACGAGACGACCGACCCGACCGACCCCGAAGGGGGCCTCGAGACGACGACCCGCTACTACGTAAACCGACCGATGGAGGACCGCAAGAAGCTCTGGGTCGAGCTCGCCGCCGGGCGCGAGGAGCAGGGCGTGCTCACGAAGTACCCCCTCCCGACCAAGTTCAACCAGTTCGTCGAGATGCGGATGCGGTTCCGCTACGGCGCGCCGGACGGCGAGGTCGGCTCCCGACCGATGGAACTTCAGACGATCGACGAGGCCGGCGGGATCATCGCCGACTACTTCACCTACGACCGGCTCTGGATCGATTCGGAGGAGGCGGAGGTCGCCGAACGGAACTGCCGCGTCATCCCCCACTTCGACTCCTGGCGGCCCGATCGCCGCGATCTCTGGCGCCGCGGGCTCACGCTGCTCGGTCGATTCGTCCAAGGGGCCGACGCGGTGATCCTGCTCCTCTCCCCGGCGCTCGCGTCGCTCCACGAGCAGGCGCAGCAGGTGAACCTCGCCCGAGGCGTCTTCAAGTACGTCCGGACCCGCAACCTGCCCCTCGTCATCGCGGTGTCGAAGGCCGACAAGCTCCCGGAGTTCTACGGGGAGATCGAGCAGTCGGTCCGGGAGCGCTCCTATCGGAGCACGTTCGATCCGACCGACTTCCTCCTCCGCCGCGACGGCGGCGCCATGGGGACGATCCTGGTCGCCCAGGAGGGACGCGGGATCTCCGTGAAGCAGGACGTCTTCCTGGTGTCGAGCGCCGTCTCGTCGGGCGGCGGCCACCCGATGCTGATCGGCGAGGGCGGCGAGGAGGCCCCGACGGTCGGCTCGCCGACCCTCGGCGTCCCCGTGATGGTCAACACGACGCTCCCGCTGGCGCGGGCGTGCGAGCGGATCTTCGAGCGTCGGGCGACCCAGGGGGCGTGATGCGGGGCTCGGAGACGGCCGCGGCCGGCCACGCCCCGGTCGCCGTCGTCTGGTGCCGGCAGGTCGACAACGAGGCGGAGAGCCCGGGATACACGACCATCCCGGAGGAGTTCCCGGGCCGGCGCGAGACGCTCGAGACGATCCGGATCGTCGGCAACCTCACCGTCAACGTCGCCGACACGCACGATTACTGGGACCCCGATCCGGCCTCCCCGCTCTCCTACTATCCGAACCTCTTCCTCTACCCGGCCGCCGGGGGGCGCTACACGTGCGTCGGCCGGATGTTCCTTTCCACCGAGGACCGCCCCCGCATCGGGATGAAGACCCTCGTCTTCGACACGGCCCGGCTCGTCGCGAGCGGCGACTTCAACGCCACCGTGCTCCGGGCGCACGCGACGATGGGCGGCCGATCGGCCGACGAACGGCCCGCCGCCGACCCCGACCAGTCGGTCTACCAGGGCGTCGGGGAGGGGTTCCTCTTCCACCGGGGGTCGACGGAGCCGGTCGTCCTCATCGCCTCCGACCAGTGGGAGGCCGTGAACCGCGTCGCCCTGCAGCTGGTCGCCGAGCTTCCGACGGCCCTCGTGGCCCTCGGGGCCGTCCTCGTCTTCCCGTACTTCCTGCCGGTGGCGAAGGTCGACCTCCACCAGCTCACCGAACAGCTGCCGCTTGCCCTGGCGGTGATGCGCGTCCCGAAAGGCGAGGCGGCCGGCGAGCGGCACCAGAAGCGGGTCGCCGGCTGGGACGCGGCGTCCGTGACGCTCCGGGACCTCACCCGCCCGACGACGGCCCGCGCCAGCAAGGATGCCCTCCCGCTCGTGCTGCAGTACGCCCGCGACCGGGCGGACGATCGCCTCGCGGAGATCGCCCGGCGGGTCGACCTCGTCGAGGGGCCCCGCCTCGGCGCCCTATTGACCGACCCGGATCGGCAGGCCGGGCGGGATCGTCGCAAGGAGATGTGGCGGATCGGCACCGCCATGGAGACGGCGGCCCTCCTGCTCAGCCGGCCCCGGGGCCGGACGGTGCCGACGAGCCGGGAGGCGGCCCGACGTGCCCAGGAATACGTCGCCGCCTCGCCCCGGAGCGGCGGGGCGGTGCCCGCGCCGTCGACCGCGCCGCCGGGGGACCCGGTCTCCGCGGCCGCCGCGCCGCTCCCCCCCTGGCTCGCGGCCCCGGTCGAGGTCGACGGGGCCGCCTCCCCGGCCGGCGAGGTGCCCGTTCCCGTCCAGAACGACCCGTCCGTGCACGCCCCGACCCCGCCGGCGGAGCCCCCGGCCGCCCTCCCCGAGGAGGTCGAGCACCGGCTGCGCTCCACGCTCGACGCCCGCCTCGCCGAGGCGAGCGAGGGCGCGGCCCGCGCGCTCGCCCAGAGCCGCCACGACCTCTCGACCCGGCTGGCGGCGCTCGAGGCCCGGCCGGTCGCGGACGAGGCGGCGCTCGGCCGCGCCGTCGAACAACGGGTGCGCGCCGCGGTCGACCCGTCGATCGCCGGCCTTCCCGAGCTGGCGCGGCAGGCGGTCCGGGCGGCCTCCGAGCAGTGGACGGCGTCGTTCCGCAGCGAGCTCGATCGGATCGCCCAGGAGGCGGCGGCCCGCGGGGCGATGTCGGAGGAGGAGCTCCGGGCGTCGCTGGCGGCCCAGCTCGACCTCGAGCTCCGCGAGGTGAAGGAGCAGGGTAC
This sequence comes from Thermoplasmata archaeon, assembly GCA_021801925.1. Lineage (GTDB taxonomy): Archaea > Thermoplasmatota > Thermoplasmata > Lutacidiplasmatales > UBA184 > Lutacidiplasma. The sequence goes on along the minus strand of JAKABH010000002.1, from coordinate 43,447 downwards.
CGCCCTGCGCGAGCAGGTCGAGGCGAACGTGCGCGCGATCGTCGACCGCCTCGCCCAGGAGCTCGATACGAAGCGCGCGAAGGAAGGGCGCGAGCTCGAGCAGCGGCTGGCGGCGCTCGTCGAAGGCCGGGCGAAGGATCTCGAGGCGCGCCTCGACGTCGTCGTCGAGACGCGGGCGAAGGAAGCCGCCTCCCGCATCGATCACGAGCTGGCCCAGGCCCGGGCGGCGACCGACGAGCGGCTCGCCCAATCCGTGCATCGGAGCGACGTCGAGCGCGAGGCCCGCCTCGCCGAGATGGCCGACACCCAGTCGAAATCGCTCGCCGGCCTCCAGGTCCGGATGCAATCGTACCTCGACCAGAAGCTCCGGGAGGAGGGGGATCAGGAGCGGGCGAAGTACGTCGAGCTCCTCGCTCGGCTCAAGGGGGAGGTCGACCAGGCCCTCGCCCGGACGATCGATTCGACCCGGTTCGACGCCGCGGTCCGCGAGCGGGTCGAGCGGGCCGCCGAGGAGACCCGGCGCGACTACCTCCGCGCGATGGGGGAGCTCGAGTCGCGCCTCGCGCGCGACCGGGGCCCGGACGCGGACCGCCTCGATGCGGTCGAGCAGAAGCTCGCCGAGCGGGCGGAGGCGATCGGTACGATGGAGGCGAAGGTCCGGCGGGACCTGGACGAACTCGACCGCCGCACGCAGGTACTTTCCGACAAGATGCTCCCGCTCGTCCGCAAGACGTGGGTGCGGATCGAGGAGATCGAGAAGATGCTCGCCCGCTCCGACGACACCGAGGCCCGCTTCGGCCAGCTCCGCCGCGACCTCGGCCGCGAGCTCCGCCGCGTCGAGACGGAGCTGCGCGACGAGCAGGCCGTCCTCCGCCGACGCCTCGAGCACACGATGACGACCCAGAGCAAGGTCTGGATGAACCTCGTCCGCCAGCTCTCGGAGTCCGGCGCCGGCTTCGTGCCGGAGCTTGACGAGACGCCGGCCGGTCGGCGGACCGCCGACGACGTCGACGTCCCGGAGCCCCGGAGCGGAGACCCGGAGGGGTCGGAGCCGTTTCTCGAGACCGAGGAGTTCCCGCCGACCCCGCCCGACCCGGACCTGACGGGGAGCCCGACGACGGGACGCCGCCGCCCGGCCGCCCGCGGCCGGGGGGCACAACGCTAAGCGGCCGCGTCGGCTCGCCGGAGCGTGGCCGCCGTGATCCCCCACCGCCACTGCCGCAGCTGCGGCCGGCCGTGCGCGCCGGACGAGTGGACGTGCAGTGCGGCCTGCGCCGAGAAGCGGGCCGAGCTCGAGCGCAGCCGGCGGAACTACACCTATCTGCTCTACGGGACGATCGCCCTGGTGGCGATCCTCCTCTTCTCCCACTACCTCTGACGGTCGACCGATGCCGCGCTACGCGCTCGCCGTCGTCGGGGGGACGTTCGACCACCTGCACCGGGGGCACGAGGCGCTGCTGCGCACCGCCTTCGCCCTCGGCCGGACGGTGGCGATCGGGGTCACCACGGACGCCTACCTGGCGGCGCATCCGAAGCCGGCCGCCCCGCGCCTTCAGCCGTACCGCCGGCGCCGGGCGGCGGTCGCCCGATGGGTCGCCCGCCGGTTCCCCGGTCGGCCGGTGCGGATCGTGCCGCTCGCGGACCGCTTCGGCGGCTCGCTCGCCCCCGAGGTCGGCGTGCTGATCGTCTCGGCCGAGACCGCCGAGGGGGGCCGGGCCGTGAACCGGGAGCGCGCCCGCCTCGGCCGCCGACCGGTCCCCGTGGCGGTCGTCCCGATCGTCCTCGCCGACGACCTGCGGCCGGTGAGCTCCCGGCGGATCCGGGCCGGCGAGATCGATCCGAGCGGCCGGCGCACGGCCCCGCTGCCGGTCGCGATCGCCGCCCCCGACGTGCGGAGCCGGCGGTGGGTCGCCCGGGCCGTCCGCACGGCGTTCCCCCCGGCCCGGGTGCGCCACGCCGCAGACCCCGGGCGGGGGGAGCTCGCCGCGCCGAAGGGGGGGCTGGCGGTCGAGGTTCGGACGGGGGCCGACGGGCGATGGTCGGTCCGGCTGCGCTCCGCCGAAGTACGGCTCGATCCGCGTCGGTTGCCGGGGCGGTCGGAGCGGGAGCGGGAGCGGGCGCTGGGCGCCGTGCTGCGGCCGGCGGCCGCCCGCGCCGGAAGGATTTAACCTTCCGCCGGACCTCGCGGGGCCGATGGAGACGTACCTGCGCGTGACGTTCGACAGCGAAGGGGCGAGCCCTTCGGAGATCGCCGCCCGGCTGAATGCCCTCGGGTTCGTCCCGACGCAGGGGAACTACGACTTCGTCTACGACTGGCAGGGGAGCGCGACCCACGACCAGGTGCTCGACCTGTCGGACGAGCTGACGCGGCGTCTGCGCGGGTTCCGGTTCCTCTTCGAGATCGAAACGGTCTAGGGGCCGGTTCTCCGCCCGAGTGGGGACCGCCGGGTAGACCAGACGTTTTATCGAGCGGCCGGCTCAAGCGTCCGTCGTGCAGAACTATCCCGTCCGGGCGAGCCACCGGCCCTGTCTTGCCCCGGAGCGGCTCGAGGCGCTGCTGGTCGAGCATTTCGGCTCCGCGACGGCGAGCGGCACCGACCGCATCGCGAGCTGGGGGGCGCTCTCCCGGCTGGTCGTTCGGGCCGCGGGGAAGGAACTCCAGGTCGACGTCACGATGAATCCCAAGGTCCCGGAGGAGGTCGCGCGGGAGACGATCGCGCGCTACAACCGGTTCCTCGAGGCGGCGACCGGCTTTTCGACCAAGGAACGGGCGAAACGCCTGCGGAAGTCCGCCCTCGCCGGCGGCACGGGGGCGTAGCGGCGTGGCCGGCCCGCCCTCGGGTCCCCTGCCCGGCGGCGGGGGGACGGAACTCGAGCGCCTTCGCCGGATGGTCTCGACGTACTTCCCCGTCTACGATACGCGGATCGGCCCGCAGTCGCTGCTCCTCGCCGTCCACCTCGACCCGAACGGCCTCGAGTCCCGGTTCGACCGGCTCCGACAGGAGATGTGGGCCGCCGGCTACATCCCGATCCTCCGCTACCAGATGGGGGAGCACTACGTCGAGGTGATCCCCCGCCCGAAGCTCCGCTCGCGGCGCGACTGGATCAACCTCGCCCTCCTGGCGGCGACGGTCGTCACCACGACGTTCGCGGGGGCGCTCATCTGGCTCACCTACGTCGGCGCGGCGAACCTCGCCCCGACGGACTTCGTCAACGGCGCGATCTACTTCTCGATCCCCGTCCTCACCATCCTGGGACTCCACGAGCTCGCCCACTACTTCATGGCCCGGCGCCGGCGGATCGACGCCTCGCTCCCGTACTTCATCCCGCTCCCCCCGCCGTTCCTGTTCGGCACCTTCGGGGCGTTCATCAGCATCCGCGAGCCGTTCCCCGATCGCAAGGCGATGTTCGACATCGGCGCCGCCGGCCCCCTGGTCGGCTTCGTCGCCTCGATCCCCGTGGCGATCGCCGGCCTCTACCTCTCCGCCCACGCGCCGGTCGTTCCGGCGACCTACTGCGGGCCGTCGATCCTGGGGGTCAGCTACGGCAACCTCGAGATCGGCGTGCCGCTCTTCTGGCACCTGTTGAGCTACTTCGTCCCCCCCTCCCTGGTGAGCCTCCAGCCCCTCGCCCTCGCCGGATGGGTCGGGATCTTCGTGACGGCGATCAACCTCCTTCCCGCCGGCCAGCTCGACGGCGGGCACGTCTTCCGTGCGCTCGCGGGGGACCGGGCGCGGTTCGTGAGCTACGCCGCGGTGCTCCTGCTGTTCGGGCTCGGCATCTTCTACACGGGCTGGTTGTTCTTCGGCATCCTCATCCTGCTGCTCGGCGTCCGCCATCCCCCGCCCCTCAACGACGTCTCGCCGCTCGACACGAAGCGCTACCTGGTGGGCGCCCTGGTCGTCGCCGTCCTGATCGGGGGGTTCGTCATCGTCCCGCTCGCGACGCCCCTCGGGGAGATGCAGGTCGGCGTCACCGGAGTCCACTATCCCGGGGGGACCGCCGCCGCCCCGGTCCGGGCCGACGTGCTGTACGACCTGGCCAACCAGGACCCGGTCTCCCACGGCTACACCGTGACGGCGACCGTCGAGAACGTCTCCCAGCAGGTCGGGAACGCGACCGTCTACCTCACGGGCGCCGCGTTCGCCGCCTGGGTGGCGAACGCGACGTGGACGTTCGCCGTTCCGGGCGCCGCCAACGTGACCGTCACCGGCGGCACCGCGACGTTCCCGGGGGGCACCTACGTCACGATCGACGGCTCGGCGACCGCCGCCCTTTCGTTCTCCTTCGCCGACACGGAGAGCGCCTCGTCGGTCCTCCTCCATCTCTCCGCGAACCAGTTCTGCGCCACCGCCGGCGGCGGCACCGCCGCCACCTCGGTCGTCCTCATCCCGCCGTAGCCGGCGGGCCGGGACGCGGCGGGATCCCCTCCCCGCTCGAGCGGCCCGGCCGCCGCTCCGACGCCTCCGCCCCTTCCTCCGCGCGTTCGGACCCGGCCGGCGGCCGCCACCCGGGAGCCGCCGCCTCCCCGTCGGGCCCACGACGATAGAGCCGGAACTCCCGCGTGAGGCTGCGGTGGACCCGGACCTCCACCGACGCCTCGAGCCGGCATCCCGTTAGCTCGGGCCCCGAGCCGGCCGGCACGACCAGGACGGCCACGCCGTCCGGGCGAAGGCGGGCGATCCATCGCGGCAGCACCCGGGCGAGGAGCGCGGCCGCCGGCTCGCCGCGGGTGCTCGAGGCCCGGCCGTACGGGGGATCGGAGAGGAGCGCGTCGAACCGGGGCGGCGTCCCCGGCGGTTCGACCTCGGCCGCATCGCCGATCGCGAGCCCGGCCGCCTCCACGCCGAGGAAGGCGAAGTTTTGGAGGGCCCCGCGGACCATCGCAGCGTCGCGGTCGATCCCGAAGATGCGCCCCCCGAGGAGGCCGGCCTCGGCGAGGAGCGCGCCGGTACCGAGGAACGGATCGAGGACGCTGCGGCCGGGCCCGGCGCGCGCGAGGTTGGCCGCGGCCCGGGCGAGCCGCGGGGCGAGCCCGACCGGCCGCTGGAACGGCAGCGCCGAGATCGCGCGGGCGGCCGTGGCCCGGCGGTCGACCGGCGCGGCCTCTTCGTACCACCGGACCCCCCCGGGAAGACCCGCTCCCCAGAACCGGCGCTCCGGGTGCGCGAGGTCGATCCGCCCCCCGGCCGCCGTCCACGTGCGGGCCGCTGTGTGGACGGCCGGCTCCACGCCCCCGCCGGACGGCCGTCCGAACGGCCGGAACGACGCCGACCCCCGCGGCGCCTGCGCTCCGAGCGGAGCCCCGAAGTCGGGGGCGTCGATCAGGCACCGGTGGGCCAGGCCGAGACGGGCGGCGAGCTGCGGCAGCTGCCCCTCAGGCAGCGCCACGGCCACGAGCGGCTCGGGCACGCCCGGCTCGTCGACGATCGCCCCGCCGAGCGCCTCCAACGCCCCCGCGAGCTCCGCGCGGGCGAGGGCGGGACTCTCCCCGGAGAGCTCGACATAGGCGCGGCTCACGGGCGCACGTCCCCGCTCCACCGGTCGAGCCGGCGTTGGACGTCGGCCGAATGGGTGCCGGCCCAGTAGAGGTGGCCGCACGCCTCGCACCGGTAGACGGCAAGGCCGGCGGCGATCCGGTCGACCGGCGCGTCGTCGGGCCACCGCCCGCCCGGCGGATCCGTTACGGGCCGGACCCCTCCGTTGCACCGGGTGCACCGCGCGAAGCGGACCGCGTGCGGCAGATCCGGAAACCGCACCATGAGTTCCCCCCACTGCGCCCCGATCTCGTGGGACCGGATCCACAGGCTCTCGGGCACACGCCCCGCCAGCCCCCGGTCGCGCGTCAAGAGGAATCGTCCCTCCTCCGCCGCCCGACGTGCGATCTCCCCGTCCGCCTGGCCCCGGACGTAGGCCGTATCGCAGCCGACGAAGCGGAGGTACCCGGCGAGCCGGCCGAGCATCTCGTCCGCGAGCCAGCGCTCGGGCGGCACGGTCGGGCCGATCCGGTCGCCGTCGATAACCTTTCCCTTAAGAACGGGGCCCGGCTGAGGGCGTTGAGGCGACGATGCGGCTGTTCGGCACCAACGGGATCCGCGAGGTGGTGGGGCGGGAGCTGACCGCGGGCTTCGTCACCCGGGTCGCCGGGGCGATCGCCGCGCAGTTCCCGGTCGGCGCCCCGATCGCCGTCGGACGGGACGGCCGGACCTCGAGCGTGGCGTTCTCGCGCCTGGTCGAGGGGACGCTGATCCTCGGGGGCCATCGGGTCGTCGACCTCGGCGTCCTGCCGACCCCCGCGGTCCAGTACCTCGTGCCCCGAGTCGGCGCCCAGCTTGGGGTGATCGTCACCGCCTCCCACAATCCCCCCGAGTTCAACGGCCTCAAGTGCATCGCGGCGGACGGGCTCGAAGTCCCCCGCGCCGTCGAAGAGGCGATCGAACAGGGGGTCGCGGCCCAAACGACCCGGGCGGTGCCGTACGACGAGGTCGGTTCGTCCCACGAGCTCCGGGACGGGGCCCAGCAGTACGTCGACGGGATCGTGGCCCAGGTCGACGCCCCGCGCATCCGGCGGCGGGCGTTCACGGTCGTCCTCGACTGCGGGAACGGCGCCAGCGCGGTGACGAGCCCCGCGCTGCTCCGCCGCCTGGGCTGCCGGGTGGTGACCCTGAACGGGCATCTCGACGGGACGTTCCCCGGGCATCCGTCGGAGCCGACGGAAGCGCACACGCTGGATGCCCAGCACGCCGTCGCCGCGCTCCACGCCGACCTCGGGATCGTGCACGACGGGGACGCCGACCGGGCCGTGTTCATCGATCATGCGGGGCGGTACGTCCCGGGCGAGGAGACGCTGGCGCTGCTCGCCCGCGACGCGGTCGCCCGGGCGCACGGCGGCGTGGTCGTGAGCCCCGTCTCGGCGTCGCGGAGCCTCGAGGACGCGATCCGGCCCGTCGGGGGGACCGTCCACTACACCCGCGTCGGCTCGCCGGCGGTGGCGCGGGCCATGGTCGAGCAGCACGCGGTCTTCGGCGGCGAGGAGAACGGGGGGATCATCACCCCGACGTTCCAGTTCGCGCGGGACGGGGCGATGACCGCCGCGGGTCTGCTCGACCTCCTGACCCGGACCGGCCGTCCGCTCGCCGAGCTCCTCGCCGAGCTGCCCCGCTACGCGCTGGTGAAGGAGCGGCTCGCCTGCCCGGTCGACCTGCGGAGCGCGGTCGTTGCCCGGGTCGCCGCGGGATTCGAGGCGGCCGGGCGGCGCCTCGTGACGATCGACGGCGTGAAGGCCTACTCGGACGACGGCTGGATCCTCCTCCGCCCGTCCGGGACCGAACCGCTCCTCCGCCTCTTCGCCGAGGCGACGGATCCGGCGACCGCCCGACGCCTCGCCGACCAAGGGCGGGCGGCGGTCGACGCCGCCGTGCGGGACCTCACCGCCTCGGCGTGAGTCGGGGCCGCCCGCGGGGGCGGCCGGCCTACCGCAGGATCGGGCCGAGGACGAGGATCCCGAACAGCAGCAGGATCAGCACCGTGAGGGTGACCTGCGCCATCGTGCGCTCGCCGCCGTGGCGGAAATAGTAGAACCCGGTCATCACGCGCAGGATCGGCGTTGCGACCAGGGCGAGGAGCCCGAGCGTCAGTACCGCCGCCATGTTCCCCGCCGCCAGGCCGTCGACGAGCCCCGTGAAGCCGAGATACTGGAGGATCGGGTTGTGCGCGAGCGCCTGGTCGAAACCGAGGTAGGGGTGCTGAACCAGGTAGACGAGCAGGCCGCCGATCAGGAGCACGAGGGAGGTCGAGAGCCCGAGGCGCAGGATGAGCGACATCCGGCGGTACTCGACGTCGGGCAGCTGCGGGCCGTCCGCGGGAGTCGTCATCCGATCCCGAACCCCCGCAGGATCGATTCGATGGCGAGCAGGATGATGAACGGGACGAAGACCCACCGGACCGTCCGGTTGCGGAGGTGGGGGAGCAGCCGGCTCCCTCCGAACGCCCCGAGCGCCGTGCCGAGCGCGACCGGCGCGGCGATCACGGGGTCGATGAACCCGGCGGCGAACAGGATGCCGGTCCCGGCGGCGGCGGTGACGCCGATCATGAAGTTGCTGGTCGCCGTGGCGACCTTCATCGGCAGGCTCAGGTACTTCTCGAGGGCGAGGACCTTGAAGACCCCGGCGCCGATCCCGAACATCCCCGAGACAAGACCGGCGCCGAACATCACCCCGAGGGCGGGGGTCGTTCGCGCGGCGTGGTACTCGACGTCCCGGTCCAGGACATGGTCGTGGTACTCGCCGCTCAGGCCGAGGCGCTGCGAACGGGCGTCCGGCTGTACCGCCTCCGGGATCTCGACGTGGCGTCGGGAGAGCGTGCCGGGGACGATCAGGAGGAGGACGATGCCGAGCGCGACCAGCAGGATCGAGTCGAGGGAGGCGTGGGTCAGGATGACGGTCGTGGAGGCGCCGATCAGAGCGCCCGGCACGGTGGCGATCTCGAGGAACATTCCGATCCGCAGGTCGCTGAGGTGCTCCCGGACGTAGGCCGCACCGGCGGCGCTCGAGCTCGCGAGGATCGTGACGGCCCCGACCCCGATCGCGTCCGGGACCGGGACCCCGAACAGGAGGACCAGGGCCGGGATCACGACCACCCCGCCGCCGAGCCCCGTGAGCGCCCCGACCAGCCCCGCGGCGACCGCGAGAAGCAGCAGCAACGGCAGCGCGAGTTCGAGTTGCATGGCCCACGGGAGCCAGTCGATAAGAAAAGCCGGCGGGGGCACCGGCCGCGGGCGCGGTCGAACTGAAACCTCTTAGGTCGTTGCCGTCTCGGCCGACGATGGTCGCGCTTCCGATCGGCGGCGGGGAGGCGTTCGGCGCCCCCGGGCTCCCGCCCCGCTGGTCGCACTCGAACAAGGACGGGCTCGGTACCGCCTATGCGGGCGACTCGCGGCTCTGGTTCACCCTGTGGAAAGGGATCGTCACGGAACTCTACTTTCCGACGCTCGACCGCCCCCAGCTCCGGGACCTCGAGCTGTTGTTCACCGACGGGGCATCGCTCTTCTACGAGGAGAAGCGCGACCTTGCGGCCTCCACCACCCGCATCGGCGAGGACGCGCTCGCCTACCGGGTGCATGCGGAGGCGCCGGAGGGCCGGTTCCGGCTCCGAAAGACGATCCTCACGGATCCCCACCTGCCGTGCCTGCTGATGCGGGTCCATCTCGACGTGACCGACCGGTCGCTCGTCGGCCGCCTGCGCCCGTTCCTCCTCGCCGCCCCGCACCTCGCCGTCGGCGGATGGGGAAACTCCGCGTCGGTCCGCTCCGTCGTCGGCCGGTCGATCCTGCTGGCGGAGAAGGACGGGATCGCCCTCGCGATCGCCGCCTCGCGCCCGTTCGTCCGCACCTCGGTCGGCTATGTCGGCGCCAGCGACGGCTGGACCGACCTCAACCGCCACCACGACCTCACCTGGCAGTTCGACCGCGCCCCCGACGGCAACGTCGCCCTCACCGGCGAGATCCCGCTGGAGGGCGCGGAGAACGAGTTCACGATCGGCGTCGCCCTCGGGGAGAGCCCCTCCGCGGCGATCACGACCCTCTTTCAGTCGCTCGGCACCCCGTTCGACGTCCACGAACGACGCTTCCTGGCGCAATGGCGTCGCACCGCCCACGGCGAGGAGCCCGGGCCGTCCCGGGCCGGGGATGGCGGCCGGCTGTACCGGGCCAGCCGGGCCGTCCTCTTCGCCCACGAGGACAAGACCTACCCCGGAGGGTTCGTCGCGTCGTTGTCGATCCCGTGGGGGGCCGCCCAAGGGGACGAGGACCGGGGGGGCTACCACCTCGTCTGGGTCCGCGACCTGTTCCACGCCGCGACCGGCCTCCTGGCGACCGGCTCGACCGAGGCGCCCCTCCGCGCCCTCATCTACCTCGCGACCCGACAGCAACCGGACGGCGGCTTCCCCCAGAACTTCTGGATCGACGGCCGACCGTACTGGCGGGGGCTCCAGCTCGACGAGGTCGCCTTCCCGATCCTGCTTGCGGGAGCGCTGCACCGGGTCGGCGGTCTTGCGGAGTTCGACCCGGCCCCGATGGTCTACGGGGGGGCGCGCTTCCTGATCCTCCACGGTCCGGTCACCCAGCAGGACCGCTGGGAGGAGGTCAGCGGCTACTCGCCGTCGACCCTCGCCGCCTCCATCGCGGCCCTGACGACCGCCGCCGGCCTCGCCCGTCGGGACCGCCGCCCGGAGGCCGGGGCCCTCTTCCAGGAGTACGCCGACTTCCTGGAAGCCCACGTGGAGGCGTGGACGGTCACCTCGGCCGGCACGCTCCATCCGGACGTACGCCGGCATTTCGTCCGGATCCGGCCGGCCGACACCTCGGACCCGATCCCGCACGAGGGGCCGGAGCTCGGGACGGTCCGCCTGCCGAACCTGGAGCCCGGGACGCCGAATACCTTCCCGGCCGACGAGATCGTCGGCGCCGGCTTCCTCGATCTGGTCCGGTTCGGCATCCGGTCCCCCGACGACCCGCTGATCCGGGACTCCCTGCGCGTGGTCGACCGCGTGCTGAAGGTCGACACCCCGGCGGGGCCGGTCTGGCGGCGGTACAACCACGACGGGTACGGCGAACGCCCGGACGGGAGCGCCTTCGACGGCTGGGGGATCGGCCGCGCCTGGCCGCTCCTGGTCGGGGAACGCGGCCACTACGAGCTCGCCCGGGGCGCCGACCCCCACCCGTATCTCGCCGCGCTCGAGCGTCTCGCGACGTCCACCGGATTGCTCCCGGAACAGGTCTGGGACGAGGAGGACCGGCCCGCGCGCCACCTCTACCGGGGCCGGCCCACCGAGTCGGCGACGCCCCTCGTCTGGGCCCATGCCGAGTACGTGAAACTGCTGCGCTCGGCGAGCGAGCGGGCGGTCTTCGACCGGATCCCCGAGGTCGCGGAGCGCTATCTCGGGGGCCGGCCGCGGCCGCCGCCCCCCGAGTTCTGGACGTTCCAGCGGCAGCTCCAGCGGATCCCCCCCGGGATCGGACTTCGGGTCGCCGCCGGCGCCCCGTTCGTTCTCCACGTGTCGGGGGACAACTGGGCCCACGTCCGCGACGTCGAGTCGACGGCGATCGTCCCGGGGCTGCACGTCGTGCCGCTCGAGCCCCTCGCGACCGGGGCGCCGGGCTGGGTCTTCACCTTCCGGTGGACGGACGGCGACCGGTGGGAGGGGCGCGACTACCGGATCGTCGCCGAGACGGTCCCCCCGCCGGCTACTCGACCTTGAGGTAGCGCGCCGAAACGACGTAGCCGATCCCGCCCAGGACCGCCGCCCAGATCGCGAGGTATCCGAGGTCGATCCCCGGCGTGCCGCCGCCGATCACGAACGAGCGGCCGAGTTCCGTCGCGAACGTGATCGGGTTCACGTCCGACAGGGCGCGCAGCCACGGCGGGAACGTCGTGTTCGGGACCAGGTAGCTGCTCGAGAACATCAGCGGGAGCGTGATGAAGTTCGAGACGACCCCGGGGGTCTGCCAGTCGGTGCTCGACGCCGTCATCGCGAGGAAGAGGCTGCAGAAGCCGATCCCGAGGAACATGAGGCCGACGATCCAGGCGACCCAGTCGAGCACGGAGAGCGGGAAGGTGACCCCGAAGACGAGCGCGGCGACGATCATGATGGGGATCTGGATGAGGCCGCGGGTCGCCGCCCCGAACGCCTTCGCGAGGAAGACCGTTCCCTTCGAGGTCGGAGTGATCAAGATGCGCTTCATGAATCCGAACCGCTTGTCCTGGATCGTGCTCATCGAGCCGAACATCCCGATCGAGAGCATCGACGTGGAGAGGACGCCCGGCAGCAGGAAGGCGATGTAGTTGTTGGTCCCGAGGTGCAGGTACTGGGCGTCGCTCGCGAAGCTGGAGCCGAAGAAGACGAGCCACATGAACGGCGAGATCACCGTGAAGGCGAGCACGAACGGGTTGCGGAACGTCCGGAGCACCTCGCGCGCGTAGAGCCCCCACAGCTGGCTCATCATTGGCGGAGCCTCCGCATCTGGACGTAGAACTTGCGGAAGTCGGCCTTCCCCTCGTCGGCGTCCATGCTGCGCCCGGTGAGCTGGAGGAAGACCGTCTCGAGGCTCGGCTTGTCGACGCTGATCCGTTGCACCCGGGTCGTGTCGATCGTGGCGAACAGCCGCGGGAGGAACGCCTCCGCGGCGGCGACGCGGATCTGCCAGCCGGTGCCGATCGGCGAAACCTGCTGGACGCCCGGCAGCGCTTGGAGGCGGGCCGGATCGAGCCGCTCCTCGGTCTCCAGGCGGACGAGGTCCGCGTGCACGCGGGCCTTGAGCTCGTTCGGCGTACCTTCCGCGATGATGCGGCCGTGGTCGATGATCGCGATGCGGTCGCAGAGGGCATCCGCCTCCTCGATGTAGTGGGTGGTCAGGAGGACCGTGATGCCGAACTCCCGTCGGACCCCGGTCACGAGCTCCCAGAGTCCCCGGCGGGTGCTCGCATCCAGGCCGATCGTCGGCTCGTCCATGAAGATCACCGCGGGCTGGTGCAAGAGCGCGAGCGCGATCTCGAGCTTCTTCCGCATCCCGGTAGAGTACCGCCCGACCCGGTCGTCCGCCCGGTCGGTGAGCCCGAAGTAGGCGAGCAACGCCTCCGACCGCTCCTTCCAGTCGTGCAACGACTGGAGCCGGGCCTGCAGCCAGAGGTTCTCGCGGGCGGTGATGTCGTCGTCGAGGATCACCTCGGCGGCGACCCAGCCGATCCGTCGCTTCACCTCCATCGGGTCGCGCCGGACATCGAACCCGGCGACGCTCGCCGACCCCTCGGTGATCGGGGCGATACCGGTGAGGACCTTGATGAGGGTCGTCTTCCCGGCGCCGTTCGGCCCCAGGAGCCCGAAGATCGTCCCGGGCTCGACCGACAGGGAAACCCCCTCCAGCGCCAGGATCCCCTTCTCGGCGCTGCCGTACCGCTTGGTGACCCCCCGGACCTCGATCCCTCCGGCGGGGGCTCCCGCGAGGGCTTCCGGGACGGCGCGCACCGCGAACTCCTCGCCGATCGGCGCCGTCGAGGGGGTCGGGGCGCTCATGCGGCCTCCGGTCGACGTCCCCGGCCCCTCGGCCGGGAACGGACCCCGACGGCGAGGCGCACCCGCTCGATCTCGATCCCCATCGCCCGGTCGAACGCGCGCCCCGCCACCGTCCCCCGGGTCGCCTCGGCGTAGCGAAGCGCCTCGTCGAGATGCCGGCGGAGACGTCGCAACAGGAACTGGCCCCGGTCGCGTTCGCCGACGATCTCCATCCAGAGGGCCGTCGTGTCCGGCCCCGCGGCCGATCGGTCGGCGGGACGGGCCGCAAACTGCCGGAGCAGGGCCCGGCCCCGGGGCGTGATCGAGAACGGCCGGCGCACCCCGTCCCGGCGGCCCACGGCGAGCCCACGCTCTTCGAGCCGGCGGAGCGCCGGATACACGGCCCCGGCGCCCGGCCGCCACGATCCCCCGGTCCGCTCGGCGATCCGCTCCGACAACGCATACCCATGGAGCGGGCCCTCCCGCGCCATGACCGTGAGGGCATAGAGGCCGAGGAGCCGGCCGGGACGGGCCGCCGAACGAGAGGGCATGACGCCGTCTATATCTAGTTCGATATAACGGAAAGCTCGCCCGGTCCCTCGCGCGTTTCCGGCGCGGTCGCGCCTCTCCGAAGCCGCCGGGCTCGGCTGCGCCCCCGCGGCTTAGCCGCGCCGCCCTTCCCAGATCGAACCCGAGCCGGGCCTCGGACCGAGGGGGACCGGGGCGGGTCGCACAGCGGCCCCGAGACGGCCGACCGCGCAAGCCGACGAGCGCGCGGCCCGAGCTCCAAGGTCGAATCGCGTCGGTCGGCTCCGGCGGAGCCGGGAACGCGACGGTTCAGGCCCGCGACGCCCGGCGTCGGCGGCGGGCGATCCGCATCTGGCGGGCTTTCCGGTCGCGCTTCTTCGCCGCGGGAGAGGGTCTGGTGCGGGGTTTGACCGTCACGTCGGGCCTCCGAGTGGCGCCCGCGAACCTCCGGAAGGGATAAGCGTCATGGTGCTAGATGGGGACGTGGTACGGACGCAGATTTCGGCGAGCCGGCGTCCCGGGCGTCGCGCGCTCGGCATCGGAGTCGCGATCGCCCTGGTGCTCGTGACGTCCGCGGTCTTGGGCCAGGGGGGGGTCGGGCCCGTCCCGGCGGCCGGTACCCGAGCTTCGACGTTCGGGGGCGTCTCCGGGATCGGGGTGGCCCCCGTGCGGGTCGGAGCGACGAACGTCTCCACGCCCTCGTTCCATCTCAACGTGTCGGCCGCCCCGGTCGGCGCTTCGGTCGTCGCGACGGGTTCCGGTTTCCTCCCGAACTCCACCGCCAACATTACCGTCGACTCCGCGCCGGTGAACGGCAGCTGCGTCGTTTCCGCCGCGGGCGCCTTGACGAGCCCCGCCGGGGGTCCCTGTACCGTCCGGATCCCGGCCGTACCGGGAGGCAACCGGACGGCGAGGGCGGTAACCGGTGGGACCAGGGTCGGCGACCGAGTCAACATCGGCGGGCAGCCGGAACAGGTCGTCGTCGATCCGACGGCCGACCGGCTGTTCGTGCTCGACCCGGTCGACAGTCGAGTCGACGTCGTGAACGCCACCAACTTCACCAAGGTCGGCCAGCTCAACCTTACGACCACGCCGCAGGGACTCGCCGTCGATCCCGGGCTCGACCGCCTGTACGTGACCCTCCCGGCCGCCGACAACATTTCGGTGTTCAACGCCTCGTCCGGCGCGCTGGTCGGCAACCTGACGCTCTCGTCCGCGCCGGCGGCGATAGCGGTGGCCGCGAACGACTCCCTCCTGTTCGCGACCTGCCCGAGCGCCGACGAGGTGGTGGCGATCGCCCTCGGAAACGACTCGGTGGTGGCGACCGCCCCGGTCGGGAGCGGGGCCGAACAGATCGCCTACGACCCCGGTTCGAACCAGATCTGGGTCTCGAACCAGTACAGCGACAACCTCACGGTCTTGGACGCCGGAAACCTTTCGGAGGTCCGCTCGGTCCCCCTCGGATTCGGCCCGGCGCCCATCCTGGCCGACCCCGCCCTGAACGAGACGCTGGTCGGAGAGTCGGACGGCGGGACGATCGCGATCCGCTCGGCAGGTAACGGGACGGACCTCGGCAACCTCACGATTCCGAACGCGATCACGATCGTGGGCCTCGCCCTCGACCCGACCTTCGGGGAGCTGTTTGCGACGTATGGGTATTTCGGGGGGTACGGGTACTACTACGAGACGGGGGTCGCCGTCGTGAGCCTGTCCTCCGACTCCCTCCTTGCCACGGTCTCCCCGGGGAGTGGGGCCGTCGGGGTCGCCTTCGACCCGATCCCAGGAGAGGCCGTGGTCGCCCTCGAGTACTCGCGGGCGCTGGCCCGGATCGACCCCGCGCTCGCCGCTACGACGCCGCTGCGCATCGATCCCTCGCTGGTCGGACTCCGGGCGGTGGAGTCGGGGCAGAACGCGACGTTCTCGGCGTTCGGCTTCGGCGCGGCCGCGGCGATCGTCTCGTTCACGCTCAACGGCTCGGCGGTCGCGTGCACGGGGGCGACGGTCGGCACCTGCTCGTCCGGTACGCTGACGACGGCGTCCAACGGATCGCTGCTCGGGAGCTTCGTCGTCCCCCCGGTCGCCCGGCCGGGGACCTACCCCCTCCGGCTCACGGACACCGACGGTGATTCGGCGACGTTGACGGAAACGGTGACCCCGCCCCCCACCGTATCGGGGCCGGTCGCCTCCCGATCGTCGGTCGACCTCGGCCAGACGGTCAACCTCTCCGTTACCGTGACCTACGGAAGCCCCCCCTACTCGATCGCCTGGTCGGGACTGCCGGTCGGATGCTCGGTCTCCGGCCCGAACGCGAGCTGCGTGCCGACCCGGGCCGGGACCTACACCATCTCCGCCACCGTGGTCGACGCGAACGGAGTGTCGGGGGCGGGGTCCAACCTCACGCTCTCCGTGGAGTCGGATCCGACGATCGGCAACATCACCGCCTCCTCGCCGTGGCTCTCGCTGGGGGGCACCGTGTCGTTCTCGGTGCCGATCGCGGGGGGAGCCGCTCCCTATTCGGTCGCGTGGGAGGGCCTCCCCGCCGGATGTCCGACCGAAGGCGACCCGCTGAACTGTACCCCGACCGCGCCGGGAGCGAGCACGGTGTACGCCACCGTCACCGATGCCAACGGCCTCCGGCGCACGAGCCCGGGGTTCTACTACACGGTCGTTCAATATCCGATCGTCGTCGTGTCGAACGCCAGCGCCCCGTCCATCGATCTCGGGCAGTCGGTGACCTTCCGCGCCGCGGCCGAGGACGGCGCCGGAGGCTACGTCTACCGGTGGCAGGGCTTGCCTTCGGGCTGCCCGGTCGCCGGGTCTACGGTCGTCTGCCTCCCGACCGCGGCGGGGAACTATTCGGTGGTGGTGCAGGTGACGGACGACCACGGTTTCACGGTCAGCGGACTTCCAATCTCCCTCCGGGTCTTTCCGGCGCCGACCGTGGCCGTCACCCTCGGGCGGACGAGTCTGGACGTCGGCGAGACGGTCGATCTGGTCGCGGCGATTTCGGGCGGGGCGGGGGGCTATCAGGTCCTGTGGCAGGGGCTCCCGCCCGGCTGCGCCGGGACGACCGAGATCCTGCCGTGCGTCCCGACGGGCCCCGGGGTCTTCGACGTGCGGGCGACCGTGACCGACTCGGTCGGCGGCTCCGCCACCTCGGTTGGGGCGGCGACGCTGTCGGTCTGGCCCGCGCTGAATGCGACGGTCACCGTGACGCCGACGTCCCCGGTCGCCGGCACGGCCACCGAGTTCGGGATTGAGCTCACCGGAGGCGCCCGGCCGATCTCGGTGACGTGGGAGTTTCCTCCCGCCCGGTTCGAGACCGGCCCGGTCGCGAACTTCACCTTCCCGGCCGCGGGGCGTCAGTTCGTCTCCGTCTGGGTCAACGACAGCACGGGGGCGTCCGTCCTGCGGATCGCAGCCGTGGAGGTCCAGCCGGCCCCCGCGGCCCCGACGCCCTCCCCGTGGCTGACCCTCGGCCCGATCGTGGGGCTGGTCGCCGCCGGGGCCGTGATCGTCGTCGCCGTCCTCCTCCGTCAGCGACCGCGACGCGCCGCCCCGGCCCGTGCCGAGCCGTCCGCGCCTCGGACCGACGACGCCCCGGCGCTCTACGGGACCCGCCCCGACGAGGCGAACCCCTCTCCGACGGATCGGACGGGATAGCGATCGAACGGGCCGGCGGGGGGGTGCGGGCGGAGGCGGGGTTAACTACCCGGGCCGCGGTGCTCGCGCGATGACGTGGATGCTCGTGAACCGGATCTCTGTCGACTCCCCCGCCGACGCCGACCGGGTGATCGACGCCTTCCGGCACCGGGCCGGGAAGGTCGACCGGGCCCCCGGGTTCGAAGGGCTGGAGGTCTGGCGGGCGGACGACGGCCGGGAGGTCGTCGTCGCCACCCGATGGGCGCGGCGCGAGGACTTCACGGCCTGGCTCGCCTCCCCCGCGTTCCGGGAGGCCCACGCGCACGCCGGCGCCACCCCGGGGGAAGCCCATGGCACGGCCTACGAGATCGTCCTGCGCTGACCCGGCCCGCCCGAGGGCGTGACCGCGCCGCTCACGGGGTCCAGGTCGCCCCGCCGTAGCCGGGCGGGGTCGGGGGCGGCGGATCCGCCCCTCCGAACGGGTCCGGCCGCGGTTCGGGGGCCCGACCGTGCTTCTTGGCCAGATAGGCGTCGATCGCGGCCGCGGCGCGTTCGCCGGCGCCCATGGCGTGGACGACCGAGCGGCCGCCCGTCGCGAAGACCCCCTCGACGTCCGTCATCCAATCGGGGCGCTTCCCCTCGGGCCAGCCCATCGACGAGAACTTGAAATCGTAATCCGGATCGAATCCCGAGACATCCGCGACCTCGCCGACCGCCACGACGATCATGTCGCACTCGATCGTCTCCTCGGAGTGCGGCACCGTGACCAGCGTCCGACGGCCCTTGGCATCGGGGGGGCCGTGGGCCGTGCGCTCGACGACCAGGCCCTCCACGTGATCCTCCCCGAGGATCGCCTTCGGCGCCCGGTAGAAGATGTACCGGACCCCCTCGATCTCCCCGCCGCTCCGCTCCTCGGGGGTCGCCTTCATGTCCTCGGGACCCCGGCGGTAGACCAGGAGCACCTCGCCGCCCTTCGTCAGCCGTCGCGCGGAGCGGGCCGCGTCGAGCGCGACGTCGCCTGCGCCGATGACGACGACCCGGCGACCGGTCCGGCCGAACAGGCCCCCCGGCTGGGCGTTCATCGCGAGGAGGAACGGCAGCGCGTGGTAGACCCCGGGAAGCTCCTCTCCCGGGATGTTGAGCTCGCGGGGCTTGGAGGCCCCGATCGAGACCAGGACCGCCTCGTACCCCTCGGCCAGGAGGCCCTTCGGGGTAAAATCGACGCCGGCCCGCCTCCCCGTCACCCAGGTGATGTCGAGGTTCCGCCACCGCGCCAGATCGATCTTGAGCGACTCCTCGTCCAAATGGTACCGGGGGATCGTGTTGATCTGACCGCCGACGAATCCTTCCTGCTCGAAGAGGGTGACGGGATGGCCCCGGACGGCGAGGTCCCACGCCGCCATGAGGCCGGTCGGGCCGCCGCCGACGATCGCGATCCGCTCCTCCTTCCGCTTGGCGGGGACGTACTGGAGGTCGGACTTCCCGTACTGGAGCGCGGCCTGCTTCAGGTGCCGGATGGCGATCGGGATCCCCCGTCCCGCCATGATGCAGTCGTCCTCGCAGAAGTGGTAGCAGGTCTTGCAGAGCACGTTGGCGAGCGGATTGTCCCGCAGCGTCAGCCGCGCGGCGCCGTCGAAATCGCGCTGGCCGATCAGGACATTGTAGCCCCGGCAATCCTGGGTGATCGGGCATCCCTGCACGCAGTACGGCATCGCGCACTCGAGGCACCGCTGGCCCTCGAGGACGGCCTCCTCGAGAAGGTACGGATGGTCGATGAGCGCGAACCGCTCGAGGCGATCCTCGCGCGACTCTTCGCGAATGGGGACTCGTTCGTACCGGTCCATGTTCGTACCGTGGGTCCACTCGGCAATGGAGCGGCAGACGGACCCCGAACCCCCCTATAGGCTTCACGGAAGGCCTGCGAGGATTTGGCATCCGGGCGGAGGCGACTCCACCGTCCCGGCCGGCTGCGGATCGTCCGACCCATCGGGCCGATCGTTCGGCGAGGCCCCCCCGCCGGGCCCTCCGGGGGACGCCCAGAACCCGAATCCGCGGCTCCCCGTTTCCGGAGGCCGGCGGACCGAGGGTCGGTGACGGCCCGAACGTTCCGCGGGGAAGCCGTGATAAGGGGCGTACGGGGTGACGGGCCGGATCCTATGACCGCGACGTCCGTTCCGTCCACCGCACCGCCCGCCCCGACCCCCCCGTCGCTGCGCCGCTGGGGAGTCGTCGTCTTCGTGCTCTTCCTGCTGACCTCGGCGATCGGGGGATCGCTGGCGCTCGAGGGCAGCTACCTGCTGGTCACCCTGGCGAGCCACATCGGACTCGCGTTGGTCACCCTCGCCGTCGCCGGCTACGCCACCTCCGCCATCGGCCGGACGTACCTCCCGCTTCCCCGGACTTCGGCCGCGCTCGCCGCCGTGGCCGCCCTCGGGGCCACGATCGCCGGCACGGTCTACCTGCTCGCCGGCCACTCTTCGGCGGCGCTCTACGCCATGGAGGGCTTGGGCGGGCTCGGCCTCCTGGGCGGGCTCCTGATGATGGTGTTCGGCGGGGCGAGCGGACGGCGACGCCCCGTGTCGGCGCCGTAGCGCCCGGACGGTTCCCCCGGAGCCGGCCTCCTCCGCCCCGGGTTTCGCCGCGGACCGTGGCCGAGCGGCCCGCGGCGGGGAAGGGGGTGGGTCGGGGGCGGAGGCCGGACCGGTTCAGCGGGTTCCGGCCGCCGGACGGACGAACTCGTTCACGGCATCGACCAGCGGCTTCAGGTAGGTGAGGGCCGGGCCGCCGTGCATCACGACCGCCACGAACCCCGCCTCGATGAGCTCGCCGCGGGTCGCGCCCAGCCCGGCGGCCGTCTTCACGTGGAAGGCGATGCACCACTCGCACTGGGCCGCCACGGCGAGGGCGACGCTGATGACCTCCTTCTGCTTCGCCGAGAGCGACGGACCGCTCTCGGCGGCTTTCATGAAGTTAAGGAAGCCGGCGATCTCCGCCGGATACTCCTTCTGCAACGACGCGACCAGTCCTTGGAATTCCCCGAGCCGTTCCTCCATGTGCGACGCCATATGCTGCCTCGGGAGGGGAACGGAGGCCGTTCCATCTAACCCATCCGTCAACGGCGCTTGAGCGGGAACCCGTCGGCGCCCCAACGGACCCCCCTTCCATCGACCGGCTCCGCGAGGGGCGCCAGCCCCTCAACGGTCCCCGCCCGCGCGGAGGGAGGTCGGGGCGGGACGCCCGCCGGATCGCGGCCGGCGCGCCGCGTGGGCGTCGGGGCGGTGGCCGATCCGCCCCGGCCCAGCCGGAGCGATCTCCCCGCAACGGGGACCGGCGGGACAGGGCGGGAGCCGTCCCGCCGCTACGCCGCGGGCCCGACGGTGAGATCGGTAACGGGCTCCCGAACGCTGGAGGCACCGCTTCGGCCCGCGCTCCGCAGCCGCGTGTCGCCGCGGAGCAAGGACGGGCCGATCGCGACCAAGCAGAGGAGCGCGGAGACGAGGAAGATCAGGTGGATGGCGTTCAGGAACCCGGCGGCCGCCGTACCCGAGGCCGCCGTGCCGAGCAGGATCGCCACCATCATCGATTGGGGCATCACGCTCGCCATCAACGCCAGCGTCACCCCCAGGCTGACGGCCGCCCCGGTGTTCGTGAGCGTGGTCCCCATCCCCGCCGCGACCCCCCGCCGATGGTCCGGCACGGCCGTCATCATCGCCGCCCGGTTCGGCGAGGCGAACAGGCCCATCCCCGCCCCGACGAGGACGAGGTGCGGCGTGAGCGTCCAGATCGAGGCGGCGGGAGGGATCGTCGCGAGCCAGAAGAATCCCCCGGCGGAGAGCGCGAGCCCCGCGACCAGGAACGGGGTCGAGCCGTACCGATCCGAGAGCCACCCGCTTACGGGGGCCACGGCGACCATCGAGGCGGAGGTCGGGATGAGGTAGAGGCCCGCGGCGAACGGGTCGAGGAAGCGGGGGGGCCCCTGGAGATAGAAGACCAGGATGAAGGTGAAGGCCCCGCGGGCGAGCGCGTTCAGGAGCATGGCGACGACCGAGCCGGAAAAGATCCGGCTCCGGAACAGGGAGAGGTCGAGCATCGGATCCCGCATCCGCCGTTCGAGCCACGGGAACGCCACGAGGAGCGCGATCCCGGCCCCGACGGCCCATAGGGCGCCGGGCAGCGAGAGATCCCCGAGCGCCCCGAGGGTGATCCCGAGCAGCAGGACGGTCAACCCGCCGGCGAAGACGAGGTTCCCGATCCAGTCGAAGGGCGGCCGGGTCTCGGGCCGGACCAGTTCGCGCAGGTCCGCATGGGCGCGCCAGGTGGCGACCGCCCCGATCGGGACGTTGACGAAGAAGATCCAGCGCCAGCCGATCGTCGTGGTGATCGCCCCGCCGAGCACGAGCCCGACGACCGCCCCCGCCACGATCGAGATCTGGTTGATGCCGAGCGCCTCGCCGCGCTCCCCGGGCGGGAAGGCGTCGGTCAGGATCGCCGCCGAATTCGAGAACAGGAACGCCGCCCCGACCCCCTGGACGAGTCGCAGGAGGACGAGTTCGGTCCCCGTCTGGGAGAATCCGCAGAGCAGGGATCCGACCGTGAAGATCGCGAACCCCATCACGTACAGCCGGACCCGGCCGAACATGTCGGAGAGGCGGCCGAAGTTGAGCAGCAGGGTGGCGGTGATGATCGAGTAGCCGAGCAGGATCCAGAGAAGGTCGGTCGCCGACGTCGCCGGCAGCTCCCGTCCGATCGTCGGGAGGGCGATGAGGACGATGTTCGAATCGATCGACGCCATCAGGGTCGAGACGGTCGTGTTCGAGGGGGCGAGCCACTTGTACTGCATGCCCTCGTCCGTCGGGGTCGGTCGCCCCCGATAGCGGTCAGGTGAACCGGCGTTGACCAAGGCTCCGACCGGCGACGGGTTCCGTCAATCGGCTTCGACGGCCCGTTCATGGGCGGGCGGCCGCCCTCTGCGGGCGGAGCGAGCCGCACCGATGACACCCCCACCCCTCGCCGTTCCGGAGCCGACCCCCGCCGTACAAGCCCAGCGGGCACCCGGCCCGCCCGGGGTTGCCGGCGGCCACGACGACGGCACGGACCCCGCGTTCCGCCTGGTGGGGCTCGCGACGGACGGTCTCCCCCGCTCCGAACGCGCCTACGAGGCCGCCACCTCGATCGCCCGCGCGTTCGGCGCACGGCTCCATCTCCTGGTCGTCACCCCGACCCACCTCGATCTCGGGTACTATGCCGTCGTCGCCCCCGCGCCCGAGCCCCCCCTCCCCGAGTCCGAAGGGGAGGAGAAGTACTATCGCGAGATCGCGGCCCGGCAGGGCGAGCGGGCGGTCCGGGACGGGATCGTCTCCGTCACCCGCGAGACGCCGGTCGGTCGTCCGGCGGAGGCGATCCTGGCCGCCGTCGAGCGGACCCGGGCCGATCTCATCGTCCTCGGGGCCCGCGACCTGTCGACCGTGCATCGGGTGCTGGTCGGCAGCACCTCCTCCGCCGTCGCCGCGCTCTCGGCCGCGCCGGTCCTCGTCGCGCGGGGGAGGCCGCCCACCGGCCCCGCCGGGCGTCCGCCCCCGTTCGACCGCATCGTCGCCGCCGTCGATCCCTCGGGAGACTCGACCGCCGCCCTCCGGCGGGCCGTCGCCCTCAGCCGCGGACTCGCCGTTCCGCTGACGGTGATCTCGGTCGTCCCCCCGCTGGTGGCCGGCGGGCTCCGCTCGCACGAGGCGCAGCGGCGGCAGGCGGAACTGCTTCTCGCGGCCGAGGACCAGCTCGCCCGGGCCCGGCAGCGGGCTTCGGAAGGCGGCGTCGCGGAGACGACCACGGAACTGCTGCGGGGCCCGCCGTCCGAGACGATCCTCGACTACCTCGACGAGGGGGATGCCCACCTCCTCGTCGTCGGCTCGCGCGGGCGCACGCTTCCGCGGGAACTCCTCCTGGGCAGCGTGTCGAGCGCCCTCCTGCACCACGCCCCGTGCTCGATCCTGATCGAGCGAGGTCACCCCCGCGAACGGCCGGGGGCGGACGGCCCTCGCCCCCAATTCTGATCGGATCCCGATCGGAGGCGAGGGCGCGAGCCCGCGGTCGATCCGCCCGGAGGCACCGAACCCGGGCCCGCGGGCGACCGCGATCGGCTACCGTTCGGGCCAGACCCGGGCGAGGGACGGCTGGAGCTGGCGCACGAGGCCGAGGTCGCCGGCGGTGACCCGGACGACGCGGCCCTCGCCGAGATACGGGGTCCGGTACGGCGAGCGGTGCAGACCCAACACCTCCGCCAGGGTGCGGTTCTCCCAGACCGGCGCGTTGTCGAGCTCGTCGGCGAGGGATCGAGCCGCCGCCGTCGCCCTCGGGCTCCGCCCGGGGACGGCGGGCAGCGGGGGTGCGAATCGCTCGAGGCAGCGGACGACCACCCCGAACATCCGCCAGCGTTCCTGGACCCCTACGATTCGCCCGACACCGGCCCAGCGCGGAGACGGCGGGCCGAGCTGAAGGAACAGGACCGGCTGCCCCGGTTCCATGGAGGTCGTCCGGGCGTCGGACCAGTTGGAATCGCGGCCGGCCCGTAGCCTCGATCCGAACCGTTCGTCCGGATAAGCGACGAGGACCCAACCGACCTGGTGGTCCGCGAGCATGGCATCCGGCCTCCCAAGGCTCGGCGGGCTAAACCAGCAGGTCCAAACTGCGGCCCCCCGTACGGACGTCGAAGGCGTAGGTCGCGCCCCCGGGGGGCCGGCGCCCCCCCACTCGGACGGATGGACCGGCGATCGAGACGCCGTCGGTCACCCCCGGACGGCTCCGTGCGACGGGGGTAGGGCCCGGCATCTGACGGAGCGCCGGCGATGGCCCGAGACTGGCGAGGGACGGACGGGGGGAGCCCGGGGGTGGACCCGGTACGGACGGGCGCGGGGCCGGGCGGTCAGTCGACGACCCGCAGTTCAACGCCGAGACGTTCCGCGACCAGCCGAAGCAGGCTGACCTCCCCTTCCGAAATCGGCACCCGGGCGCTCGCGTTCACGTAGGCCCGTTCGATCTCCCGGGGGATCATCGTGCCGAACGCCCAGGCCCACGTCGTCTGCAGCGTCCACATCGCATGCCCCTGGTAGACGGCGAGGAGGTTGACCTCCGAGACCGGGCGATGGGGGCTCGCCGGGTCGGTCCATCCCCGCCGACGGCTCAGATAGCAGACCTTGCGGGCCGGCGCGGGGGGAGCGGACGGCACGTGGTCGGCTGGGTTCGACATCGCCGGAGGGAGAAGCCAGCGGAGTACTTTCGGCCGAGTACGAGTCGCGTTGCCTTCTGAATCGCTGGGCCGGGGTCGACCCGCGGGGGCGATCTCGCAGCCGATCGAGATCCTGGCGCGAGCGCTACGGCCCCAAGATCCGCGTGGGCAGGGCGGGCGCCCGCTCGGCGACGCTCGGCGCATCCGAGCCCGTGTTCCGTTCCGCGCCCGTGAACCTCGGGCGCTCGATTGGAGGGCCCGCGCGGCTATCGCAGGCGCCCCGGTCGAAATTTCTCCCCGAGGCAGCCCACGAGAGCTTCTCCCGGCCGACCCCGCCGTTCGCGCGCCACCGGGGGGGGCCCCGCCCGAGTGCGACCACTCACCGGCCAACGACCCCAGGGATCCGAGGGTCCGTTGCCGGCGTCGGACGAACGGTGGAGGGGTGCGGGCCGACCGGAAGATCGGGTAGCTCGTTGGCTGTGGGCCGCTGTGCCCGGGCGGGAGGCGGCGGGCCGCGGCGGCCAGAGCCTCGCGGGTGGCGCCTGCCGATCGCGGCCGGGACCGCGTCCCTTTCCCACCCATCGGGGGCCCCGACGGCCATCCCCCTAAGGCATCGCTACTGAATAGCTGACTGATTTGGCCCGAGCCCGGTGGGGTCGGACAGTGTAGTTCCTGTCGCCATGGAACTCGTGGGGTTCGAGGAGGACCCTTGCCATCTGCTCATGGGACACCTCGACCCCATCGGGATACCGCCCTTTGTCGAACTCCGATCGGACTCGAAGTCCGGCGGTCGAGGTAGTGGCCCCGATCAGACTGACGATGACCGCTAGGCTCACGAGGGGTTCCCCTCGCCATTTCATGGCGATGTGGGAGAACAGGTGGTGCTCGATTCGAATCCATTTGCCCGTCCCCGGAGGAAAGTGGCACACCGTGAGCGTCAATCCCGTCCGATCGGCGAACTGCTGGAATTCCCACGTCCAGAGCCGAACCCTCGCCGCGTTGCTGCCTCCGCAGTCCGCCGTGATGAGCAGCGAGGTCGCGTGGGGGTAGGAGGGGCGGCCCATTACCTCCCACCACCGTCGGATCGCGCGCACCGGGAACGTCGCCGTGTCGTGGTCGCTCCCGACACTCACCCACCCCTCGTTACGGTTCAGGTCGTACACTCCGTAGGGGATCGCCATCCCCTTCTGGGGAATGAGGAAGTCGTGGACCCGAACCGGCGCGGGCTTGCCCCATGGCCGCCACTCGCGTCCGCCGTTCTTGAAGTCCCCCACCAGCTCCTTCATCTTCGTGTCCACCGAGACCACCGGCTGGTGACGGCGCTGGTGGCGGACCACCTCGGCATTCAGGTACCGGAACTGGGCATCACGGTCCGGATGGGTGGTCCCCTCGCGGGTCTTCTGGTTCAACTGGAGGCTGTAGCCAGCGGCATGGAGCAGATCCGCGACCAGATGGGAACTGACGTTGTGCCCGAGGGTTTCCAACTCTCGGGCCAGGCGCCGGGTGCTCCGCGAGGTCCACCGCACCCGAGACTGGGGGCGGCCCGCGTCGGTGGGCTCAACGAGCGCCTCCAGGTCCGCCACCAGTTTCGCGTCCTTCCGGGCGGTGGGCGTCCGTCCCCCGCCGGGTCATCGGATGCGCCCGGGCTCCAGCCGCTCCCCGGACCGGACCTTCCGGAGCCCTCGGGAGATCGTAGAGCGAGAGAGACCGGCGGCCCGCGCGACGAGACCGATCCCTCCATGGCCAAGGGAGAGCGCCTCCGTCGCCGCCCAGTACCGACGGGACCTCTCGGTGAGTTCCGGGGCGAGGGAGGCATACTTGGCCCCGACGGCCGCGAGCTCCACGCCCGAGCCCGAAATGGTTTCCGGATATCTAACTCACCTATTCAGTAGCAAACCGTTTTACGATTCTAGGCGATTCGATTAGCTTGGGGAGTTGCTGGTGGATATACTGCTGGAGTTGGACAGTCTACTTCGCATGGGGTCTGTGGTGTGGCGGCGCCCCTTACGGGTTCTGATTGAGCATCCAACTCCGACTGAAGTGAGCTTCATGAGGGAGGGATGAATCCTTTGCCCCGGAACCTCGGCAAGACGAGTGCATGGTGGAAAACTTGTAGAGTCATTGGGGTCATCTGGGTCGTAGTTGCCGACACCGCAGGGCTGCTGGCCCTGTTGCTGTTTCCGGCGTCGCTGCTCGGGCCGGGCTTGATTGCATTCGGGGCGGTAGGCGTCCTCGTCTCGGTCATGGTTCAGCGTCGTCTGAGCGGCTCGGCAGTACATCTTAGCTGAGAGGACGATTTCAGTGGAGCTAGTGGAGCGGCCATCAGGAAACATCGGGTACGGTAGCCCGCAGCCAGAGGGGCACCTTGGACGCGTGCCGTCGATCGGCGCGTACCGTGTCCCGGAACCTCTTCCCTCGCGCCTTCCGCTCCTCGTTCCGGTACTCGACCGCTCGGTCCAGCGCCTCCCCGAGCTCCCCCACCGAGGTGAACTCCGTCCCGGGGAGCGCCAGCTCCTCGATCCCCTTCGCATGGGTCTCCACGGGGTTCATCCAGCTCGCGTGGGTCGCCGTCGGCACGAGGATCACCTCGTGCTCCCGCGCCCACTGGCGCACCGCCGGGGTCCAGTGCGTGGAAAGCCCGTCCTGGATCAGGTAGACCGGCTGATCGAGGGGATACTTCGCCCGCTCCTCCGCCACGAACTCCTGCCAGTTCGTGGAGTGCTTGGTTCGATAGACCTGCCCCGAGAGGGTCTGGTGGTAGACGTTCAACATCAGGAAGTAGTAGGCCGTCCCGAACTCCCGAGGGTACTCGGCCGGGATCCGCCCCGGCGTCTTGCGCGGGAACCACCCCGCGCCGCCCTGCGGCACCAGCTGGATCGGTCCGATCTCGTCCGCGCTCAGTACGACCGGGGGGTTGTGCGGCTGCCGGGTGAGCTTCTCGATGTATTCCTTCTTCAGCTCCCGCTCCGGGTCGGTGCTCTTCTTCCACGTCCGCAACGACTGGTGACTGAGGTCGGCCTCGAGGAGGATGACCCGCAGCCACTCCTCGCTGATCGACGGGACCACTCCGCGATCGATGGCCGCCTTCCGGAGGCGGGAGAGGCTCCACTGGGTGAACGGCAGCCCAAGGTCCTTCGGACGGCTGCTGGCGAGCGCCACCAGCGCATCGCGCTGCTCGTCCGAGAACTTGGCCTTCGGTCCCGGTCCCCAGTGGGGCTTGAGCATCGAGAACCCATGGAGGTTGAACTCGTGGATCAGCCGTCGGACGTAGTCCTCGCTCATGAGGACGGAGAGGCCGATCTTCGGAGGGGTGAACCCCTGGGCGGAGCAGAGAATGACCTGGGCGCGCTTCACCTCGATGGCGTTCTGCCCGTGGCGAACGATCCGTCGGAGTCGATTGCCCTCGTCATCCGTGATCGGGCGGACCCGGACCACCATGGCGAGGGCATAGGCGAACTCCGGAAAGAAGACATGTTACCCTCCGCTCGATGCCACGGAAGACCCAAGCGGGGCGTCTCCTCCCTTCCCCTCGGAGACGCCCCATGGAAGCAGAGACCTTCGTCGGATTGGATGTGCACAAGGACCTCGTCGTAGCCACAGCCCTCGACGCCTCTGGCCGGAGGTTGAGTCAAGTGAAGCTCGGGTCCTCCGATCAGGAGTTGGTGGACTACCTTCGCACGCTTCCGGGATCCAAGCGGGTCGCGCTCGAAGCGTGTTCGGTGTGGGAGCACTACCACGATGCGGCCGTATCGGCGGGCGCCCAGGTCGTGCTCTCCCACCCCTTTCGGACCCGTTTGATCGCCGATGCGAGTCTGAAGTCTGACAAAGTGGACTCCGAAGCGCTGGCGACCTTACTCCGATTGAACGCGCTGCCCACAGCCTTCGTTCCCGACCTCGATACTCGCGCGCTGCGTCGATTGGTTCGGGAGAGGGTGTTCTACCGGAAGCAGAACAAGTCAGTGGCCAACCACACCTACGCTCAGCTGTTCGGGAAAGGCGTCGATTATGAGGAGGGCATTCTGATGCGGGCGCGGCGTCGAGAGAGCCTCCGAGAGCTGGGAATCCCCGAGGTCGATCGGGGGTTGGACCGGCTGGAGGACCTCTCGGGGGCCACTAAGGAGCTCGACAAGGCGATCCACGCCGCCTACCTGAGATCAGAAGAGGCTCAACTGCTGGAGACCATCCCGGGGATTGGAGAGCTCACTGCGGTCATCCTCGTGGCCTTCCTCTGTCCCATTGAGCGCTTTCGCTCGTTCGACGAACTGAGCTCCTACTGCGGGCTGTGCCCCTCGACCCACCAGTCAGCGAACCACTCCTACCACGGCTCCCTCAAGGCGGACTGCAATCACCTTCTTCGCTGGGTCCTTGTGGAGGCTGGCTGGTCCCACCGGAGAGAGTCACGAACGAGCTACATCGCCCGGGTAGGCCGGCGGAGTGGTCGCCGGAAGGGGGCGAAGCGCGGCGCGATCGACACCGCACATGCCCTCCTCAGAGTGGTCTACGCAATCCTGAAACGGGGAACTCCCTATCTCCCTCACGCTCCAGAGCGGCCGAGCTGCAGTGCAAGTACTGCGAGGCCTCCCCGACCGTCGCACGACTAAAGAATGCAGGACACCGCCCTGGGGCCCCTCGCCGCAATTGTCTTCGTGCGCTTCGGGCGCAAATAGCAGTAGGCGGGAGCGGGCAAGCCAATCTCGGAGATCCAACCATGTGACGTCCCCGATCCCGACCCTTCGCTCAACTCGCGAGCGGAGGGTACATAGCAGTACTTTCGGTCAACCCGAAGTCGAACGCGCGCGTGCGCGCGCGTTCAGCCCCTCAACTCCGTGAACAGTTACCGGCGGACTTTGAAGAACCCGTTCTTCACAAAGCCCACCCGATTTTCGACACTCCCCTTCTGGTTGCCGCGGCGCGGCGTACAGAGCTCGGGGGCGAAGCGGTAGTCGAGGGCAACTTGGGCGAAGGTGTCGTTCCACTGGATCTGGCCGCCCTGGCGCGAGATCACGACCGTCTTCGGGTTATCGAAGACGCCCACGAGGGGCACGCCCCCGAAGGAGGCGAAGGCGGCGAGCAGCGACCGGGCCAGCGCCTCCACCTGTTCGTTGGGAACGAGTTCGACCTGCACCCAGCGCGACCACTTCAGCCGAGCGGCAAAGAAGTGGAGCAGCTCCTCGGTGCCGTCGTCGTAGTGGACCCGTACGTGGCCGAAGTCGCACTGACAGAACTCTCCGGCGACGCCCTCGAACCTCACCAACGGAGGGGTCACCGTAGCTCGCAGGCGACGGACCAGTTGGTAGACTGGGTTCTTGCCTCCCGAGTAGCCGTTCTGCCGTAGCCGACGGAGGACCTCGACGGTCGGTAGTTCCCCGTCGGTCGCCAGGATCCGTCGGGCCTCTTCTTCGAAGGCCACCGCGACCGGAGGCCGGCCGACAGCGTGTCGTGACGGAGGGTCGAGGTCACCCTGCTGGAGGATGCGTTGGACCGTCCTCACACCCACACCGGCCTTCCGTGCGACTTCTCGCAGGGTCAGGCCCGCTCGACGCAGAACGAGAATCTCGTGGCGCTTCACTCGGTCGTACACTGGGGGCCCTCCCACCGAAGTGACCGAGGATTGGGGGGATACATGTCCGTCATGAGGCGCCACCCCCGTTCGAGGTAGAAAGGGGGCCATAATTTCGGGAAGAAGTGGGGTCAGAATGTCGGGAACCGACACGCCATGTTTAGGCGCCCGCGCGGGCTCGGCAAATGGGCTCGACTCTGCTCCCCGTCTCCCCCCCGGGGAAGTGCCCGAGATCTCGCCAGGGGGGGACGGCTCTCGCTGGAGGGGGTCCGGATCGACAGCGGCGCCGGGGTCCGACGGATCGCCGGGTCCGAGGCCGAGTCGCCTTCGAACTCGACCGGAGGCAGGGGCCCGTCGCCTGCGGGGCGGCCGGCATCCGGACCGCGACCGCCACGTTCCGAACCCGCGCGGGATTGGGCTCGAGCCCGCCCGAGGCGAAAATGAGGCGGGGTGTTCCGGCCCCCGGTGGCGACGCCGGCGGCGGGTCCGCGGCTCGACCGCGTCCTTCATCAACGGCCCGCGTGTCCGTGGGGAGGCGATGAGCGGAACGGACCATGCCGACGCCGCGGCCGGGCCGGTCCATCGCGCCTCGCCGACGGACCATCTTGCCAACGAGCGTACGTTTCTGGCATGGGTACGGACGGCGATCACGATCATGGCGTTCGGCTTCGTGGTCGCGAAATTCGGCCTGCTGCTTCGCGAACTCTCGGGCGGGACGGTGGGAACGGCGGCCCCAGCCCCCCTTTCCGAGGCGACCGGAGTGCTGCTCGTCCTCGCGGGCGCGGCGGTGCTCCTGCTCGGATTCGCCCGGTTCCGCACCGCGCGGCAGGAGCTGGAGGCGGGAGAGTATCGGGTCCATACCGCCCTCGAGTGGGCGCTCACCCTCACCATGGTCGCCATCGGGGTGGGGCTCGCGATCTATCTCGTCACGACCGGCTGACCGATCCGTCGGCCCACCCGGGGGGAACCGGCGGATCGGGCCCGATCGGGCGGTGCGATCCCCGCCCGCTCGCTTGCCGGTAGCCCGCCCGGTGACCGCCGACCTGGGCGGAGGGGTCGCCGGTGACGTCCGGCTCCCGGTTCCCGCGCGCCCTCCGGATTCCCCTGGCGAGCGACGGGCGCGGAGGGATTTGAACCCTCGACCGCCGGGTTAGGAACCCGGTGCCCTATCCAAGCTAGGCTACGCGCCCCACAGGAATCGCACCCCGGGCCACATATGGCTTCTCACTGCCGGAACCTTCGGCGCAGGAGGGCGGGCCCGGTCGTCGGGCGGCCCGAGGGGTGGACCCGCGGCCGGACTCAGTCGGTCGGGTCGGCGGGCTCCCGGGTCGGGGCCGCCGGCGGGCGGGCCGGAGGGAGGAGGCGGTCGTACCGGTGATCGACCCGGGCGACAAAGCGGGCCGCCGGTTCCTGGACGATCTCGATTCCTTCGAGGAACTCCCGGAAGGTGCCGAGCACCGGCCGTCGATCGCTCCCCAGCTCCGGCGGGGGCGAGGCCGATCCGAGGGCCCCGACGAGCCACCGGTCGTCGCCGACGACCAGCAGGAACGGGAAGACCCGGCACTCCCGCGTCAGCAACGCGAACAGCTGCTCGGGGCGGGCCCCGGCCCGCGGCGTGCCCGACAGCAGCACGACCTGATCCGGGCTCCGACCCTGGTACGGGGGCAGGCGGGCCGGGTCGAGCAGCGTGCGGTGGTCGACCCATCCCTTCGCGAGCATCCGGCGCTGGGTGAACGGAAGTCCGAACGGGCCGACGAGATGATCGCCCCGCCCGTCCGCGGATCCGACGAACGGCCGATGGACGAGTTCGGAGATCGCCCACCGCCGGTGCGGAGTCAGCCGGGGATCGGATTCACCGGGGGTCGGCGCCAGCTCCCCTCCGAGCCCGTGGGGATAGGCCAGGGTGCCGGGCAACCCGACCAGATGGCACCAGAGGCCCTCGAAGTCGAAGTAGACCGGGACCGAGGGCGCATCGGCCCGTACGGTGAGCAGCAGCGGATGGGCGCCGAGCCGCTCCCGCTCGATGCGGTTCGCCCACTTCGCGCGGTCGGTCGGCTTCGGCTGGAACAGGATCGCGAGGGCGACCTGGGTGCCTGTCCACAGGCCGACCGTGCCGGGGTCGGCCGCCGCGGCGGCGGCGAACTCCTCGAAGCGGTCCGCGAACGGGCGGAGCAGGATGAACGTCACCCAGGGGCGGCCGAGGGGGCCCGGGTGCGGGATGTACCGATCGCGCAACCACGCCTCCGTATAGGCGCGCCGGCGGATCGCATGGTAGGTCGAACGGGGTACCTGCACCTGCCGCAGGCGCTCGCGTTCCCGGTCCGGCCGGGCGGCGAGCATGACGGCAATCACCCGCGCTTCGGATTCGGTCAGAGTTCGCACGAGACTTCACTCCACCCATGCTAGACCGTGGCACGCAGTCCAGACCATTCCCATCTTTTCAGCACTTCCGCTTAAGTGTACCCCCCCGCATGGCACGGGGCGAGGAACGGGCGATGCGGTCGATCAGGGGCCGACCGTGGGGACGGGCGATCGCCTTGGCGGTCGGCGTCGTCGTCCTCGGGACCCTGTTCGCGACGGTCGGCTCCGGGGGAATCGCCCGCGCCGCCCCGGCGCCCGACGCGAACGCTCCGTCCGCCACCTGGGCCTACGGCGGGGTCGGTACAATCCACTTCTCGGGCGTCTCCCGCGCGGGCATCCCGTACGTCGGCAATCTCACGGACGGATTCACGGTGGAGCTCGCGCAACAGAACGTGAGCGGCACCTCCTTCTCGCTCAACGTCACCCGCACGTCGGGGGCGGCGTTCGCGATCGAGTACTGCACCCCGAACTGCCAGACGCCGGTGTATCGGTCGTCCCTCCAGGCCCGCTTCTGGGAGTCCGACCGGACCGTTTCGCTCCTGACGACCGCCGGGGCGGTGAACGAATCCGGCGGACCGGTGGCGGCGATCGCCCTCGAAAGCTCGACGACCGTCACCCGAGCGAACGAGACGGAGTCGACCTCGAGCTACCTACCGGTGGCCGGGTCGGTGCCGGTCGCCCGAAGCGGCTACCTCTCCGCTGATATCTTCTCCAACTCGTCGGTCACGTTCCCCCGCCCCCTCGGGATCCTGCCGGAGAACCTCACCGACTCCCAGGGCTGGTCGTCCGAGGCAGGCTTCCGGTCGACCGGCGAGACCGGATACCGGTATTTCCTGAGCCGCAGCGGTGCGGTGACCGGCTCGGTTTCGGGGTCCGGCTCCCTCCCGCTCCCCTCGAACGGGACCGAGTCTCTGCTGGGAGCCTACTCCTCCGCGAACTCGATCCGCTTGGGCGGCGTGCCGTTCCCCGAGGTCGCGCTCGCCCCCAGCGGACCGTTCGGCCTCGTCGACGGGATCGTCCTGGTCCCGACCGGCGCCCAGTTGTTCGCCACGACGACCGCCCGACCGTGGGCGGGGAACGAATCCGGCGCCGTGAACGCCGGGATGTCGTTCCTCGATGTCCGCACCGTCGATCGGGCGCACTTCGGGGTCGGGGCTTCCCGCTGGGTCTTCGGCCTCCAGACGCTCGAGCCGACGTACGCGACCTCGGGCTCGGCGAGCGGCCTGACCGACCTCGCCGGTACGGGTACCCCCGACACCCCGGCCCAGACGGCGGTCCAGGGCGAGCCCCAGTCGCCGACACAATCCGCCTCGGTCCAGGGATGCCTCCTCTACGGATCGGCCTGCCCCGGAGCCGGTCTCCCGACCGCCTCGACCCTGCGGGACCTCGTGGGGCCGGCGGTCGCGGTCGCCGGGGTGGGGACCGTCGTCGCCATGGTCGCGGTCGTCGCCGTGCGCCGCCGCCTCCCGCCGCCCGTGTATCCGAACGCCCCCCTCTACCCGCCCGGCGGGCCGACGACCGGTCGGGCCGGCCCGCACGACCCGACCCCGCCGGCCCCCTCCGACTCCGAGGACGACCCCCTCGGGCACCTCTGGTGAAGGATCCGACGTCAGCCGGGGGGTCCGGCCGGCCGCGTCCAGGCGGTCCGGGGTAGAGGGTAGCGGAGCAGCGCCGCGATCCCCCCGAGTCCCTTCGAGAGGATCTCCCCTTCCTCGCTCTCCCCGGAGACCAAACGGGCCGTCGCCCCCGACTCCGCGGCGCGGCGGAAGAGGCCTTCCACGTAGTCCTCGCGGGCGACCTCCGTGACCTGCCGCTGGCCGCAGCTCGGGCACGGCCCGTCGAGGATCGGGTCGATCTCCGCATCGGAGACGGTCCGGACGAACTCCTGGGCGCAGGCGGTGCAGCGGAACGTCACCCGCTGTCGGCGGAGCGCCTCGGAGATGAGGAGGGTGTCGACGGAGTTGAGCTCGAGCGCGCGGGCGACATCGGCCTCGCCGTAGGCGGCGAGGCCGGCCTCCGCCCGCCGCACCTCCGCCATCAGGCGGCGCATCAGCCGCTTCTCCTCCGTGAGCTCGAGGCCGTGGAGCGTCTGGGACGCCTTCTCGACCAGTTCCTTGAGGCCGTATTCATCGGTGTAGCCGACGTCGAACAGCGGCTGGACGACCTTCTGCTGGAGCTCGTAGTGAAGGTAGGCCTCGTGGTAGAAGAACTCCTTCGTCGCCCCGGGGCCGCCGAGGAGGATCCCCTTGAGCTGGTCCTTCTTCGGCAGGAAGAGCTCGGCGGCGATCTCGGCGGTGCGCACGAAGAAGTCGTGCGCCGCGTGCTCGATGAGCCGCTCGAACCGGTGCGCCGACTGGCCCCCCCGTCCGTGCTTGCTCGGCACCATCGACTGCTTGTTGCGCAGCGCCTCCGTCCGCTTGCCGCGGAGGAAGCCGATCGTCATCTCGGCGCGGTCCATGACGAGGAGCCCCCAGAGGTCCGGTTCGTGGACCATCGAGAGCAGCGGGTCCAGGTAGAACGTGGAGTCGCACCGGTAGAGGAACGTGTTCAGCGGCTCGGGCGGCTCGAGGATGTAGGTGACCGGCTCCGACTTGTCGGCGCCGACCGCCTTGTTCCCGACGAAGAACGCCACCCCGTTCGGCGGCGGCGCCTTGTAGGCGCGGACCCGGTTCATCAGCGAGTCGATCGCCCACATGACGTTCTTGCGGGTCGTGCGACTCTTGATGT
The DNA here is from genome assembly GCA_021801925.1 of Thermoplasmata archaeon. Classification (GTDB taxonomy): domain Archaea; phylum Thermoplasmatota; class Thermoplasmata; order Lutacidiplasmatales; family UBA184; genus Lutacidiplasma. The sequence goes on along the minus strand of JAKABH010000002.1, from coordinate 8,360 downwards.
TCGAGCTCTGGGCGTACTCGTTCCGCAGATAGCTTAGGACGTCCGGGATCTGGCGCGTCGGGGAGACGTAGAGCGAGATCAGCTCCGTCGCGCGCCCCCGGCTCTGCGCGATCTCGTCCAGCTTCCGGCGGAAGACGTAGCGCGCCAGCTGCACGTCGGGCGCCGGCGCGCTCATGCCGCCACCTCAACGGGGACGGGGCGCGCGCCGGTGCACAGCGCCCCGATGCGGCCGGGCCCCCCCGCGGGGGCGCGGTGCCCGTCCCCGGGGCGGGAGAGTCAGAGCAGGCGGCGGATGTGCTCGTCGATGACCTCTTCGGGATACGCCCCGACGATCCGGTCGACGAGCTTGCCCTGCTTGTAGAACAGCAAGGTCGGGATGCTCATGATCCCGAGCGCCCCGGCCTTCTCGCCGTTCTCGTCCGAGTTCATCTTCCCGAACGCCACCTTGCCGCGGTACTTCTCGCTCAGCCGGTCGACGATCGGGGAGACCATCCGGCACGGTCCGCACCACGGCGCCCAGATGTCGACCACCGCGGCGCCGTTCTCGTTCGCGAACTTGTCGTAGTTGGCTCCTCCGACTTCCTGAACCGCCATCGTGACCGCCTCGCCGGTCCGGAGCCGGTCGGCCTATTAAATCGTGCGCTGGCCCGCCCGCCACCCCGTGGCGCGGGGGTCGACGCACAGGGTTTGTATAGGTCGGCGCCCCTCGATGGGCTAGACCTCCGGACCGGGACCGGAGGAGCTGACCCTATGGTACCGAAACCTACGACCGTCGCCGGGGAGTCGGTGCCGATGGTCGACCGGACGTCCCGTCGCCGCTCCCTCGTCTCCCCGGCCGCCCGGCGGGCGATCCGGCAGCGGATGCTCCTCCTCCGCCAGAGCGCGCTCGACCGGATCCGGGCGATGACCGGGGTGTCGGACCCCGAGCTCACGACGTTTCGTCGCGAGCTGCGGGAAGGGGCGCTCCCCGACCTCCTGCTCGAGCGCGGGGCGGGGATCGCCTTCGCCCACGAACTCCCCCAGGGGGCGCTCCTCTACCTGCTCGTCCGCAGCCAACGGCCGGATCGGGTCGTCGAGACCGGCGTCCGGCCCGGCTATTCGACGGCGTGGATCCTCTCCGCCCTCGCGGCGAACGGACGCGGCGAGCTCGTCTCCCTGGGACCCGGGCCGACGGCGGGCCGGTCCGCCGGGGTCCGGGAGGTCGAGGTCGGCCAGTTCGTGCCGCCCCCGCTCCGGACCCGATGGACCCTCGCCCTCGGGAACTCCGAAGAGCGGCTTCGGGAGATCCTCGGCGATTCCGACCCGATCGACCTGTTCTTCTACGACAACGGGCCGAACCCGGCTCGCGCCCGGTTCGAGCTCCACGCGGCATGGGAGCGCCTTTCCGGGCGCGGGATCCTGCTCTGCCACCACGTCGACGCGACCGCGGCGTGGGACGCCTTCTGCCGGGCCCAAGGGCTCCCGCCCCAGCTCTTCGACGCGGGCCCCCCACCGATGGGGGCGCTCGCGGTCGGGCGCCGGTCCGACCCGCGCGCCTAGCGCTCGAGCTCCTCGACCAAGTGGATGGCGGCCGGCAGGATCAGCTTCTCGACGGCCGTGCGGACCGCCCGCTCGCTGCCCGGCAGGGCGAAGACCGGCTTGCCGTTCACGACGAAGAGCGCCGCCCGGCTGATGAAGGCGAGCGGGCCGACCTCCTGGAAGCTCAGGGCGCGGTAGATCTCCCCGAACCCCTCGAGGCGCCGGCCGCCCATCGCCTCGAGGGCGTTGACCGTCAGGTCCCGCGAACTCACCCCGGTCCCGCCGACGGTGATCGCCACCTCGAGCGGGATCTCGGCGAGCCACGGCTCGAGCGTGTCGCGCACGTCGGCGACCGAGTTCGCCACGAGGCGGTAGTGGAGGACCCGGTGGCCCCCGGCCGTGAGGAGATCCCGGGCGAGATGGCCCGACGGATCGTCGCTCTCGGTATGGGTGTCGGAGACGGAGAGGACCCCGAAGGAGAGCACGCGATCTCCCCCGAGGTGGTGGCGGCTCGCGGTCGACGGTTGCGGTTCGGTCATGGAACGAGGCTCGCTCCCTTGCGCTTCACCACGACCCGGACCGGGCCGAGGGCGGTGTGGGGGTAGAGCCCGCGGGCATCCTTCTCGAGGTACTTGACCATGTCCCACACGGTCAGCAGGGCGACCGTCGCGCCGACCAGGGCCTCCATCTCGACCCCCGTCCGGTCGACCGTCCCGGCCTCGGCGTGGACCCGCACCCCCCGCCGCCCGAGGCGCAGGGCGACCGAGCTCGACGTGAGCGGGACGGAATGGCAGTGCGGGATCAGGTCGGGGGTCCGCTTCATCGCCAGCAGGCCGGCGAGCTCGCCGGCGGCGAGGGGGTCGCCCTTCTCGACCGACCGGGAGGCGATCGCCCGCCGGGTGGAGGCCGCCACGGCGAGCTCCCCCTCGACAACGGCGCGGCGCGCGACCTTCGGCTTTCCCCCGACGTCCCGCTGCCGCGCCACGGGCCCCTCAGCGCCCGCCGGCGCCGACCGCGGCGAGATGGGCGAGGAGCGCCTCCAGCTGGATCCGCTCCGAGGCCCCCTGGGCGAGGCGGAAGTCGAGCTCCCCGAGGTATTCGATCAGCCGGATCTTCTCCCGCGCCGGGACGGTCCGGTCGTCCATCTCGGGGAGGTAGCTGTGGATCGCATGCAGGATCTCTTCGCCGGCCGCCCCGCGGTCCACGAGCAGCGCATAGAGCTGGCTCCGGGCGTCGCGGAAACGGCCGGCGACCGCCGCCGACAGCATCCCCTCGACCTCGCGGCGGAGCGGGGTCGAGGCGTGCTCCTGGACGGTGCGGGCGGTGACGTGCGCCGCGTGGGTGGCGGTGAGCTGGAGGAGGTTGATCGCCCGCCGCATGTCGCCGTCGGCCGCGACCAGGATCGCCTCGTAGGCCTCGGGGTCGACCCGCTTCGACTCGGCCGCGGCGATCCGCCCGAGCTGGGCGCGGATCGCATCGGCGCTGTAGGCCCGGAACCGGAACACCGCGCAGCGGGACTGGATCGGATCGATCACCCGGGAGGAGTAGTTGCAGGAGAGGATGAACCGGCACGAACCGGAGTAGCGCTCCATCAGCCGGCGCAGCGAGGCCTGCGCCTCGGCGGTGAGGTTGTCCGCCTCGTCCAAGAACAGGATCTTGAAGCTGACCTCGCCGATGGGGGAGGTCCGGGCGTACTGCTTGATCGTCCCGCGGACGGTCTCGATCCCCCGCTCGTCGCTCGCGTTCAACTCGAGGAAGTTCTGGCGCCAGGACGGACCGAACAGGTCCCGGGCGAGCGCCAGCGCCGCCGTCGTCTTGCCGGTCCCCGGCGGGCCGGCGAACATGAGGTGGGGCATCGACCGCTGTTCGGCGTACGAGCGCAGCAGGGGGACGATCTGCTCCTGGCCGACCATCTCCCCGAGGGAGGTCGGCCGGTACTTCTCGACCCAGACCGCCTCCGACGCCCGCGCCGCCATGCTGTCCAACCCGCGGTGCCGGAGGCCGCTCATTAGGGTTTCCGAGCCCCGCCTCCGCTCCCCCCCTCCTCGGCCCGGTGGCGGCGGAGCGACTCGGCGACCAGCCGGGCGTACTGGCCCAGCGCCTGGCGATGGCCCCCGTGGTCCTCCTTCTGGACCACCGCCAGGAACCAGCGCAGCTGCTCGAGGGAAGTGCGATACCGTTCGTGGTCGTCCCCGAGGCGGGCGGACTGCCACCCGCTCCCCTCGGTGCCCGCCGACGCTTCCGGCAGGATCCCCCCGGGCCGGTCCGCATCGAGATGGGCCCGTACCCCCCGATCGATCGCGGCGACGGCCGCTTCGACATCGGAGAGCGGGTATTCCTCCAGCAGGACGAGACGGTAGGCGACCCGATCGAACCACTCGATGAGGGCATCCAGATCCGCCGGCGGGTGCCGGATGTCGACCGGCGGGGCGCTCCCGAGCACGGCTCGATCATCGGCCCGGCACCGATATCGGTGGCGGGGCGACCCTATCGGCGCCCCGGGGGAGCCGACCCCGGTGCCGGGGCGAACGCCCGGCCGTCGGGGTCCCGCTCGGGGCGCCGGGATCCCCACGGTCCGCGCCCGTCGCGGCGGCCCCGATGACCGGGGAGGGTTCCCCCTCGGGAGCCTCCGGCCGCAACCGCGGACGCGGCCGGGGAGCGGCCCCGGCGCCCCCCGGTCTTCCGCCCAGGATCGTCCGGGGGTTCGCCCGCGCCAAATACGACGAGCGTTTCCCGGCCGCATGCAGCCGAGGAGACCCCCGGCGCGCGCGGAGGGGCACGCGCCGGTCCACGGATACGGACTGTATTGGCGCTCGGTCGGCGACGGGAACGGCAGGGCGCCCGTCCTGATGCTGCACGGGGGACCCGGGATGTCCCACGACTACCTCGCGCCGTTCGAGGACCTCGCCGGGTTCGGCTACCGGGTCGTCTTCTACGACCAGCTCGGCTGCGGCCGCTCGGAGCGGGCGCGGGACCCGATCGACTACTCGATCGATCGGGACGTCGCCGACCTCGACGAGCTCCGCCGGCGGCTGGGGCTCGGCCGGGTCCACCTGATCGGTTCCAGCTACGGGGGCCTGCTGGCGATCGCCTATACCCTGGCCCACCCCGAGGGGGTTCGGACGCTGGTCAGCGCCAGCGGACTCGCGGACGTACCGCTCGCCGTCCGCGAGATGCAGCGACTCGTCCGGTCGCTCCCGCCCGAGATGACGGCGGCGATCGCCGAGGGGGACGCCTCCGGCACGTACGACTCGCCCGCCTACGCGGCCGCCGTCGCGGAGTTCTACCGGCGCCACCTCTGCCGCCTCGAACCGTGGCCGCCCGAGGTCACGTACACGCTGGCGAACGTGAGCCTCCCGAAGTACGGCCGGATGAACGGACCGAACGAGTTCACGATCGTCGGGACGATCCGGGACTGGTCGGTCACCGACCGCCTCGGCGAAATCCGGCTCCCCACCCTGATCACCGTGGGGCGGTACGACGAGGTGACCCCCGCCGTCGCCGAATCGATCCACCGGGGGATTCCCGGCTCCGAACTGCATCAGTTCGGGGCGAGTTCCCACCTCGCCTTCTGGGAGGAGCGGGCCGACTACTTCGCCCTCCTTCGTCGATTCCTCGACCGACACGGCTGAACGGGCAGGGGGACCCGCGGGATCGCCCCGTCCCATTCGCGAGGTCGCAGCGACGGCCGGCGCACGGCCCGGCGGTTAGCCCTGGCCGACGGTCACGCTCCGGCGCGTTGGGGGCGAAGGGGCTCGGGGCCGCGAGGTCTGGGCCCGGGATTCCGCTCGCCGCGGATACGTCCTCGGGGGAGCCCGAAGCGATCGGGCTCGCCGCCGCCCCCCGACGGCCATCGAGACGGATTGGGCCGCCCCGACCGACGCCGGCGGGCGCCCGACCGCGACGATTCCGAGGGCGGGACGGGGTTCCCCCGAACGAATTCACTCGCGACGCTCCGGCTCGGAGCGGCCCGGCCCCCGGGGATCCGGGGTCGACGAGGGCGATGGCCGGTGGCCCCCGGGGTCCCGGTGGAACCGAAGGCGCGGGAGGCCCGATCGGGGGCCGACGCCGCGGTCGTGGTCCGGTCCGGTCCCGGGAGCGATCCGACCCCCGCAACTACGGCGGGGTAACTGGGAGGCTATAACCCGCCCGGGCCTGATTCCCCGGACGATGCGCGACCGACTGGCCGTGGTGCCGTTCCGCGGGACGATCCGCGAGCGGAGCGTCGAGCCGTATCTCCAGCTGTTCCGCGCCCTCCGGCAGCGATCCCGGGTGAAGGGGGTCCTCCTCGACATTTCCAGCGGCGGCGGCGAATCGATCGCGTCGATGGACCTCTACCTGGCGATCAAACGGCTCGACCGCGTGAAGCCGGTCTTCGCCCTCATCGGCTCGGTCGGCGCATCGGGCGCCTACCTCGCCGCCCTCGGGGCCCGTCGGCTGTTCGCCTATCCCGAATCGGCGGTCGGATCGATCGGGGTGATCTTGCCGCACCTCGCCGTCGAGGGCCTCCTCCAGAAGCTCGGTATCTCCGTCGAACTCCTCCACGCCGGCGAGCACAAGGACGCCTTCCAGGGGATCCGGCCCCTCTCCGAGGTGGAGCGGGCCAAGATGCAGGCGGTCCTCGACGAAGGGTACGAGGAGTTTGTCGCCCTGGTGGCGCGCGAGCGGCACCGCAGCGTCGACGAGATCCGGCCGCTCGCGACCGGCGAGATCTGGACGGGCCGCCGGGCGCTCGCCCTCGGCCTCCTCGACCAGCTGGCGGACCGGGAGGAGGCGCTTGACGCGCTCTCCGCCGCGACCGGGGTGCCCGTCGGGCGGACCGTCCGCGTCGGACCGCCCCGGCCGTTCCTCGATCGGTTGCTGAACGGGCGGGGCCCGGGGCTCGGCGGCGGCGGCCTCCTCGGCCGACTGCGCGAGGCGGTCGAAGAGTCGGTCCTCGATTGGCCCGGCGGCGGGCTCTGGAAGTAACCGAGGACGGGCGGGTCGCCGCCGGCGGGGGCTATATACTGCCCCGGTGCTGGCGAGGGCAGCATGCCCGACAGTCGCCGCTCCGGCTTCTCCAGCGCCGCCGGTCTCATCCAGTACTACGACATGGAGGAGACCCGGGCGCTCAAGATCAACCCGTACCTCGTGATCGGGCTCGGGATCGCCGCCGCGGTGCTGGTCTCCGTCCTCAACTGGCGGGTCGCGTAGGCACTCCCGCCGCGGTCGGCGGGGATCCCCCCGGGGCCCGTCCCGGCAGGTATCGGTCGACGCCCGTGCGCCCGAGCAGCACCACCTTCGATTCGGGCGATTCGTCGAGCACGAGGTAGCCCGTCCGCCGGGCCAGGCGCTCGGCGAAGCCGCGGATCTCGTCGTGGTCGGGGGCGTGATCCCGGCCCAGGCGCTGCCGGGACTTCCCCATGTAGACGTACCCCTTCGGCTCGATGAAATCGGGGGCGGCGAGGCGGTCGAGCTCCGCGTAGTCGTCGACCCACCCCAGGTTCCACCCCCGCACGAGCGTGTGGCGGACGACCCGCCGGGTCCGAAGGCCGCGGACGATGGCGAGCGATTCCCGCAGGCGGTCGAACGCGTCCGGCTGCGCGGGGAGGGTGAGCCGGCGGAACACCTCGGCGTTCGGCGCGGTGACCGACACGTACAGCTGCGTCGGGAGCGGGTCGAGGGCCCGGAGCGCGTCCGGGTTCGTCCCGTTCGTCACGAGGAAGGTCGTGATCCCCCGCTCGTGCGCGAGCTCCAGGAACCGGTTCATCTTCGGGTAGAGCGTCGGCTCGCCCGTGAGGGAGATGGCGATGTGCCGGGGCGATTGGGCCTCGTCCCACCGTTCGAGGCGGACCGAGGGGTCCCCCTTGAAGCCGGAGAGGATCCGCCGCTGCGCGTCGATCGAGCGGTCGAGCAGCGTCTCGGGATCGTCGAACTCCGGCATCACCGCGTCGTTCTCCCACCCCTGGTTCCGCCAGCAGAACCGGCAGTGGAGGTTGCACGAGTCGATCGCGGGGGACATCTGGAGGCAGCGGTGGCTCTCGATCCCGTAGAAGCGGCCCTTGTAGCAGTCCCGGCCGCGGGCGAGCGACTCCCGGGTCCAGTAGCAGAGCTTGACCGCACTGTGGCGACCGACCAGCTGGTAGCCCTGACCGCTCAGTTCGGTCGAGAGGTCCTGGTCGCCCATCGACGTCGGGTTCCGAGCGGCCGCCGCCGATAAGCCTTTGGCCCGGATCCCGCCCGCGCCGGCCTACGTGAACTCCTCGCGCTCGAAGAACGCGAGGCCGCCGAGGGCCGTGAGGACGGCATAGCCGAGCATGATGACGATCCCCTCCCAGTAGTAGGGGGAGTACGTCGTGCCGGTGAACGCGCTCTGCTGGATATGGGGCGGGATGGCGCCGAACGGATAGGAGATCACGATGTTCGCGTAGCTGATGAGGAACCACGGCTCCATGTGCACCAGCCCCACGACGACGTCCTGGATGATCGTGAACCCGAAGAGGAACAGCACCGCGACCACCAGGACCGCGTAGAGGCTGTTCTTGAACATCGAGCTGAACAGGAACACCGCGCCGAGCAGGGCCGCGAGATAGAGCAACGCGATCCCGAGCGAAACCAGGAGCGCCCCGTTGACGCTGCCCACTCCGAGGTAGACCACGCCGTTCCCCACGACGATCGCGAGGAAGAGGAGCAGGGAGATCGTGGAAGCGAGGAAGGCGGCGACGTACTTGCCGAGGTAGACGCTGGTGCGCCGGATCGGCAGGCCCATCAGGAAGTAGCCGGTCTTGTTCTGGAACTCGCCGGCGATCGCATCGCCGCCGAAGATGATCCCGGCGAAGACGATGACGTAGGGGGCCGCCCCG
>JAKABH010000082.1 GCA_021801925.1 Thermoplasmata archaeon | reverse complement strand
CCCGACGAGCCCGACCAGGCGGCCGGCCGGGTCGGCCGCGACCCAGGTGGAGCGATCGGTCCCCATCGCCCCTTCGCGGGTCCGTTCGACCCAGAGCTCGGCCGGGAACGCCGCTTCCCGCGCGTAGGTGCTGCCGAACGCCAGCGGATCGTCGGCCAGGGAACGAAGCCGGATCCACCGGAACTCCCGGGCCTCGTCGGCACGCAGCCGTCGGACGACGTACGGGGACGCGGGGGGCGGGGAGGCCGAGGGCGGGGATGCGCCCATGCCGGCCGACGCTCCCGGGAGATTCATAACCGTTCGGGCCGACCGGCCGCCGACCGGAGATTAATCTACCCCCCCGACCGTCTTCCGACGAGGGTCGCCCATGAAGTGCGAAGCGTGCGGAGCGGAGCTGAAGGACGGCGCGGCGAACTGTCCGGCGTGCGGCAAGCCGGTGACGATGGGCCGCCGGGTCGGGGCCGAGACCCAGCACGTCGCCGAGAAGACCGGGGTCGTGGCCGAGAAGCTCGGCCGCGGGCTGGTCGGCGGGGTGAAGGGGTTCGGGGCCGGCATGAAGAAGGGGCTCAAGGGTTCCGAGGACGAGAAGAAGCAGTGATCGGCCGGCCGACAAGAGGCCAACCGTTTCCTTTCCCCGGACTCATTCGAGGTCGAGATCGACCGCCCCGGCGAACGCCCCGTTCGGGACCGAGAGATCGAAGACCAGCTCCCCGTGCTGCGCCGGGCCGAGCGAAAGCGGCAGATCCGTCGAGGTGAGCCGGAACCCAGCGGTCGACACCGATAGGGCGACGATCGCGCACGACGCCGAGGCGTTCGGATTCGTGACGGTGAGGACCTCGTGGACGGTCGCGTCGGGGACGGCGACGAACCCCGCGAGGCTCTGGTTGCGGATCCCGCAGGCGTGATCGCGGGAGGCCAGCGCCAGCGCCGAGACCCGGACCGAGGGGGACGCCGGAGTGAGGAGCAGCAGAGCGCCGGCGACGATCAGCAGGAGCGCGACCGCCCCGAGCGCCACCACGGGCAGCCAGCGACGGCGGGAGGGGCGGGCGCCGGGCGACCGGACGGGACGGAGGTCCATGGAGCGGGGGAGGCCGGGGCGGCTCTTGCCCGTTGGGGTCCCTTCGGGGACCGATCCGACCGGGCGCCCCGGGCCAAAGGGACTTAAGGGTCCGGCTTCGCTCCCGGGGGCAGCGGGGGACCGTGGTCGACGCCTACACGTATTTCGCCGGCGGGGTCCTCGCCTACGTCCTCGTCCTGGTCGCCGTGACCGTCGTCGAGTTCGCCCGGGTCCGCCAGGACGGCACCCGGCTCGAGGCGATGGTCGCGTTGTCGTTTCTCCCGGAGAAGCGCCGGCGCTACCTCGAGCTGATCGCGATCACGGGCTCGCTGCTCCAGCTCTCGGCGATCGTCTGGGGAGTCTCGGCGGTCGGCCTGCTCTCCCCGGCATGGGGCCGGCTCCTGCTCCCGCTCTGCCTCGCGGCGGCGGTCACGGCCTTGGCCGCCCTGACCCGCCTCGGGCTGCGACCCGGGACGATCTCCGACGCCGATCGGGAGGCGATCCGTCGGCGCGCCCCCGAGATCATGCGCTCGCTCGCCTTCCTGCCGATCTCCGCCGACGATCGGGCCGACGACGGGACTCCCGATCGCCGCTGGTGAGCCCGCGGTCGGGACCGACCCCCTCCCCGACGTGCGGGCGCACCGCGTCGGGCGACGGGCCCGAAATGGCCGCGGCCGCGCCGTTCTCGGCTCCGCCCGTCCTGCCGCGGACCGCCCGCCGGGCGCGGTCGCAGAACCCGCACCGAAGAGATCAACCCGACAGTTTTTCGAGGCGGCCGGATCGCCCGAGGGTGATCTGCGGTCGGCCCCGGGCGTCCGAGACCCAGCCGTCGACGATGCGGATCCGGTCGCCGGCTTCGGCGAGCGACACCTCGGAGCCCCAGAGGACCAGCACGATCTCCCCCGTGGCGTCCCGGAGGCGGCCGTTGCGGACCTTCTTGGTCGCGCCGTCCCGTGTCGACACTTCCCGCACCGGCTCGAGCTCGGTCACCGTCCCCTCGACGGTCGCGACGCGGGACGGGCGCAGGTCCGAGACGAACGTCGCCGGCGGGCGGCTCTCGGGCATGCGACGGCGAGAAGGAAGGGCCAGATAACTCCGGCCTAACGCGGGGGGCCCTGCGCCGGCGCTCCCGACCTCCCCCTCCCTCGAAGCCGCCGGCCGGAACGGCGGATCCCCGCCGCCCGGCCGCGTGCGCGACCTCCGGCCCGGACGGGGGCCGGAGGGTCCCTCCCCTTTTCCGAGGCGTTCAGGGCGGGGAGCCGAGGTGGGACCAGACGGTGTTGAACCCGTAGGCGAGCGCGGCGAACCCCGCCAGGATCACCAATAGCAGGAAGAGGACGACGATCGCCGTCCAGAACCGGGGGTACTGGGCGACCCAGTTGCTCGCGAGCGGCGAGGCTCCCGGTTCCGTGTGCCCCTGGACCGCCCAGTCGACGTAGAGCGTCGCGGGGAAGGCGAGGATCCCGACCGCCCCGAAGCCGAGGTAGAGGAGGAGCGTCTCGAACGGGTCCTGGGTGAGCCCGAGGAGGTAGGCCCGGGCCCCGTAGTAGGCGACGCCGGCGCCGATCACCAGCGACAGCATCCCGACGAAGTGGGTCGGCAGCCGCCGCCAGACGGCGATCGCGAAGCCGACGAGGACGAGGGCGAGCATGAGCAGCGGGTCGAAGAAGTAGATGTTGTAGGGACCGGGCAGCGGCCAAGCCATCTCGCCCCACAACGAGATCGCGCCCAGGATCCCCCCGATGAGGCCGAGCACGCCGGCGCCCTCCTTGAGGTGGGCCTGCGCCCGGGCGGAGTCGTTCTTCCGGGCGTGCCACCAGGTGAACATCGCCGTGTAGAACACCGCAGCCGACACCAGCACCAGCAGATCCAAGATCAGCGTCAGGTCGTCCACGAACCCCATGTTCATTCCTGCCCTTGCGGGCCGAGGCGGCATTCGGGCTCCCCCCTCATTAACCCCGCGTCAGGCCGGCTCCACTACCCCCCGGGGCTCGGGGGTGCCCAGGACGGCGCTCGGCGAATATCTCCGTCGGGGCGCCCTCCGAACGACCGGTGGGCGAGGCGGGGAGCGGTCGAACGGCGGCGGCGTGGGACGGCGGCCGAGCCGAACCGCACGCAGCCACGTCCCCGGACCCCGCTCCCGTCCCACCGGCGCCGCCCCGCACGGCCGGCCGCAGCGCCAACGGTATCCGCGGGCCGGCGGTCGGCGCGGGGACCGCCGCGGCGGTCGAAGACGGGCGTCGATGACCGAGGACGATCCGACGGTGGCGATCCGCCCCGTTCGCAGCGGGGATGTCGCGCAGTTCTACGAGCTGGAGCTCGACCCCGACGGCCGACGGATGGCGGCGTTCCTGCCGCGGG
>JAKABH010000033.1 GCA_021801925.1 Thermoplasmata archaeon | reverse complement strand
AGCGGAGTGCTCCGCTGACCGGGCCCCGTGGGGAGGGACCTCTGGTGTTCGTCGGGCAGTGCGCGCGATGCGGGATCCCCGCCACGCTGGGCTGCACGGTCTGCGGACGGACGTTCTGCCGCGGCTGTCTCGACGCCGACGAACGGATCTGCAGCGATTGCCTCGTCATCCAGAAGCGGTCGAAGAGCCCGGTCGAGGCGCGCGCGCCCCCCTCCCGCCGCGTGCACCGACCCGCCGCGCGGGCTCCCCCGGAACGCTCGTAGTCGTCCCCCGCGGTGGGCCGCCGGCCGGGGAGCGGTGCTCCTTCGGACCGGTCGGAAGCAGCGGAGCGCCGGCTCCCCGCCCCGCGCGAAGGGTGCGCCGCCTCAGTAGTTCACGCCCGGGAGCACGAACGGGCCCCGCGGCGTCGCCCGGCCGGCGGCGAGCAGCACGACGCCGAGCGCCCCGGTGACGATGCCCAGGCCGAAGACGGCCCAAGCGTAGGCGCCGAGGGTCGGCCCGAAGTGCACGCCCCAGATCTCGAACGGTCCGGAGCGGGCCGCCCCGTGGAGCGCCAGATTGGCGATGACCCCGAGCCCCCAGCCGAGGAACAGCAGCACGCCGCCCGCGGTGAAGTAGCCGAGCCGCTCGTCTCCCCCGGACGGTTCGGGGGGAGTTGCGGGCGTCTCCTGGAGGTCGGTCACGGCGCGGCCACCGGCGCGGTCGTTTAAGGCGTTTCGGCCGGACGGCTTTATGGGGACGGACCCTGGCTTCCGGGAAGCCCGATGCCGTCGGACGGAGGTCCCGAACCGGTCCGCTACCGCCGGGCCGTCGTCGCCGATGCCCCGCGGCTCGCCGACATCCACATCCGGACCCTCCTCGTGACGTACCGGGGGATCGATCCCCAGGAGTGGCTCGATTCGCTCCGGGACCAGCTGCGCGAGCGGGAAGAGCGGTGGCGGAGCCGGCTCACGGAACGGACGAACGAGCCGGTGATCGTCGCGGTCGTCGAGCCGGCGGGGATCGTCGGTTTCGCCGTCGGCGGCCCGGCCCGCAAGCCGAGCTACGACTACGACGGGGAGCTGATCTCCCTCTACCTGCTGCCGGAGCACCAGCGCCGCGGGATCGGCCGCGAACTGGTGCGGCGGCTGGTCGGCGAGCTCGTCGGCGCCGGCTTCGAGCGGGTCCTGGTCCGGGTGCTCACGGCGAACCCGGCCCGCCGGTTCTACGAGCGGCTCGGCGCCTACCCGATCGGCACGACGCAGGTCGAGGTCGGCGGCGCCCTCCTGGAGGAGAGCCTCTACGGATGGCCCCAGCCCCGCGAGGCGTTTTCCGGCTGAGCCGGCGGGGAAGGGAGCGGGCGGCCGTCCGGGGTCGGCGGCCTAGCCGAAGCCGGGGATCGCCTTCGCGTCGCGCGGGCCCGGCCGCAGGGGCGTCTTGCGGAGCTCCTTCGGGCACTCGACGAGCCGCACCAGCGGCGCCGACTGGACGATGTACGCGGGCAGCCCCGTGTTCGGGTCGTTCCCCGCCCGAAGGATGTTCATGATCTCGAGGCGGATCTCGACGACCGACCCGTCCTTGAGCTTCAGGCGGACCTTGCCGTCCCCCTCGAGGACGGTGTAGTCGACGATCTCGGCGTTCGAGAGATCGGGCGGGGGTCCACCGGGCCCGCCGATCATCGGGGGCCCCGGGCCGCGAGCCGCTCCGAGAGGACGGCGCGGGGGTCCCGGCCGTCGACCGTGAGGCCGAGGGAGACGCAGGTGCCGATCACCTGGTTCGCCCGCTCCTCGTCGGAACGGCCCTCCAGGTCCTCCCCCTTCGCCTCGGCGATGCGGCGCACGGCGTCCAGACTCACGTCGCCCGCGACCTCGGTCTTCGGCTTCCCCGAGCCCTTCTCCTTCTTCGCTTCCTTGAGGAGGAGGGCGGCGACCGGCGGGCGCCCGACGACGAGCGTGAAGGCGCGGGTGTTCGGATCGACCCGGATGATCACGGGGACCCGCATGCCGGCGAACTGGCGGGTCTCCTCGTTGATCTTCTGCACGACCTGGCCGACGTTGACGCCGAGGGGCCCGAGCGCCGAGCCGAGCGTCGCCCCGGCCGCCGCCTTGCCGCCCTCGACGAGGACGCTTACTTCAACCGCCACCCTTCGACCCTCCCCGCTCCAACATGCGCACGTGATCTCCGCGGACCGTGACCGGGATCGGGACGACCGCCTCGATGAGCTCGACGGTGATCTCCTCCTTCGCCTGGTCGATCTTCTTGACGCGGGCCTTCTCGCCCTTGAACGGCCCCGAGATGAGCTCGACGATCGCGCCCTCGACGAATCCCTCGACCGTGATCTTCGGGACGAGGAGCGGCTCGACCTCCTTGAGGGTCGTCTCGCCGTCGACGAGTCCGCGGGCCTTGCGGATCCCCTTCAGCATCTCGCGGACCCCCTCGAAGCTCATCCCCTCCGCGAAGACGTAGCCCCGCAGCGCGCTCGGGACGAGCAGGGCGAAGATGACGTCCGGCTTCTCCTCGGCGCGGGCGAGCAGGGTGTCGGCGACCTCCCGTTCGTAGCCGCGGGACGTCTTGATCGCGAGCACCGCCTGCCGGGCGACGCAGGCGAGCGTGAGCTGGACCGGGGTCGTTCCCGACTCGGCGGCGGCGAGGCGGATCTCGACGCGGTCGCCGTAGCGGACGCCGACCGGCGCCGTCACCTCGAACGACAGGGCGACCGGGGTGTTCGGCTGGAGGGAGAGCGGGAACTCCTCCTTCCGGGCGAACAGCTCGGCCATATGGCGCTTCCCGGGCGGGGTCCAGCGGACCGGCCATTCCGCCCCCTCGTCGGGGTAAGCGGACGGGTAGGCGATCTCGATCGTGAGGAGGACGTCGCTCGGGCCCGGGGCCCGGCTCGTCAGCACGGCGGAGAGCGTCGTCACGAGGCCGGCGGTGACGTTGCGGCTCGTGTCGTCGGCCGCCTGGAGGGTGAGGAACGCCCGGGAGTCCTGTTTCGGCGCCGACTGGATCGCCTCCCGCTCGGGCGCGGGCATGAGGTACGACGGCTCGGGGGCGGGCGCCTTCTTCGGCTCGGGCGGCGGCGGCGACCCCGACAGCAGGCCGATCTCCTCTTCCTGGACCCGTCCGCTCATCGTCTGCCCTACAACCCCGCGAAGAAATTCGTCCACAGCCACGGTCCGGCCTGGGTGAAGAAGATGTACAGCGCGAAGCCGGTGAGTCCGATCAGCACGGCGCCCAGGGCCGTCACCTGGAGGACCCGGACGTACTCCTCGGAGGTCGGGCGGCGCGCCATCCGCAGGATGCGCCCGTACTTGCCGTGGCCGACGGTGCGAAGACGGCCGTCGAACTCGTCCTGGGCCCGGCGCGCGCGGTCGAGGAATGCCATGATGTGCCTAGTGCACGACGTCCAGGTCGGCGCCGGATCTCGCTCCGCGCGGCCCCGTCGGCGGGTTCCCGAAAATCTGCGGGGATTTAACTCCGGTGACCACCAGCATCACCCGGATCGTGTTCTGCATCGTCGGGTCGACGGCCGCCCCCCAGATGATCCGCGCGCTCGGGCTGATCGCCTTCTGGACGACCTCGGCGGCCTTCTGGGCCTCGCTGACGGTCATGTCCGGCCCGCCGGTGACGTTGATGAGCGCGCCGGTCGCCCCGGCGATGTCGACGTGGAGGAGCGGGGAGTGGATCGCCTCCAGGACGGCGTCCTCGGCCCGGTTCTCGCTCTCGGATTCGCCGATCCCGATGAGGGCGACGCCCCCGCCCTTCATGATCGTCCGAAGGTCGTTGAAGTCGAGGTTGACGAGCCCCGGCCGCGTGATGATCTCCGTGATCCCCCGGATCGCCCGGGCGAGGACGGAGTCGGCGACCTTGAACGCCGTCTGGATCGGCAGCCGCGGAACGAGCTCCAGGAGCCGGTCGTTCGGGATCGTGATCACGGTGTCGATCGTGGAGCGGAGCCGCTCGAGCCCCCAGGCGGCGTTCTCCCCGCGGACGAGCCCCTCGGAGGTGAACGGCAGGGTGCAGACGGCGATCGTGAGGGGGCTGCCGCCGTTCGCGTCCTTCGCCGCCTGGGCGACGACGGAGGCGGAGCCGGTGCCGGTCCCCCCGCCGAGCCCGAGCGTGATGAACACCATGTCCGAGTTGGCGAGCGCCTTCTTGATGTCGTCCTCCGCCTCGCGGGCGGCCTGTTCGCCGACCTGGGGGAGCGCACCGGCCCCGAGGCCCCGGGTCAGACGGCGGCCGAGCAGGATCTTGCGCGGCGCGTGGATTGCGAGGAGGTGCTGGGCGTCGGTGTTGCAGGCGACGAGCTCGACGCCGGCGATCCCTTCCTCCGACAGGCGGTTGATCGTGTTGCAGCCGCCGCCGCCGCAGCCGACGACCTTGATGTTCGTCTTCAGGGAGGCGAGCACCGCCTCGAGCTCGGCGTCGTCGCTCGTCGGCGGGGGGGGCGACTCGGGAGCACGGCGGCTCTCTCCGGGCAGGTGCGCCAGGATCTCCTGGGCCAACGGTCGCATCACGGACGTCCCCGGCGAGGGAGCAGGGACCCTATTATAAAGCGTTGGGCGCGATTCCCGGCGCCGTGGAGTATTCCCGCTGGGCGCCGCTCTACCGCCGCATCGCGACCGACCTCGACCTCCCGTTCGCGCGGGAGGAGGCGGCCGCCCGGACGCTCCGGCGCGCCCTCCCGCCCGCGGCCCGGGACGACCCGCTCGGCCGCGCGGCGGACCGGCTCCGGGGCCGGGAGGTCGTCGTCGTGGGGCTCGCGCCCGGCGCCGGACCGCCGCCGTTCTGGCGCCGGCCGGCGGGGACCGACCCCGTGGCGCTCGTCGCCGCCGACGGCGCCGCGGCGGTCTGCGTGCGGGCCGGCCTCATCCCGACGGTCGTCGTGACCGACCTGGACGGCCCCGTGCCGACGGAGATCGCCGCCAACGCCCGGGGGGCGCTCGTCGTGGTGCACGCCCACGGGGACAACGTCCCGGCCCTCGAGGAGTGGGTCCCGCAGTTCCCCGGTCCGCTCGCGGGCTCCTGGGCCGGCCCGCCCGATCGGGAGCTGCTCGACGTCGGCGGCTTCATGGACGGCGATCGGGGCGCCTACCTCGCGGCCGCCGCCGGGGCGCGCCGCATCCTCCTCTGGGGATTCGACTTCGAACGCGTCGACGCCGACGACCCCCTCGAGCGGGCACGCAAGCGGCGGAAGCTCGGCTGGGCCGAGCGGGCGCTCGACGCGCTCGCCGCGGACGGGGCGCCGGTCGCCACCTGGGAGCGGGACGGGCGGATCGTCCCCTATCCGGGCGGGAGCAGCGGGGCGTCGACCAGGTAGACGACGTTCGGGCCGTTCTCGTAGAGGGGGACGAACGGGAGTCCGCCGAACCAGGCGATCGCCGCGGCGCTCAGCGGCGGCGCCAGCCCCGAGGGGTTCCCCGCGACCCCGGTGTACATGACGGCGTCGACGGCGACGAGATCGATCGGCCGGACGACGTACGGGGTGCCCGAACCCCGCAGCTCCGCATACGCCTGGGCCGCCTGCGAGGCGCTCCCCGTGAACAGGATCGGGGTCGTCGTCCAGGTCGCCGGATTGCCGTCGAACCCGAAGATCATGGAGGAGAGCCGGTGGTCCGTCGCGACGCTCCAGGTCGGCGGCGCGGCGACGCCGACCCACATCCAGAGGGCGGCGTCGGCGGGGGTGAGCCCCTCCTCGAACCCGCCGAAGAGCGCCTGGGGCGGGTAGACGATCGCCGCATTCGCCCCGACGAGGACGACGACCGCCAGGGCGGCGGCAACCGCGGCCGGGCGGCCGGCGCGCCGGTCGACCCGCGCGATCAGGCGCGCCACGCCGACCGCCGCGAGCAGCGCGATCGGGAGGAACAGGTACTCCGCATGGCGCTCCGGCGGGATCGCCTCCACGAAGCCAGAGATCGACGGGGCCAGCTCCGAGGCGAGGAGCGTGACGAGGGCGGAGATCCCAAGGATGCCGAGCCAGGTGAGGGCGAACGGACCGAGCCGGGAGGTGGTGAGCAGCCGGCGACTGCCGGTGCAGAGGACGACGATGCCGAGGAGCGGCGCGAACCAGAGGATCGTCCCGGGCTGCGTCACCTGGGTCGTCCCCGGCAGCGGGACGACGAGCAGGACGGAGACCCCCCCGAAGATGCCGACCCCGAGGAGGACGGCGTCGCGCAGAAGGCTCCGGTCGGACGGCAGGCGGACCCACCGGCGGCGCGGCCGCCACCGACGGCGCCGGAGCGCGATCAGCGCCCCCGAGAGGAGGAGCGCAGCGAGCGCGACGCTCTCGAGCGCGCCGAAGCCGACGTAGGCGCTGTGCCCGAGCCCGGGGAGCAGCACCTTCGCGACGAACTCGGTCGTCCCGTAGAACCAGAAGAGGAACGTCACGGTCACGAGCCCGCCGAGGAAGACGAGCTCGCGGAGCGGGAAGCGTCGGCTCCACAGGCCGGGCCGCCAAAGCTCGAGCAGGAGGAGGCCGCCGAGCGCCCCGATCACGAGGAAGTAGGTGGAGAGGTGGTGGGTGACGATGAGGGCCCCCGCCGTGAGGGAGAGGGGCACGTACCAGCGGACGTCCCGCCGGCTCTCGACGAACATCCAGAGGCCGGCGACGCCGAACGCGTCGCCGAGCGACGCCGGGGCGGCGTGCGCGATCGTGAAGAGCCGCGGCATGGCGACGGAGGCGAGGGCCGCGGCGAGGAGCGCCACCCGATCGTCGGGATAGAGGCGCCGGAACAGCAGGAAGAGCGGGAAGACGGAGAGAACCGCCAGCACCGGGATGATCACCGTCAACGCCGAGAAGGCGGAGAGGCCGATTCCCGCCGCCCCGGCCCCCGCGACGAGGTAGATCCCCGGAAAGTCGGGATACGCCGAGCCCCAGCCGGCGTAGGCGGCCCCGTGGGGGAGGTGGCCCGTGGCGAGGAGCGCCGAGGTGAGGGCGTAGTACTCCCCCGAGTCGGAGCCGAACAGGGCGTAGGAGAGGTACGGCTCCAGGGCGAGGAAGACGAGAAGGACGGCGAGGCCGACCAGCAGCACGACGATCTCCGGGCGGACCGCCGGAGGGGACCGGGGACCCCCGTCGGGCGGGGCGGAGGCGGGAGTGCCGGTGCGCGCCATCCGCCCGCCCGAGCCGGCGGTCCCCCAAAATCGTGGCGGGCCGAGCCGACCGCGGCCCCCGCGGTCCGGCGCCGACCATATCCATAAATAGGGGGGCTTGGTGCGCCCGCTCCGAGGCACCGACCTGTGACCCCGTCGCCCTCCGCGAAGTCCAAGGCGCGCCCGAGCTCGACCGCGCGCGCGTCGCGACCCGGCTCCGCCGGTGGCCGCGGGCCGGCCGCGAAGCCGTCGTCGGGAAAGGCGGCCCCGAAGAGCGCCCCGTCGGCGGCGAAGAAGCCCGCGGGAAAGCCGGCGCCGAAGCCGGCGCCCAAGGGCGCTGCGGCGGCGGCCGCCATCCCCGTTCCCGAGATCCGCCGCCCGGACGGGCGGCGGCACCTCCTCTCCCTGTCGTTCGTCCGGGACGGCGACGAGTTCCTGGCGCGGCTCGAGACCGACTCGGGCCACATCACGGAGCTCAAGAACCGCGCCCTCGACCAGCTCCTGACGCTGGTCGCCGGGGAGCTCGAAGACCTCCTCGAGTAGGGGAGGCGGAACGGGCCGACCTCAGCCGGGGTCGTCCAGCAGGCCGGCCTCGAGCTCGTAGGTGGCGGAGCGTCCCAGGCGGTCGGCGAGGCGCACGACCTCGACCGGGCCGGGGGAGAAGAACCCGGGCGGGATCCGCCGGACGACCTCGACCCGAAGCTGGGCGCGCGGGCCCCACGTCCGCCGTCGTCCCCACCGACCCACCACGACGACGGCATCGGCTCCGACCTCGAGCCGGCGCGGAGCCGGCGTGAGCGCGTAGACGGCGCTGAGCGCGGCGAGGACGACCGCCACGGCCAGGAACAGCTCGACTCCCGCGGCGACCCCCGGGCCCGAGGCCTCGGGAGCGGCCGCGGCGTAGCCGGCCAGGATCGCGGTCAGTGCCGCGATCGAACCGGCGTAGGTGACGGCGACCCGGGCGGCCCGACGCGATCCGCCCCGGTTCTCCCGGAGGCTCCGCCCGGCCGCGTCGGGCGGGGATGGGGGTCCGGCTGCCGCGGCCGCGCCGCGGGGGATGCGGACGGCGCGATCGGTCCCCATCGATCTTCCTCGGAGGGGCGAGCGGGGGGCCGACCCGATAAACCTCGCGCTCCGTCGGCGGCGGCCGGCCGCCCGTCTATCCTTCGAGCGCGGGGTCCGCGGCGACGCCCGGCCGGGCGGACGGGCGAGGGAGCGGCGTCGACGGGTCGACGAGCGGGACCTTCCGGGCGATCTCCTGGGCCATCGCCGAACAGGAGGAGGCAGGGACCGGCCGGTCCGTGTAGCCGGGGAGGGCGAGGTCGTAGGTGACGACCTTCTTCTCGGCGACCGTCTCCCAGACCGCCCGGAAGACGCGGTCGGCGGCCGCCGCTTCGCCGAGGTGCCGGAGGAGGAGTTCGAGGCAGAGGATCTCGGCGACCGGGTCGGCGCGGTCCTGACCCGCGTACTTCGGGGCGGAGCCGTGCACCGGCTCGAAGACCGCGAGCCGCTCTCCGAAGAGCGCCCCCGGAGCGATCCCGAGGCCGCCGGCGAGCCCCGCGCAGAGGTCAGAGAGGATGTCGCCCATCAGGTTCGTGGTGACGAGGACGTCGTACTCCGACGGCTTCTTCACCAGCTGCATGCACATGTTGTCGATGAGGCGCTCGTCGGCGACGAGGTCGGGGTACTGGGCGGCGACCTCCCGGAACGCCGTCTGGAACAGCGCGCCGGTCGTCTTCATGATGTTCGCCTTGTGGACGCCGGTGACGTGGCGCCGGTGCTCCCGGCGCGCGTAGTCGAAGGCGAACCGGCAGATCCGGTCGCTCGCCTTGCGGGTGATGACGTTCACCGTCTCCGCGGCGGCGTGGTCCCGATCGACCCAGTGCTCGATCCCGGAGTAGAGGCCCTCGGTCGCCTCGCGGACGACGACCAGGTCGGTCTCGGGGTACCGGGTCCCCTCGCCGGCGAGGGCGCGGGCCGGCCGGACCGAGGCAAAGAGGTCGAGCTGCTGGCGGAGGGCGACGTTCACCGAGCGGAACCCGCCGCCGATCGGCGTCGTGATCGGGCCCTTGAGAGCGACCCGGTTCTTCCGGACGGAGTCGAGCACCGACGCCGGCAGCGGGGTGCCGTCCGACCGGATCGCCGCCTCGCCGGCTTCCGCGACCTCCCAATCGATGGAGACGCCCGTCGCCTCCGCCACGACCTGCGCCGCCCGGGTCACTTCCGGGCCGATCCCGTCCCCCGGAATCAGCGTCACGCGATACCCCATCGGTTTCCCCGCCGGGCCGGAGCGCCCGGGCCACTTAACGGCTGGGCTTGGGTGCCGTAGCGGAGCCCTCGACGGACAGGGGGCCCCGCGGCCCGGCCGCCCCGCTCCCGTGAACGGGGATCGACCGGGCCGGGAGCGGACGGTCACCGTTCACCTGATGGAACTGGGGACCATCAGTATTCTTATACATTGCAGCAATCCAACGGCGATGTCGCCGATCGTGCACCCCGAAGTGCTCGCCCGAGACTGGGTTCCGCCGACCGTCATCGACCGGGCGCGGGAGGTCGCCGAGACCGTCCGCCGCCTGGATGCGCCGCGCCCGGCCATCCCCCCGCCGTGGATCGTCGGGATCGCCGGCCCGTCCGGGAGCGGGACGAGCGTCGTCGCGCGCCGGGCGGCGCGGGAGGTCCTCGACCGGCTCCGGGCCGATCGGGCGGGTCCTCCGCCCCGCCTGGTCGCCGTCCGCACCGCGACGGCCCGCGGGACCCACGGGGTCGCCGCCGCGCTCCTCCGGGCGCTCGACGACGGTTTCGACGGGCGAGGTTTCCCCGCGATCGAGATCCTCGCCGGCTTCCTCCGCCGCCTGCGCCGGGAGAACCGGCCCGCGGTCATCGTGCTGGATGACGTCCAGGCGGGCGGGCCGGATCTCGCGCCGGTGCTGCGGGCGCTCGCGGCCCCGGATCGGTTCCTCCCCGAGGACGCCTCCGGACTACCGGCGATCTGGACGATCGTCGCGGCGACCCCCGAAGGATGGGCCACGATCGCGGCGCACGCGCCCCGGGGGCTCGATCTCGGGCCGCCGGTCGCCCTCGGTCCGTACAGCGGCGAGACGCTCGAGGCGATCGTGCGGGACCGGTGGGTCCGCGCGGAGGAACGTCCCCCGACCGACGGCGAGCTCGAAGCCGTCCTCGCCCGTATCCGAGAGGACGGCGGGGGGGCGCGACGGGCGGTCGACCTCCTAAGGCGCCGGGCGGCGGAGGACCTCCGCCACGGCGGGGAGGCCGGGCTGCCGTCGGCGCTCCGTCCCCCCGCGGTCGAGGTCGAGCGCCGGGTCGTTCGGGCGATCGAGGAGGCGGCCCGGCACCAAGAGGCGGCGGTCGGCGAGGTCCGGCGCCGCGAGGCGGAGCTTGCCGAGGCGCAGGGGATCCGCCCGCTCCCGGCGACGACCCTCTGGCGCCGCATCGTGAGCCTGGAGCGCGCCGGCTACGTCGCCCGGGCGATCCGTCCCGGCGGGATCGGCGGGACCCGCTCGGTGGTGCGGCTCCTCACGCCGGTCGAGGAGTGGGTCACGACGTCCCGTCCATCGGAAATTCGTCCAACCGCCGGACCTTGGCGCGGGGCGGGCCCGGCGTGGGCGGCGCCGGAGACTCGGGCGGGGGGATCGGCTCTGCCGTGGCGTCCTCCCGTCGGCCCAGCTGACTGAGGACGCTGCGCGCCAGCACCGGGGAGCCCAGCGCATGGGCAACCCGGGCGAGCGGCGCCTGACGGAGCGCCTCCCGGTCGGCAAAGCCGGACCGGAACAGCATCCGCGCCCGGACCCGTCCGATCCCCCGGAGCCGGACCAGGTCGAGCAGCTCCTCCCGGGCCCCGTACTGGACCCGGAGGGCGAGGTCGGCGAGGGTCCGGCCGAGCCGGCGCTGGAAGACCGCCGCGAACCGCCCCGCGGCGAACAGGAGCCGCTGGGCGTCCTCCACCTTGGTCCGGAGATCGCCCGCCCCAATCCCGTACCGTTCGGAGATCTCGAGGATCGGGACCTCGTCGATCCACGCTTCGAGGATCGTGGCGACCTTGAGCGTCGCGAGGAGGCCGTCGAGGTCGAGGCCGATCGGCGGTTCGTCCGGTTTCACGAGCAGTTCCTCCGCCTCGTCGGCGAACCGGGCCAGCAGGTCCGGCTCGTCCCCCCGCCGCAGGTAGAGCGGCGGCAGATCGGGCGTCGCCGCGATCGCCGCGAGCAGGGCGAACGCCCCGACCCCGATCGGCGCCCGCTCGAGCACCTGGCGCAGCACGACGGCGCTGAGCGGGTCGAGGTACAGCTCGCTCGTCAGTTCGCCGAACCGGGTCGCTTCGAGCGACTCCCGGGCGGCGAGGAAGTCGTGCTCCTCGAGGAAGCGGCGCACGTTGCGCACCTTCGTCTCGAGCTCGACCAACGGAAGGGTGCGGCCGTAGAACGTGCCGGCGAAGAACGACGTCAGCTCCGCGGGGGAGGCGACGGCGCGGCTCGCGACGAGCGCCAGGAGGTGCATCCGAAGCGCCGGCTCGGCCGCGAGGCGGCTCTGGACGCGCTCCGGGGGGGCCGTGAGGTAGCCGTCGATGAGGCGCTCCATGTCGTCGTCCGACTTCGCGAGGAGGAGCGCCTCCCCTTCCCGGTCGAAGCGGGGCCGGCCGGCCCGGCCGAGCATCTGCTGGATCTCGCCGGCGGGGACCGGCGCCTGCATCCCGAGGCGATCGTCGTAGCGGGTCGTGTCCCGGACGATCACCCGGCGCGCCGGCAGGTTGATCCCGGCGGCCAGCGTCGGCGTCGCGACGAGCGCCTTCAGCACCCGGTCGCGGAACGCCCGCTCGACCAGCCGCCGCTCGGCGGTCGTGAGCGAGGCGTTGTGGAAGGCGACCCCGGCCGGCAGCAGCCCCTGGAGGCGGCGGAGACCCGCCGTCTCCTCGTCGGCGCCGGCCGAGAGTTCGGCGGCGGCGTCGCGGGCCCGGCCGCGCTCCTCGGGGGAGAGGAGCGACCGGACGGTGCCGACGAGCGACTCGGCGACCTGCTCGCTCGCCCGCCGGCTGTTGACGAAGACGAGCGCCTGGCCCCCGTCCTGGATCACCGTTCGGACGAGCCGCGGCACGGCTTCCCCCGGCGGCGGCACCTCCCGATCGGTGAGGTCGGGATAGAGGATCCGGCCGTTCGCGTAGACGCCGAGCCGCAGCGGGACCGGCCGGTAGTCGCTCGCGACGAGCCGGGCGTCGAGCCACTCGGCGACTTCCGAGGCGTTCCCGACGGTGGCGCTCAGCGCGACGACCTGCAGGTCGGGGAACGACCGGCGCAGCCGGGTGAGCGTGACCTCGAGGGTCGGTCCCCGGTCCGGGTCGCGCAGCAGGTGGACCTCGTCGGCGACGACGACCCCGAGGCGGGCAAGCCACGGCGCGCCGCGGCGGAGGAGGGCGTCCGCCTTCTCGCTCGTCGCCACGAGGATGTCGAGGCGGTCGAGCTGCTCGTTCGAGAGATCGAAGTCCCCGCTCGACACCCCCACGCGGAGGCCGAGCTCCTCGAACCGGGCGAGCTCCTCCGCCTTCTCCGCGGCGAGGGCGCGGAGCGGGACCATGTAGAGGCCGGTGCGGCCGGCCCGCGCCGCGCGCACGAGCGCGAGGTAGGCGACCAGCGATTTGCCGCTCGCCGTCGGGCAGGCGAGGACGACGTTCTCCCCGGCCATCACGATCGGGACCGCGGCGGCCTGCGGCGGGAACAGCGCGGCGATGCCGTCCCGCTCGAGGATCGATCGTACGGGCGCGTCGATCGGCATCCGGTCGAGCGGGACCGGCCGGGGAGGGACCGGGACGGGCGCCCGACGGGCGTGCTCGGACGGGGCGGCCGCTCGACGGGGCATGCGGGGCGCAGCCGGGCGCCGACTATGAGGTATCGGTCCGGATCGGGCGGCACCGAACGCGGTCGGCGCGTCGCGCCCCGCTTGGGTGGACCGACCGACCCGCCGCCGGGAGTTTCCGCCCGGGGAGCGGCGCCTACGCGGGGCCGGCCCCGTCGCCCGGCTCGAGGAGCCGACGGCCGAGGATCAGTTCCTGGATCTCGCTCGTTCCCTCGACGATCGGGAAGACCCGGGCGTCGCGCAGCAGCCGACCGGCGACCGCGGTCCCGGTGACGCCTGCCTCCCCGGCGACGTCGACGCCCGCCGAGGCGATCGCGACGGCGGCGCGGGAGGCGACCAGCTTCGCCACCGACGCCTCCGTCTCGAACGGCTCGCCGGCGTCCTTCCGATCGGCCGCCTCGGCGACGAGCGCCCGCGCCGCGGCGTACTCCGCGTAGGCCCGCGCCAGCGCGGCCCGGGCCCATTCCGACCCCGCACGACGGACCGCGGCGCGCATCTCCTGGAAGGCGGCCCGGGCGACGCCGAGGGCGCAGCTCGCGATCCCGATCCGCCCGCCGACCAGCGACCCGAGCGCGACGTGCAGCCCCTCCCCTTCCCGGCCGAGGAGCGCCTCCGCGGGCAGGCGGAGGTCGTCGAGGTGGATCTCCGCGGTCTCGCTGCCGCGCAACCCGAGCTTCTCGAACCGGCGGCTGACGGTGAGGCCGGGGGTGCCGCCGGGAAGCAGGAAGGCGGCGATCCCCTTCGAGCGGAGCCCGGGGTCCCGGGTGGCGAAGACGAGGAGAAGACCGGCGCTCGCCGCGTTCGAGATGAACGTCTTCGACCCCCGGAGGACAAACCCCCCGTTGTCGTGCCGGTACCGGGTCTCGAGCCCCGCCGTGTCGGACCCCGCCCCGGGTTCGGTGAGCGCGAACGCGCCGATCCGTTCGCCGCGGGCGAGCGCGGGCAGCCAGGCCCGCTGCTGCGCCGGGGTCCCGAACCGCGCCACGGGCTGCGCGCAGACCGAGAGGTGCACCGCGACCGTCACCGCGATAGCGGCGGAGGCCGCCGCGAGCTCCTCGAGCACGGCCGACAGGCCCCGGGTGCTCGCCGGTTTCCCGCCGAACTCGGGCGGCAGGCCGAGGGCGAGGAGCCCCGCCGTCCCGAGGGCACGGAGGAGTTCCTCCGGGATGCGGTCGGTGCGGTCGATCTCGGCGGCGAGGGGGACGACCCGCTCGTCGGCGAACCGGCGGGCGAGCGCCCGCAGGGCGGCGGCGTCGGGGGGTTCCGCTCCGGGCACGGCGCGCCCATCGCCGCGCACGCTTAAGGCGTGACGGCGGGTCGACCCCCCGACCGAGCGGGCACCATGACCGAGCGACCGGCCGCGAAGGACCGCTTCACGGCGCTCGACACCCTCGCGGTCGTCCGGGAGCTGCGGAACCGGACCCGGGCGCGCGTCGACAAGGCGTTCGATCTGACGGACGGGGGCTGGTCCCTCGTCTTCCGCGTCCCGGGGGAGGGCCGGCTCGAGCTGCGGCTGGTGCCGGGCCGCTACGCCGCGCTCGTCCCGTTCGGGGAGGAGCGCGGCGAGGAGCTTTCGCCGTTCGCGCGGGAGCTCCGCCGCCTGCTGACGGGGGCGGTCCTCGACCGTGTCAGCGAGCCCGGCGGGGAGCGGTTCCTCGAGCTTACGTTCACCCGGGGCGATGCGACGGACGGGCTGCGCCTGCTGCTCGAGCTGTTCGGCACCGGCAACCTGATCGTCGCCCAGGGCGAGACGATCGCCGCGGCCGCCACCTCCCACCGGTGGGCCCATCGGACCGTACGCGCCGGCGCTCCGTTCGTCCGCGCGCCGGCCCGCCCCGATCCCTGGGGGCTCTCCCGGGAGGAGATCGCGGCGCGCCTGGCGGCGTCCGACGCCGACCTCACCCGCACGCTCGCCGCCCGGCTCGGCCTCGGCGGGCCGCTCGCCGAGGAGGCGGTGGCCCGCCTCGGGGTGGCCGGTGCCGCGCCGGCGGCGGAGGCCGCCGCGGAGCGGGCGGAGCGCCTGGTCGACCTGCTCCGGGGGCTCCGGGACGAACTCGGCCCGGCGCCCGCCGGCTGGATCTACCGCTGGGGAGAGGAGCCGATCGATGTCACCCCGTTCCGGTCGATGCGCTGGGAGGGAAACCCCGACGTGCGGCCCGCCACGTTCCCGTCGTTCTCCGCGGCGGCCCGGGAGTACTTCCGCCGGGTGATCCCGTCCGCGCCGGATCCTCTGGCGGCCCGTGCGCTCGCCGAGCAGGGCGAGCTCGACCGCAAGCGGGCCCAGCAGCGCGCGGCGGTCCAGGCGCTCGAGGCCGAAGTAGCGGCGCTCCGGAGCGATGGGGAGGCGGTGCTGGCGGCCTACCCGGAGGTCGAGGCGGTCCTGGCGGCCGCCCGCGCGGCCGGTGGGGAGGAGCGCGAGGTCGCCTGGGCCCACGACGGGCGGGTCGTGCACCTGGCGCTCGACCGTTCCCCGCGGGAGTCGGCCCACGCCCTCTTCGAGGAGTCGAAGCGGCTCGGGGGGAAGCTCGCGGGAGCCCGGGCGGCGCTTGTCGAGTCGGAACGGCAGGCCGTGCGGCCGGGCCCGGGAGGATCGGGCGCCGGGGGCGCCGCGGCGCGGCCCGCCGCCCCGCGCCGGACCTTCTGGTTCGAACGGTACCGCTGGTTCGTCAGCTCCGAAGGGGCCGTCGCGATCGCCGGCAAGGACGCCCCGTCGAACGACGTCGTCGTGAAGAAGCACCTCAAGGACGGGGACGTCTACCTCCACGCCGACCTCCACGGGGCCGCGAGCGTCGTGGTGAAGCGGCCGGCCCCCGGTGGGCCCGCCTTCACCGAGACGACGCTCCGCGAGGCCGGCCAGTGGGCGGTCGCCTTCTCCAAGGCGTGGCGCGCCGGCCTCGCGTCGGCGTCGGCGTTCTGGGTCCGGCCGGATCAGGTGTCGAAGGCCGCCGCGTCCGGAGAGTTCGTGCCGCGCGGGGCGTGGGTCATCCACGGGACGAAGAACTTCCTCAAGGACCTCCCCCTCGAGCTCGCGCTCGGCCCGATCCGCTACGAATCCGAGGAGCGGTGGGTCGTCGCCCCCGAGGCCGCCGTGCGGGCGCGCGGGGCGGTCCGCGCGATCCTGGCGCCCGGCGTGGAGCGCGAACGGCCGGAGGTCGAGGCGGCGCTCGCCCGCGACCTCGGGGTCTCCCGGTCGCTGATCCAGTCGCTGCTGCCCGCCGGCGGCCTCACGGTCCGCCGGGTGTAGATCCGGTCGACCTCCTCGACGGGGAACGCATCCCCCGGCCGACGCCACGTATGACCGCGGGCGCGCACGCCCACGATCGTCGCCGTGCCGATCGGCAGTCCCACGGACGCGCCGACCTCGAACGTCGTCCCGGGGGCGACCGCCAGGCGGCCGGCACGGGTGATCCGGCCCTGGATCAGCGAGTAGCGCACGGAGGGGCCGCGGTCCCGTACCGCCCAGATCGTGGCGATCGAGCGGGCCCGCGCGGCCAGGACCGGCGCCCCCCGCCGGTCCTCGATCTTGTGGATCACCAGCGGCTCCGGGTGCTCGGGGAGGGCGTTGCCGACCTGGAGCCGCCGGCCGACGGGGAGCGTCACCCGGCTCCGCACCGATCGGGGGCCGTCCGAAACGATGACCGCGACGGCGACCGTCGGCGTCGGCACGGAGGCGAACGGGTGGGTCAGCCCGCAGGTGCGGCAGCGGGCGATCCCGCGGACGGCGCCGTCGGCGCGCCCGCTGCGCTCGACGTGGAGGATGCGGTGCGGCGTCTCCGTCCCGCAGACGTCGCAGCGGATCGAGGCGGAACGGACCGCGGCCCGCGCGTTGAGGGGGGTCGGGTCGGAGGCCGGAGCGGCCGACGGGTCGGGCGGCATCCGCGGCCCAGCCCGCCGGGCGAAGATGAGCCTTCGCCCCCGGAAGGGGCCGGCCGGGGGAGGGTCAAATAGCGGGCCCGCTACCCGGGGCCCGCAGGGGACCCGTCCGGTCCCGCGGCGTTCCATGACCTCCGAACCCGCTCCGCTCCGCGTGACGGCGCTGGTGGCGGCGCACGACCGGCGTCCGTTCCTTGCCGCCGCCGTCCGCTCGGCGCTCGATGCCGGCGCGGACGAGGTCCTGGTCGTGCGCAACTTCGACGACCCGCTGGACGGGCTCGAGGGACGGTACCGCCCGATCCCGTGCGCCGCCGTGGAGACGTGCGAGAAGCACGCCCTCGGCGTCGAGGCGGCGCACGGCGACCTGATCGCCTTCCTGGACGACGACGATCTCTGGACCCCCGACAAGCTGCCCCACGTCCGGGCCCGGTTCGCCGCCCGCCCCGACCTCGTCTACCTCTGCCACGCCCACCGGGCGATCGACGCCGCGGGAACGCCCGTCGACGCCCGTCATCCCGAACTCGCCGGCAAGGACCCGCGCCGGTTCGCCACGTGGGACGGACGCGACTTCGAGACGCTGCTCCGGTCGATCTGGCCGGGGAACAACTCCTCGATGGTCGTCCGGACGTCGTGGGCCCGCGAACAGGTCCCCCTGCTGCGCGCGTCGGGCTGGTCGTCCGATCTCGCCTGGCTCGTCGCCGCGCTGTCGAGCGGCGGGGCGCTCGAGATCGACCCGGCGGAGCTCTCCTTCCTCCGCCTCCACGACCAGAACATGTCGCAGACCCGCGGGGCCGGACCGGCGGAATTCCGCGAGCGGCACCGTATCGCCGCGGAGCGGTTCGCCCGGGCCAACGGCGCGCTCGCCCGGATCGCGCGGGAGCGGGGCCGGGGGCCACCGAACATGGCGGCGTCGCTCGCCGCCCGCGCCGAGGGGTTCCGTTTCTTCGCCGACCTGGAAGGGGCCCGCCGGCCCCGCCGCGCCGCCTGGCGGGCGCTCGGCGACCGGGACGCCCGTCAGGACCGGGCGGTCCGGGCGGCGGCGCTCGTCGCCCTGCTCAGCCCCGCCTACGCGCGGCACCTCCTCTATCGCTCGAGCCGGCGCCGGTGGGCGCTTGCGCCACCGGTCGCCCCCGTCCCATGACCGGACCGGCCGAATCGAGCCACTCCGGGCCGACGCGTCCGCCCGGCGGGGAGACGTTCCCCGGGC
>JAKABH010000032.1 GCA_021801925.1 Thermoplasmata archaeon | reverse complement strand
AGGGCCGGATAGTAGTAGTATTCCTGATACAGACACGTCGTGCTCGACGAACTGACGTTGTACTCGATGTAGGCCAGAACGAACGTGTCGTTCGAGATGGCGGTGAGCGCCGGCCACATCGCGCTCGTGTAGTTCGCGGCGTCCTGGCAACCCGGGTCTCCCAGGAAGGACGGGGCGCTCCAGTTCACCCCGCCATTGATCGAAATCGAGACGCCGACCTCGGTGTAGGTGAGGCTCCCGAATCCGGGGCAGGCACTTGCGTTGGTGAACGCCGTCTCCGCGGTCACCATGACGCCCGCCCCGTTGACGGCAATCGCCGGGCTCCCCGAGTCGTTGATGCAGGAGGAGAGGTAGGCACACGATTTGTTGAGGAGCGGGGGCTGGTTGATCAACGAGGTATCCCAGAAGATCCCCGGGCCGCTCGAGAGGTAGTGGGCCCCAGAGGGAACCGGTGCCTGACCGAGGAATGCCGGGGCCGCGACGGATCCGGCGGCCGCCGAACCCGAACCCGACGAGCCGGGGCTCCCGCCCGCGGAAAGAGAGACTCCCGAGGCGGTTGCCTGAGCGACCGTTCCGGGGAGGCCCGCCGCCGCGACGACCGAGGTCAGCATGAGGACGGCAACGACGAGAAGGGTTGCCCGACCCGCCCAGCGGCCAAGGAGGGACGTCACGGGCTGCCTCCTTCGCCCGTCCACTCAGCAGGAGCGGCCGGAGGAGCGCGTCGGCGCCGGAAGGCGACCAGGCCAATCCCCAGGCCGATCGCGAGGCCGACCACCGCCAGCACGGCGATGCCGAGAATGGACGTGAGGAAGTTCGTATGGGCCGCGGGCGCCGGAGCCGGGATCGGGACGAAGGTCGCGACCTCGCTGATCGCCCCGGAAACCGTCGCGGTGCCGTTCGGGTTCGTCCCAGTGTAGGAGCCGCTCCCATTGCCAACCCACCCGACAAACTCGTAGCCGGCGATCGGAACGGCGGTGAGCGAAATCGTCTGACCGGTCGGATCGTAGGCGGTGCCGAGGGGACCGACCGTGCCGCCGGCCGAAGAGGCGATCTCGACCCGATAGGCCGCGGAGTAGAGGACGGTCGTGGTGAGGTTCCCCGACACCGTCAGCGACGACGGGAGAGAGTGGGGGGCGTAGGCGGCGGTGCGATCGGGCGAGTAGATCGACCCGACCCGCAAGGCGTAAGTGTTCGCCAGCAGGCCCGAGATGTTGATCGACGGCCCGCTCGTCGCATAGGTCGTGCCGTTGAACGTCACGGACCAGGTCGTGCCGGCCTCAAGCGAGGAGCCGAGCGTGAAGCTGACGGTGTAGCGGGGCGGGGGCGGCACCACGATCGGCGTGAACAACGCGAGCTCGCTGATCGGACCGTACGGCGTGATCACCTGATCCGCCTGGGAGCCGGTGTAGCTGCCCAAGCCGGTCCCGAGCCAGCCCGCAAACTGGTAGCCCTGGGCGGGGTTCGCCGACAGCGAGACCGGGACCCCGCTCTTGACCCAGGTCGCCGTCGTCGCGGCGAGACCGCCGACCGTAGCGTAGGCGGTGCCGCCGCCCCCGCTCTGCGGGGTCACGAGATACTGGGTCTCGAAGGAGATGGTCAGCGATGTCGTGCCGGTGGTGCAGGTCGTGCTCGGGAACCCGGAGGCGAGGTAGCGCACCCCGGCCGAGCCGTTCACGTAGACGTAGGGGACGGAGACGGGGTACTGGCCCTGCGTGCCGGCCGAGCAGGAGTAGAGATCGTTGATCACGAGCACGGACTGGTTGGTGGAGTAGCCGGTGCCGTTCAGATCGACCGTCCAGAGGGTGCCGTTCGGTAACCCGGTCTCGGTGATCGCGAGCGGGAACCGGTTTGCCGGCAGCGCCTGGAACCGCGCCGTCTCGGAGATCGGCGAGTTGACGGTGATGTTGGCATAGGTCGAGGGACCGGAGTAGGATCCGTTCCCCGAACCGGCCCATCCGAGGTACTGGTAGTTCGCAGACGGCGTCGCGACGTAGGAGGCGGTGGAGCCGGGGGTCGCCCATCGTGCTCCCGCCCCGGTCACGGTCCCGCCGGCAGAGGAGGAGATGTCCACCCGGTACGAGAGCGCGTAGTCGATCACGTAGGTGCTCCCCGTGGAGACGGTGAGCGTCGGTCCAAAGGACTGCGGCGTGTACGCCGTGGACTCGTTGAGCGCCGCATCGACCGGGCTTGCTCCAACGCCGTATGTCCCGGGATGGGCTGTAACGTTGATCCACGGGGTCGTCGAGGCGTAGGTGGTCCCGTTGAACGTCATCTGCCAATAGCTCCCCGAGGAGAGATGGCTCGCCTCGAAGCTCACCGTGCCGGCAGCCGCCTGCACGTCGACCTGGGTCGTAAAGTTGAGGGCGACCGAGACCTGGAGCGGGACCTGGACCTCCGAGGAGAGGTTGGAGGCGTAGTAGATCCAACCGGTCGCGTTCGACGGCAGCGCATAGACATCGACCAGCGGATACGCCCCGGTGACGATGTCGGGAACGTAGACCGCTGCCGGGGCGGTGGCGTTGTAGGCGGTCCCGTCGAAGGTGAAGTAGTACGGGGTCCCGGTCGCTAACCCCTGGGGGACGAACGAGACATTGTAGAAGCCGATCGCCCCGACGTCGTACGTCTCGTTGATCGGGCCGTTGATGTCCATCGAGACCTGAGAGGGGACCCCGGAGGCGGAGCCGTTCCCCGAACCGAAGACGTAGCTCACGGGGAGTCCGGTGCCGTCAATCAGGATGGTCGACATCGAGTACGACGTCCCCTGTGGGAAATACCACGGGAAGGCGGGATACTCGTAGTTACCCGAGTAGAGGGTCCCCGCGTAGTACTCCTGGTACAGTTCGAGGTAGTAGGTGCTCCCCTGGTAGGTGATGTAGACCTCGAGGTAGGTGAACACATAGGACGTGGAGCTGACTCCGCTCAGACCCCATGGAGTGATGTGGAAAGCGACCCCGAAATTGTACGAGAAGTTCACCGCGACCGTCGTGTTGTGGTAGAACGCATCCGGGGAGCCCCCGGCGACCGTCGCGATGAGCTCCGTCCAGCCGGTGTGCGGCGGAACGATCTGCGGGACGATAATGTAGAGGCTCGCCCCGACCGGAACGTTCGTCACTTCGACGGTGGTCGCGTTCGTGGAATAGTCGTTACCCGAGAGATCTAGTTTCCAAGTCATGTTCTTCGGGAGACCGGACGAGGCGAAACTCACGGAGATCGGGGAGCTGGTCGAGGGGTAGGCGTCGATCAGCTCGCTGGAGTAGGAGTAGTTGTAGTAGTAGTTGTAGATCGGCGGTGAGTGCGTCAGGTTGTCGGTGTAGAAGTAGGTGAACGTGTAGCCCAAGCCGGCCGAGTAGATCGATACCGGGCCGTTGGCCAGGACGGTGGTCGCGCTGGTGAGGCCGGTCCAATCGTACGTGAATTCGTAGTAGTAGACGCCGGTCGCGACATAGGTGATGTAGTTCGACCAGGTCAATCCGTTGGTGCTCTCGGCGATCCAGTAGGACGGAGCGTACGAGAAGGAGCACCCGGCCCCGGCGCAGTACGTCTCGTTCAGCCACGTGTAGGAGAGGTAGACGCGGCCGGAGGCGCCGACCGTAATATCCGGCGAGAGGATCATATCATAGTCGTACCCGGTCGAGGAGGTCGGCATCTTCACGACGTCCTGCGTCCAGTTGAGACCCCCGTTGGTCGAGACGGCGGCGTACAGCGCCGAGCCGAATCCGAAGTTGGCGGTCGTGCTGGTCCCGCCTTCGCCGCTCGAGTTCCCGGTCGTCCACGTGTAGTCGGCCCCGATCCACGCCACGTAGAGACGGGACGGCTGGTTCGGGTCGAAGGCGATCGTCGAGCGGGGGCCCCACTCGAAGTTGCCGGCGAGGCAACCGTAGGTCCCCACCTCATCATAGTACCGGCAGGGCAGCTCCCCCGCCAGCTTGCCGACGACCACCGGAGCCGACCACGTGGTGCCGTTGGTCGTCGAGGTGGAGACGACGATGCTGTCGCCGTAGTAGTAGCACAAGCCGTAGTAGTCGATGCACGAGCGGTTGGTGGCATACGAGACGGCGATCGCCCCGGTCGCGTTCACCGCGATCGCCGGCGAGCCGGCCGTGTAGTAGTCGGAGGCGTTCAGGCCGGGGAGCCGGATCGGCCCGCTCCAGTTGGCGCCGCCGTTCTGCGAGTAGACGAACTCCACCGCCGTCGGGTAGGCGGTCGAAGCCCCGGAGACCGTGAGACCGGGCGAGAGCGTGGCGTTGGTGGTGTTGACCGTGTCCGTGTAGACGACGTAGACCGTCTGGCCATACGCCGCGACCTCGGGATACGAGACGTTGCTCGTCCCGGCGGGGAGGATTGGCGCGGCGACGGAGAAGCTTGCGCCGCCGTCGGTCGACTCGGTGAAGGCGAGCCGGGTCTGGAGGCGGGGAGCATACATCTGCGGCATCATCGGGGGGAGGCTGGCATTGGGGTTCGTGAAATTCGATTCCACGAACGCCCCGTAGATCGTCCCGGACGAGGCCGCGAACGACGGCTCGTAGGCCTGAACGTACCGGCAGCTGCCCGTGGAGATGTACGTCTGGTTCTCCCACGTCTGCCCCGAGTTGCTCGAGGTCTGGAAGGCGACGCCGCTCGTGATGCCGAGGGTCGTGTTGTTCACCCCCAAGCAGGAGGCCTGGGGCGTGCGGCTGGTCAGGTTGGAGAAGCCGGCCCCGATCGTCGTGGGGCCGAGGTGCACCACGCTCGGGTTCTGGGGCCCACCCAAGCAGTACTGGAGGTACTCATTGAAGAGTTCGGTGGTGAAATTGTAGTGGTAGCTCCGTTCCTCACAGATTGAGCTGTTCATGCTCGGCGGGACGGCCATGCTCGTATTCACATTGAAGAAGTGACCGGTGACGAGATCGACGGTGCCGTTGGTGGAATTGGTCCCGTTGGCGGCGGGGGTCGGGGAGGATCCAGGCAACGCAGCCGTGGCCGCCCCGGAGGTCGGAGCGGGATGTCCCGAACCCGTACCGGACCCCGTGACCGAGGTCAGGCCGCCGCCCAGCAGCATGATCGCCACCAGAAGGAGCGCCCCAAGGGTTACCCGAATCGACAGTCTCAGCCCTAGCCGGTCGGCGAATGGCTGCACAAGAGCGGGCCAGCAGGTGGATGGTTATATACCGCTAGAAGCGCGTCTAACCCCCCCTTCCAAGGCGCTCTGCGGAACGGCGCTAGGGACCGCACTCGGGCCGCATGGGGGCAATCGGCTCAGCGCTTGGTTCGTGCCGGGTTGTCGCCAAGTTTATAGGTGACGCGCCGCTCGGAACGGGCGTCCCGGCTTAGCTCAGTGGTAGAGCGGGGGACTGTAGCAGAGACTGCCGGTATCCCCGGCGGCCCCCGTGGAGATCCTCAGGTCGCCTGTTCGAGTCAGGCAGCCGGGACCGGAGGAGTGCTCGCCCCGGCTGTCGACCCGACCCCTCTCCCGCGTGGAGCACGGGAGCCCGGGCCGATGCGGTTGTCGGGATTCGAACCCGAGTAGGTAGCTTGGGAAGCTACCGTCCTAACCACTAGACCACAACCGCGCGAACGACCCGGAGGGCGTCCGGTTCTTACGCTTTGTGCGACGCGAGCGACCGGGACCGTCGCTCCGGTCGCATCGTTCGGCGACCCGGGTTCCGACGGCGGCCGCTTCTATCCAGAGGAAGGTTCCCTCTCGGCGGCGGTTCGCTCCTGCACGGAGAACGGCTTCCCTATGGGGGCCGGGGGGGACCGGCGGGCTACCGCGTCCCGGATGCGCGGCCGCCCTACAGGAGCAGGCCGACCGACTCGCCCGGTATCGACGGGGCGCTCGCGAGCAGGTCGGCGTTGCTGACGAGCCGCTCCGCCGCCGTGCTCGTGAACCCGGCCTGGCGGAGCAGCCGCCGGGTCCGCGGCAGGTCGTTCGTCGCCAGGGCGACCAAGGGGAGGTTCCCGTCCCGCACGACGAGCAGCGCGACGCCCTGGATGTTGATCTTCGCCCGGGCGAGCGACTCGAGGACGCGGAGAAAGCTCCCGGCCCGGTCCTCGAGCCGGACGGCGATCATCTCGCGCACCTCGGCCTCGTAGCCGCCCGCGGAGAGGAGCGAGAGGGCCCGGTCGGGGTCGTTCACCACGAGGCGGACCCGGCCGCGGCCCGCCGCGGAGTCGACGCTGATCGCGGCGAGATTGATCCGTTCCTTGGCGAGGAGGCGGGCGACCCCGGCGAGGGCGCCGGGCCGGTTCGGCAGGGAGAGGAGGAGTTCGCGGAGGGTCATCGGACCCTCCGAGCCGGGCGGGGCTAAAGGCTCACCGCCGCGGTCGGAACGGCGCCCATCGGCAGTGAGGGTTTTTATAGACGAATCGGGCCTCTTTCTCGGTGCTGTCGGGCGCGGGCGCCCGCGGTCGGTCCATCGGAATGGGGAGAACGACGCGGCGGAGGGGCGGGAGCCGGTATCGCCGGTCGTGGCGGGGCCGCCGGAACCAGCGGGGCGTCGTCGCGGTGATCGGCACCCTCCTGGCGCTCCTCGTCTTCTTCACGCTCTTCGGGGTGTTCCTCACCCAGTACCTCCCCGTCTGGATGATTCAGAACGAGTCGGCGTTCACCGCCCAGTCGGACTTCGCCTTCGCTTCGCTGAAGTCCGCGATCGACAGCCAATACCAGTTCGGGGCCCCCCCGACGGTCGGGGTACCGTTCCCGCTCTCCTCGGGGAGCGTGCCGCTGCTGGCCCAGCCCACGGAGGCGACCTTAGAGTACTTACCGTCCGGCTGCGCGCGCGGGTTCGCCGTCACCGCCGCCCAGGGTACGCCCGGCCAGCCGGTGAATCCGGCCGCCTGCATCTTCGCGAACGTCTCGCTGAGCCACGGCCCGGGCGGCAGCGGCCCGTTCAGCCAGCGGATCGCCACCGGCGTCCTTGAGGAGGTGCTGCCGAACCGATACTACACGCCCGAGACGTTCTACCTCGAGGACGACGCCGTGGTGCAGTCGCAGCCGGGCGGCTATCAGGTGATGGCGGTGAATTCCCCCCTCAACATCACCCGGACCGCGACCGGCAACACCACCGTGACGACCTCCCTCCTCCAGCTCTACGGGAACGCCTCGGCCCTCGTCGGCCAAGGGACCCAGCCGATCTACAGCCACTTCCGCTACAGCCAGTCGATCGCCTCGAACGGGGTCTTCGTCCCGGCGAACCGGTCGTACCTCCCGTTCGTCTTCTCCTTCGAGATCGGCACCCAGTATCCCTGCGCCTGGGCGACGTTCCTCCAGCAGACGATCTCCTCCAGCGGGATCGGCAGCCGCAACGCGACGATCGCCTACACCCCGTCGTCGTTCGCGCCGACCCCGGCGAACTGCGCCAACCCGGCGGGCGCCACGACGATCGTCCGGCTCACCGTCTCGAACGTCGACTACGTCCAGTACTACTACGCCGGAGTCCAGCTCAGCACCGGCATCGGAGGCACGTAGGACGATGCCCGCGGCAGGAGCCCCTTCGTTCCGGGTGAAGATCCCCCGGGTCTCGCCCGGCGGGCCGGCCGGAGCGTCGGGAACCGAGGCGGCCGGCGGCTCCGCCCGCCCGACCACCGACGTCCCCGGGACGTTCATCACGGCCCTCCCACCGCTCGCCGAACCGTCGATGCGCGAGCTCGCGGTGCGACCGGTGAATCCCCCGTACTCCTACTCCCGCATCTCCTACAACGACCGGTCGAAGGAGTACCTCTACGAGATCCTGGAGCCGCAGCTCTCCGCCCACGAGATGGGGCTGGTCACCCACCTCAAGTCGACGCTCACGCAGATCCTCGGCAGCGAGACGGCGGAGCTGTCGACCGCCGACAAGCGCGCTTACCTGCGGGGCGAGGCGGAGGAGTACTTCCGCAGCCGGGACGTCCAGCTCTCGCCCCTCTCGACCGAGCGGGTGATCTACTACCTCCTGCGCGACTTCGTCGGCTACGGACCGGTCGATTCCCTCATCCTGGACCCCGAGGTCGAGGACATCTCCTGCGACGGGGTCGACGTTCCCCTGTTCATCTTCCACGGACAGTATGAGTCGATGAAGACGAACGTCGTCTTCGCCGACGAGGATTCGCTGAACTCGTTCATCGTCATGCTCGGGCAGCGGTGCGGCAAGGCGGTCAGCGTCTCGTCGCCGATCCTCGACGGGACGACGCCCGAGGGGCACCGCGTCCAGGCGACGTACGCGCGGGAGATCACGACCCGGGGCGCGAGCTTCACGATCCGCCGCTTCAAGGAGCGGCCGTTCACCCCGGTCGACCTCGTCCTCATGGGGAGCGCGAACGAGGAGATGGTCGCCTACTTCTGGCTCGCCGCGGAGCAGGGGGAGTCGGTGATCATCTGCGGCGGCCCGGCCGCCGGCAAGACGAGCACGCTCAACGCGATCGCGCTGTTCATCCCGCCGACCTCCAAGATCGTCTCCATCGAGGACACCCGGGAGGTGAACCTCCCCCACGAGAACTGGATCCCCGGCGCGACGCGCTCGGGGACCGGCGACCGCGGGCCGGACGGGAAGACCGCCGGCGAGGTCGACATGTTCGACCTCGTCCGGGCCGCGCTGCGCCAGCGCCCGAACTACATCATCGTGGGGGAGGTCCGGGGGAAGGAGACGTACACGATGTTCCAGGCGATGGCGACCGGCCACACGACCTACTCGACGATGCACGCCGACAGCGTGAAGTCGATGGTCAACCGGCTCGAGAACCCGCCGATCAACACGCCCCGGATCCTCCTCTCCGCGCTCAACAACGTGATCATCCAGATCCAGGCGCGGACCGAGAAGGGGGTCGTCCGGCGGCTGAAGCAGATCCTCGAGATCGTCGGCTTCGAACCCGAGACGAACGAGCTCATCACGAACACCGTCTACGAGTGGGACCCGGCGACCGACGGCTTCGTCTTCAAGGGCCACTCGTTCCTCCTCGACAAGATCACCGAACTGCGGAACTTCACGACCGACGAGATGGACGCGGAGTTCCAGCGTCGGGTCGACGTGATCCGCTATCTCGTCCAGCACCGGATCACCGACTACCGCCAGCTCTGGCGGATCGTCGCCCAGTACTACCGGGATCCGGACGAGGTGCTGGCGCGCATCCGGAGCCGACCCGACCCGCCCGCCGCCGCGCCGAAGGAGGGGTAATCCGTGCCGGCGACCCCGACCGTCGGCGCAGAGGTACCGGCCGGGGGCCCGCTGCCCGCGGCGGACGCCCGGCCGATCCGGCTGAAGCGGGGGGCCCAGCCGACCCACTCCTCGCTCACGGGGTTCGAACGGTGGTGCTGGCGGACGTTCCGTCGCCGCGTCGAAGCGCTCCCGCCGGATCCGCTCCTCGAGGAGAACCTGCTGAAGGCGCACCGCCGGATGCGGGCCGACGAGTACATGGCGGTCGTCTACGGCACGACCGTCGTCGTCGGCCTCGGGCTGATCGCGGCCGGCGCGGGCGCCGCCTTCTTCCTGATCGACGTGGTCGGGCTCGCGCCCGTCCTCGGGATCGCCGTGGCGATCGCGCTCCCCGTGCTCGGGGCGGTCGGGACCCGCTTCGGGATGCCGGGGAACCCGGCCTCCCAGGCGAAGGCCCGCGGCCGCAAGATCGACCGGAAGATCTCCCCGGCGATGAGCTTCGTCAGCGCGATGTCGTCGGCGGATGTGAACGTCGACCAGATCTTCAAGGAGCTCGCGCGCCAGAAGATCTACGGCGAGGTCGCGGCGGAGGCGGCGTGGATCACCCGCGACACCGAGCTCCTGGGCGTCGATATCCTCACGGCGATCCGGACCGCCGCCCAGCGCAGCCCCTCCAAGCGGTTCCAGGATTTCCTCCAGGGGGTCGTGACGACGGCGACGAGCGGCGGCCAGCTCAAGCCGTACTTCCTCCTCAAGGCGGAGCAGTACGAGCAGGAGAACAAGCTCGAGATGCTCTCGCGCGTCGAGACGCTCGGGCTGATGGCCGAGACGTTCGTGACCGTCGTCGTCGCGTTTCCCCTGTTCCTCGTGATCATCATCGCGATCTTCGCGGTGATCGGCGGCGGCGGGACGTTCATGATCGACATCCTCTGGGCGGTCGTCGCGCTGATGATCCCGATGGCGCAGGGCGGGTTCATCTTCTTCATGTATACCCTGACGCAGGACATGGTGTAGGATGGCGACCGCGAACGCGCCCGCATCGGTACGGAAGGTCAAGGCCCTCGCCGCGGCCCCCACGGAGGGAAGCGAGGGGCTCTCCTCCGAGCAGATCGCGCTCATCGGCGGGATCGGGGCCGCGGTCGTCCTCTGGATCGTCGGGGCCCTCGCCTGGCTCGGCGACGTTGCGTTCGTCTTCCGGCCGGGGGTGGCGACCGGCCTCGATTCGGCGCTCGACTGGATCGTTTTCGGGTTCCTCGCCGCCATGGCGCCGTACGGGTTCCTGCGGAGCCGCCACCTCGGCCGGATCGAGAAGATCGAGGACCGGCTCCCCGACTTCCTCCGGGACGTCGCCGAGGCGGGGCGCTTCGGGATGACGCTCCCCGACGCGATCGTCGTGGCGAGCCGCGGCCGCTACGGCTTGCTGACCGAGGAGATCAAGAAGATGGCCTCCCAGCTCGAGTGGGGGGTCCCGGTGGCGACGGCGCTCCGGCTCTTCGAGGAGCGGGTCCCGACGCCGCTCGTCCAGCGCGTCGTCTCGATCGTCACCCGGGCGAACGAGGCCGGGGGAAACGTCGCCGACGTCCTCACGATGGTCGCCCACGACACCCGGGAGGCGCAGCTCCAGGTGAAGGGCCGGGAGATCCAGATGCTCACCTACCTCACGGTCATCTACATCTCGTTCGGGGTCTTCCTGGTGACGATCTACATCATGGCGGCGATCTTCCTCCCCGACATGATCACCGCCGGCGCGGGGGTCGCGAGCTCCTCGCTCGGTTCCTCCGGGGGCGTGACGCTCGCCTTCACCCTCGTGCCCCAGTTGTTCCTCGCGTTCTTCGTCGCGGTGATCGCCCACGCGGTCGGCGACGGGATCATGGCGGGGATCCTCCACAAGGGCCAGATCGCCTACGGGCTCCAGCACGCGACGATCATGCTGATCATGGGGTACGTCACGATGCGCTTCTTCGTCCCCATCCTCGCCGTGCCGGGGGGCTAGCGATGGCCGGGGAGGTCGCGCCCGCGGCGCCGGAGGAGGCGCCGCCGACCCCGCCGCGCCGGGGCGGCGGCTCCTCGTCGCTCCTCCGGGTCGGCGCGGCGCTGCGGAAGGGATCGAAGGATCCGCACGGCGTCCGGCTCGCCCGCCTCGGCGTCTCGGGCCAGGGGGCCGACGCGGAGGTGACGCCGGTC
Organism: Thermoplasmata archaeon; assembly: GCA_021801925.1. Taxonomy (GTDB): domain Archaea; phylum Thermoplasmatota; class Thermoplasmata; order Lutacidiplasmatales; family UBA184; genus Lutacidiplasma. Next base: position 7,139 of record JAKABH010000032.1, on the reverse strand, counting down.
CCGCCGATCTCCGACCCGGCGCAGAAGGAGATCGATCTCGCGCCGATCCGGCCGGGGATCTCCTACGTCCGCATCTCCTACCACAACACCCGCAACGAGTACCTCTACGAGGTGATCGAACCGCCGCTCACCCCCCTCGAGAAGGAGCTCACCGACCGGGTCCACACGGTCCTGATCGACGCCTTCGAGCCGCTCCCCGAGTTCGACCCCCAGACGAAGCGGAACGAGCTGCGCCGGATGGTCGACGGAAAGCTCCAGGAGTGGGACCTCTCGCCGGGGCCGACGACCAAGGGACGGATGCTCTACTACCTCGAGCGGGATTTCATCGGCTACGGGATCGTCGACGTCCCGATGACCGACAGCGAGGTCGAGGACATCTCCTGCGACGGGGTCGGCATCCCGCTGTACATCTACCACCGGAAGTTCGGGTCGATCCGCTCCAACCTCCGCTTCGAGAACTCGAAGCTCCTCGACGACTACGTCATCTGGCTCGCCCAGCGCTCGGGCAAGCACATCTCCGTCGCGAGCCCGATCCTGGACGCGACCGTCCCGGACGGCTCCCGGCTGCAGGCGACCCTCGGGATGCACGTGACGAAGCGCGGCAGCTCGTTCACGATCCGTCGGTTCCGCGACAACCCGTTCACCCCGGTCGACCTGCTCAAGTTCCGGACGATGAGCCCGGAGATGATGGCCTACCTCTGGATCGCCATCGAGAACGGCCAGTCGATGATGGTCTGCGGCGGGACGGCGAGCGGGAAGACGACGACCCTGAACGCCACGCTCCTGTTCATCCCGCCGCAGATGAAGATCGTCTCGATCGAGGACACCCGGGAGCTCAACCTCCCGCACGAGAACTGGGTCCCGTCGCTCACCCGCGCCGGCTTCGGCGCGAAGAACGTGATGAGCGGGAAGGCGCCCGGCGAGATCGACATGTTCGACCTGCTCGCCGCCGCCCTCCGCCAGCGGCCCCAGTACCTCATGGTCGGCGAGGTCCGCGGCGCGGAGGCGTTCATCGTCTTCCAGGCGATGGCGACCGGGAAGACGTGCTACACGACGTTCCACGCGGAGAGCGTGAGCGCGATGGTCCACCGGATGGAGAACCCGCCGATCTCGCTCCCCCGCTCCCTCGTGAGCGCGCTCAACCTCGTCCTCCTCCAGCGGCAGGTGAAGGTCGGGACGAAGATGACCCGCCGCGTCCAGTCGCTCACCGAGATCGTCGGCCTCGACCCGGAGACGAACGAGCTCATCACGAACTCGGTCTACTCGTGGAACCCCGCCGACGACACGTTCCTCTACTCGGGGCACTCGTACGTCTACGAGCGGGTCGCCCTCCAGAAGAACTGGTCGATGAAGGAGATGGAGCGGGAGGTCCGCCGCCGCGTCGAGGTGCTCGAGTACCTCCAGGCCCGCGAGGCGCGGGCGACCCGGCAGCACCCGTTCACGCACCGGGACGTCGGCCAGCTGGTCGCCTTCTACTACAAGGAGCCCGAGAAGGCGCTCCGGGAAGCGCGCGAGGAGATGGGGCGGATGAAGGCGACCGCCCCCGATCCGGGATAGCCTCTTGGGGCGGGGGCCCGTGCCCCGGCCGATGGCGTCCGAGGAGCCGTTCGCCCACCTCGAGGTCGGGCCCGGTCGGAGCCCGGTCGACCTCTGGTGCGAGGACGCCGTCGCGGGGCTGCCCCGGCGGCTCGGCCCGGGGTCGGTCGACGTGGTCGTGACGAGCCCGCCGTACAACCGCCGGATCCGCTACGGGGCGTATGCCGACAACCGGCCGCGGGACGACTACCTCGGCTGGATGCGGCAGGTCGGCGCCGCCGTCGCCCGCGTCCTCTCGGCCCGGGGGTCGTTCTTCCTCAACGTCGGGGGGGCGCCGTCCGACCCGTGGCTGCCGTACGACGCCGCCCGGGAGGTCGGGCGGCCGTTCGTCCTCCAGAACGTGATCCACTGGGTGAAGTCGATCGCCATCGACCGCGCCGCGGCCGGCCGGGCCGCGGCCCTCGACCGCGACCTGGCCGTCGGCCACTACCAGCCGCTCGGCTCCGACCGGTACGTCCACGGGGCGCTCGAGTACGTCTTCCACTTCACCCCCCACGGCGACGTCCCGCTCGACCGGCTCGCCATCGGGGTCCCGTACCAGGATCCGTCGAACGTCGCCCGATGGGCCGGGGCCCGGGGCGGGCTCCGCTGCCGGGGGAACACCTGGTTCCTGCCGTATCCCACGATCCGCATCGCCCGGCGCGACCGGCCCCACCCGGCGTCGTTTCCGCCCGAGCTTCCCGAATGGTGCCTACGGCTGCACGGCGTCGGTCGGATCCGGCGGGCGGCCGACCCGTTCGTCGGGATCGGGTCGAGCGCGATCGCCGCGGCGCGCCTCGGCGTGCCGTTCGTCGGCTTCGACGTCGACCCCGAGTACCTCCGCCTCGCCGTCGATCGGCTCTCGGAGGCGGGCGGCGGGCGTCGGCCCGGGGCGTCCGAGCCGGCCCCGCCCGCCCGACGTCCGCCTACCGCGCCTCGTCGTCGGGGAGCGGCCGCTCCGCGGGGGCGGACGGCGCGCTCCACGACCGGATCGGCTTCCGATTGACCCCGGCGGCCGACGCGAGCGCGTTCCGCGTCCCCTCGCGCGTGCGCTTGCCGGCGGCGAGCAGGGCCCCCCGCGTCGCCCCACCGGCGCGGGAGACGCCGTCGGCGATCCGGCCGGGCAGGCGGCGCACCTCGTCGTCGATCGATCGGCCGAGGTTCGCGAACCCGTCCGAGATCTCCCGGCTCAGGTACTTGGCGTCCTGCGCCGTCGCATGACCGAACCGCTCGATCTTCTCGTCCAGGTCGCCGAACTCGGTCGCAAAATCCCGTCCCAGTCCGCGGGCCGCCTGACGCATCTGCGCCATGTGCTCGCGGAACCGGGCCTCCTCCGCACTCTCCCCCATGGTGATCCCCACCGGTGAGAAAGTCCCGAGCTCGCCAGATAAAGGTTCGGCGGCAGTGGCAAGCTCCCGGGGCCCGGCTCAGCCGCCCATCCGGCGGTCCGCCCGGCGGCGGCGCCCGCGGGCCCCCGCGGCCCCCTCCCGGGTCGCCGCGGCCGGCGGTGGGGGGCCGCCGGCAGGAGCGGCGGCCGGCGCGGGGGGGACCCACCGCCGCTCCGTCTCCACGCCGTGCGCCCAGCGGACGAGCAGCTCAACGCCCAGGTGGATCGGGTCGGTGACGACCAGTTCCCCGCCCATCGTCCGGGCGATCTGGCGCGCCGCCGGCTCGTATTCGGGGTTCGGCGACTTGAGCAGGATCAGCGTGCTCCGCAGCGGCCGGACGGTACGGAGCTCCGTCGCCCGCAGGAGGGCGGCCTCCATCGCGCGGTCGAGCTGGCCGGAGTGGACCCGGCCGTCCTCCCCGGTGTAGGCCTCGGGGAGGCCGTCCGTGAGGAGGTAGACCTCCCGCCGGGTCGCCCGGGAGCTTCGGAGGAGGAGATGGGCCGCCCGCAGCGCCTCCGCGGTGTTGGTGAACGAGCCGGCCCGGCACTCCCAGAGCGAGACCAGATCCAGGACCTCCACCTCGTTGTCGAAGGCGAGCAGGTCGATCGTCGCGTCGGGATGCCGCCGGCGGATCGCGACGTAGAGCGCGAGGAGCGCCTTCTTCGCGGCCTCGAGCTTGCCGGCCTCGGCCATGCTCCCCGACCGGTCGAAGGCGAGGACGACGTGCACCCGCTCGCTCGTCACTTCCCGGTAGACGTAGCTCTGCGACTCGTCGATGTGCCGCAGCCCGGCGAGGCGCGCCGCGAGCAGCGACCCCGGCACGTCGAGGTGGGCGACCTCCTCCGCCCGGCGGAGGCGGGCCTTCTCGTAGATCCCGGTCGCCCCCTCCCCCTTGAGCGACAGCCGCACCTCGGCGGGGAGGCGTTGCGACTCCTCCTCGAGGAGGAGCCGGGCGAACCGCTGGACGAGCCCGAACGTGACGACGAGCGTGTTCCCCTGCTCGGCGACGAACCCGCGCTCCCGGAGCTCCCGCTCGAGGCGCCGCGCCTCCCCCTCCTTGACGCGCTGCTCCGTCTCCGCGGCCGCCCGGCGGGCCGCCTCGGCCCGCTCCGCCTCGAGCTGCCGCCGCTGGGACTCGACCGCCCGCCGCTTCTCCTCGGCGTCCCGCTCGAGCGCCCGTTCGCGGGCGCGCAGCGACCCTTCCACCCGCTCCGAGAGCTCCTGCTGCTGGGGGGCGCTCAGCCGGGCGAGCGCCTCCCCGAGCTCGGAGGCGCCGATCGCGCGGCCGAGCGGGCTCGCCCGGGCGAAGGTGACGGAGCGGCCCGACGGCGCCGCGGGGGCGGCCCGGCGGCCGCCGAAGAGCCGGCGGAACCAGGCCGCGAGCCGGGCGAACAGCGCCCGCAGCCGGGCGCCGATCCCCGGTCGCGGGGCCGGGCGGTTCCACGAGGCGTCGGGGAGGAGCAGCGCTTCGGAGACGTCCTCCCACAGATCGGCCGGCGGGGAGCGGGACCAGTCGGCCGTCCGGGCGCGGGCGAGCCGCGCCTCGAGCTCGGCGAGGCGGGCCTGCACCTCCGCATCCGAACGGGCCCGGACCTCCTCGAGCTCCTCAACCCGTCGGTCGTACGACTGGACGATCCGATCCGCCCGCCGCTGCGCCTGGCGGCGGAGCTGGGCCCGCAGCCGCTCGAGCCGGGCGGCGAGCTCGGGATCCTCGGCGGCGCGGCTGCGGAGCAGCCGCCGGGCGCCGTCGACCCCCTCTTCGGCCAGCGACCGGACGAGGGCGCCCGGGTCGAGGGCGTCGAGCAGGTCGTCCGAGCCGACGTCGTCCTCGTAGCGGGCGCAGTCCGGGAGGCGGAGCGCCTCGCTAGAGGGGGGCGTCGTCGTCGTCCTCGTCGCGGCAGGTGAAGAGCGAATGCTCCTCGAGGAGACGGAAGACCCCGATCCCGGCCTCGAACGGGGCGAGCCGGTCGCCGGGTCGCTCCCGCTCCCCGACGTACCGAACGAACCCGCGGAAGCGGGGGAAGACGGCGGGATCGCCCGCCGCCTGGGCGAGGAGCGCGGCGTCGTCCTTCAGGCGACGACCCTCGCCGACGAGCGCCTCCGCCTCCGACGCGCTCTCCTGGAGGCGGTCGCGGTAGTAGCGGCACCAGTAGACCCCCGCGCTGCGGCGGAGCGCGCCGGGGAGGTACTGGTCGATGAAGTCGCGGATCCGCTTCTCGTTCTGGCGGAACGATTCGCCGCTGCGGGCGCGGAGCCGTCCCCGCATCGCGTGGAGGAGGCCGGCCTTGAGGTCGGCGGAGGTCGGGAGCATCCGGTCGGAGAGGGTCGCGATCGCGTGGGTGCGGGCGGCAACGTCCAGGAGGGTCCGGTTCGAGCCGACCTCGCCGATGTCGGGGTTGTCGTCGCTCGTCCGGAGGCGCCACGACTCGATGACGCGCACGCCGGCGTCGGTGAGGATCTCGGGGACCCAGCCGGCCCCCTCGTCGCGGGCGAGGGCGACGATCCGCCGGTTGTCGGCGTGGCGGTCGTTGTAGCCGACGAACAGGCTCGTGAGCCGGTCGCTGAGCGGGTCGTTGATGTTGTCGAGGTCGGAGAGGTTCGACGTCCCGACGGCGACGAACGACCCCGGGAAGCTCTCCCGGGACTTCGACGGGGTGACGACCCCCTCCTGGAGCGCCTGGAGGAGCACGTTCTGGGTCCCGAGCGGGAGCTTCCCGATCTCGTCGACCAACAGGAAGCCGCGGTTCGCCTGGAGCAGCTTCCCCGGCTCCAGGACGAGCGGGCTCATCGGGTCGCCGATCTCCTCGAGCTTGCGCAGGTTGATGTTCCCGGTGAGGTGGTCCGGGAAGACCTCCGAGCTCCCCTGGAGCCGGGCGTACCCGTACCCCTCGTGCAGGAGGACGTACTGCGCGGGGACCTGGGAGGCGTCGACCGCGGCCGGTTCGAAGCGGGCCGGGTCGTGGTCGGGGGCGAACCGACGGGTGCAGATCGGGCACGGCGGGAACCGTTCGGCGGTGGCCGGGTCGACCACGGCGAGCGGGTCGTCGAGCACGGGGCACCCCTCGACGACCCAGACCCCCTTCGGGAAGAGCGCCCACAGGTCCTTCGCGAGGCTCGTCTTGCCGGCCCCGGACGGGCCGAAGAAGAGGAGGTGGGCTCCCGAGACGATCGCGGTGACGACATCGTCGTACGTCCCCTCCGGCAGGACCGTCCGGGGGAACAGCGACCGGATCGCCGCCTCGCGGGAGAGGCCCCGGGCCCGGGCGGCGTCCAGGCGGCGGAGGACCTCGGCCCGGAACCGCTCCCCCGGGCTCTCGGCGCGGGGGCGGACCTTGCGGAGCTCGGCTGCGTTCGATCGGGTCCCCTTCGCCGGCTCCTTCCCCGCCGCCACGTCGCGCGCAGCGGGGTGCGGGTTATGTACTTTGCCGAAACGTCCGACAGGGAAGTCGGCCCGGCCCGGCGGGGCGGCCGGCCGGGCCGCGACACGGTTAAGTAGGGTACCCCGCTCCGCGGCCCCGCGACCCATGGCCGAGAAGGAGACGTCCGGGAAGAAGTCCACCGTCGCCCGGACGGTCAAGGACAAGTGGCGCTCCAAGCACTGGTACAAGGTGCGGGCGCCCGGCCTCTTCCAGCACGCCGACCTGGGCGAGACGGTCGCGACCGAGCCCGAGCAGCTCATCGGCCGGACCCTGGAGATGACGCTCCCGGAGCTCGCGGGCTCCGCCGACGCCGGCAAGGCCCACATCAAGGCCCGCTTCCGCATCGAGCGCGTCGGCGGCGACGGGATCGCCGAGACGCGGTTCATCGGCCACGACCTCACGAGCGACTACGTCCGGCGGCTGGCGCGGCGCAAGCGGTCGAAGATCGACACGTCGCTGCACGTCACCACGAAGGACGGGATCGAGATCGTGCTGAAGCCGGTCGCCGTGGGCGAGCAGCGCCTGCAGACCCGCCTGCGGGCGGAGCTGCGCCACCGCATGGCGGAGATCCTCCGCACGACGGCGGCGGAGAAGACGGCGGCCGAATTCGTCCGCGACATGATCCAGGGCGAGATCTCGAAGACGCTCGCCCACGGCGTGCGGACCCTCTACCCGCTCAAGAAGATCGAGATCCGCCGCTCCGAGATCCTCGGGGCGATCGCGGACGAGATCCCGACCCAGCCGCCGGTCCCCGAGG
>JAKABH010000081.1 GCA_021801925.1 Thermoplasmata archaeon | reverse complement strand
CTGCCGGTCGCCGGCCGTATCGAGGAGCTCCTCCGCTCGGTCGACGTCGTGATCGACGCCGCCCCCGACAAGATCGGGAAGGCGAACGCCCGCCTCTACTCGGAGGCCGGCGTGCGGGCGATCTTCCAGGGCGGCGAGAAGGCGGAGGTCGCCGAGGTCTCGTTCAACGCCCTCGCGAACTACGCGGCGGCGAAAGGGAAGCGGACGGTCCGGGTCGTCTCCTGCAACACCACCGGCCTCGCCCGGGCGGCGGCGGTGCTGACCGGCGCCTGGGAGGTCGAGCGGTGGGAGGCGACGATCGTCCGCCGGGCCGCCGACCCGGCGGAGTCGAAGAAGGGGCCGATCAACGGCATCCTGCCGACGTTCCCGCTCCCGTCCCACCACGGGACGGACGTGAACACGATCTTCCCCACGCTTCCGCTCACGACGACGGCGGTCGTCGTGCCGACGACCCTGATGCACCTCCACGTCAACACGGTCCGCTTCCGCCGGGGCCCCGCCTCCGCGTCGGAGCTCCTCGCCCGGTTCCGGGCCACGCCGCGCTTCCACCTCTTCGCCGGCTGGGAGCACGTCGACGGGACCCCCCAGGTGATGGAGTATGCGAAGGACCGCAGCCCCGGCCGCCCGGACATGATGGAGAACGTCCTCTGGGAGGACGGGGTGCGGGTCGACGGACCGACCGCCACGTTCTTCCAGGCGATCCACCAGGAGTCGATCGTCGTCCCCGAGAACATCGACGCGATCCGGGCGATGTTCGACCTCGCCCCGGACGCGGCTTCCTCGATGGCGATCACCGACCGCCTCCTGGGCCTCTCCGGCCGGGCGGCGGCCCCCCCGCGGCCCTAGCCGACGGGCGTGCGGAGCCGCTCGGCGACGGCGCGCGTCAGCGCCCCCATCTCCCGGCCGAGGCGGGGGAGGGGGACGGCGGCGTAGCCGATCCGATCCCCCGCCCGCACGTCCGAGCGGACCCGGCCGCCGAACCAGATCATCCGCCCGTCCGGGCGGTAGACGGCGACGACGACGTCGCTCTCGTAGCCCCGGCCGTACCGGTACCAGAACAGGATCGTGATGGCGATCGCGCCGGCCGCCCACGGGCCGGCGACCCAGGGGGCGCCGACGACGAGGGCGTCGAAGATCCCGAGCCCGATGCCGGCGCCGAGCAGCGTGTAGACGGAGAGCCGGCCGGTCGGCGACATCGGGGCTCCGACCGGATCGCGCTCGGCGACGACCTCGAGCGGCCGCCGCCCCGGAGCCCCGGCTGGCCCGAGATCGGGTTCGGCGACGGAGACGAGATCGTAGCCGGCGCCGTCGAGGACGCTCCTAAGCGGCCCCACGATCTCCGCCCAGGGCCGGGCTTCGAGGGGAATCTCCTGCCGGAGCGGAAGGGCCAGCTCCGGGGCGAGCCGCAGCGGGGCCGGACGGATCCGCCGACGCCGCCGCAGCAGGCGGGGCGAGGCGCCGGCTCGGTCGACCATCCGCCCGGGGTAGGGCGGCAGGGCAGTTCTACTCTTCCGGGGGGGGCCGGGCGGCGGGAGCGCCGCCCCGAGGTCGCTCGGACCCCCCCTCCGATCCGGGGGACGCGGGGGGCGCTTCCCGGGGCGCCCGGCTCCGCACCCCAAGAATCTTATACGCTGCCCCGCTCGCGCGCGAAGCATGTATTTCCTCGATCATCGGCGGGACGTCGTCCGGATCCCGCCCGAGCGGCTCGGCGCCGAGGTCGACACGGTCCTCACCGAGCTCGCCCAGCAGCAGTTCGAGGGGAAGCTCGTCGACGGCCAGAACCTCGCCGTGACGATCCGCGAGGTGAAGGCGGTCGGCGAGGGGCACATCATCCACGGCGACGGCGGGGTCTACCAGGAGGTCGAGTACGAGGCGCTCCTCTTCCGCCCCGAGGTCCAGGAGGTCGTGGAGGGGGTCGTCGTGGAGATCCGCAAGTTCGGGGCGTTCGTCCGGTTCGGCCCGCTCGACGGGCTGCTCCACGTCTCCCAGGTGATGGACGACCGGGTGAACATCGACGAGCACAACCAGCGGCTCGTCGGGGTCGAGACGAAGCGCGACCTCAAGGTCGGCTACAAGGTCCGCGCGCGCGTCGTCTCCCTCTCCCTTTCCGAGATCTCGCCGCGCGACAGCCGCATCGGGCTCACGATGCGCCAGCCGGCCCTGGGCCGCCTCGAGTGGATCCAGGAAGCCCACAAGAAGACCGACGACAAGGCGAAGAAGCCCCCGGCGGCGAAGAAGGCCGCGCCGGCGAAGGCGGCGGCCGCCCCGGCGGCGGAGTGAGCGGCGATGATCAACCTCAAGGCGTGCAAGAACTGCAACACGATCACCGACCAGCCGAAATGCCCGAAGTGCGGCGGCGAGGTCTCCCGCGAATGGCAGGGGTACCTGGTCGTCATCGACCCCGAGCGGTCGGAGATCGCCCGGAAGATGGGGATCCATGACGCCGGCCGCTACGCCCTCCGCGTCAAGTGACGACGCCGCCCTCTGGGTCCCCCCGTCGCTCCGCCCGGCGCTCGCCCGGCGCTACGGGCCCGTCCTGAGCGGGGCCGAGGCGGACCGGCGGATCCTCTCCCTCGGCGTCTTCGCCTCCTGCGGCGACCGGGTCACCGAACGGGCGATCGCGCTCGGCCACCTGCCGCTGGTCGGGATCGTCGACTACGCGACCCAGCGGAACGACCCGATCCCACCGGGGACGTTCGAGGCGCTCGCCCGGCGCCGCCGGGCGCACGTCGAGAACCCGCCGGGGTTCCTCACCGACCGGCTCCGCCGCGCGGTCCGGGAGATGGTCGACTCGGGCGGGGGGCTCATCGAGGTCGACGGCGAGGAGGACCTGGGCTCCCTCGCGCTCGTCGAAGCGCTGCCCGCCGGGGCTACGGTTATATACGGCATCCCGGGTGAGGGGGTCTCCTTCGTGGGGGTCGACGCCGCCGCGAAGGATCGCGTCCGCACGCTGCTCGCGCAGATGGAACCCAGGAGAATCGTCCGTGGAGATTAAGGTCCTCGAAGAGAAGGCGAACCCGCTGCTCCACCGCCGCGAGTTCACCTTCGAGATCAGCCACCCGACCGCCGCCTCCCCGAAGCGCGAGCAGGTCCGGGCCGAGTTCGCGAAGGTCGCCAACGCCCCCCGCGACCGGATCGTCATCGAACGGATGCGCGCCCGCTTCGGCACGGCGACGACCCGCGGCGAGGCGATGGTCTACGAGAGCGTGGACGCCGCGAAGGCGGTCGAACGCGAGCATATCCTGATCCGCAACGGGCTCAAGGAGAAGGCCGCGAAGGCCGACGCCGCCGCCCCGGCGGCCGACAGTGCGCCCGCGGCGCCCGCCGCCCCGAAGGAGTGAGCCCGATGGCGAAGGCGCGCGTCGGGATGTACTCGGTCAAGGGGGAGGCCCTCGAGCGGACGCATCGCGCCTGCCCGAAGTGCGGTCCCGGAACGTTCCTGGCCGAGCACGCGAACCGCCGTTCCTGCGGTCGCTGCGGCTACTCCGAGTCGAAGAGCCCCCCGCCGCCCGCGGCG
>JAKABH010000031.1:16944-19104 GCA_021801925.1 Thermoplasmata archaeon | reverse complement strand
TCGGACGCGATCCACCTGATCCTGATGGGGTTCCTCGCGGAGTTCGCGAAGGAGCTGCCGGTCGACTACGCCCTCGAGCTGAACCGGCTGATCCAGCTCGAGATGACCGGTTCGGTCGGATAGGCGGGCCCGTTCGTTCGGGCCCCCGGCCCCGGACGCCTCGCTACGGGGCGCCGGGCTTGCGGGCCGCGGGGACGATCGGCTGGTCGGTGTGCGACTTCACGAGGTCGATCACCGCCAGCATCGCCGCGTAGCTCAGGTTCGCCTCCGCCGCGCGGTCGGAGGCGGAGCGGGCGCCGGGGCGGTCGACGACGGCCCGGACCGCCTCCAACAGCTCGCGGGCGGTGACGAGGCTCGCCGGGTCGCGCACGCGGCCCCGGGGCGCGTCGATCGCGCCCGCAAGATCGGCAAGGTCGGCCGCCAGCGAGCGGGCGAGCTCCTCCAGGAGCGCCGGCGTCAGCCGCTCCGGGTCGAGGACGAGCGGCATCGTCGCCGTCACCCGAGCTTGGTGTCGAACCGCCACTCGGGGGCCGTCTCGGTCCCGGTGACGTCGAGCTCCGGCAAGGTCGGGAAGCGGCCGGGGGCCCAGCTCAGGTCCCGGCCCTCCCAGCGGGTCGCCAGGGTCGGGTAGAGGAGCTCCCGCAGGCCGGCGACCGGGGCCCGCTCGTGGACGTAGGCGAGGAATCCCTCCCCGATCATGCGGATCGCGTCGTCCCGGGGCATCCCGCGCGACTCCAGGTAGAAGACCTTCTCGGGATCGACCGGGGCGACCGACGTCGAGTGGGTCGCCTTGACGTCCCGGCAAAGGATCTCGAGGATCGGGATCGTGTCGGAGCGGGCCCCCTTCGACAGCAGCATCGCGTGCTCCGAGATGTAGCTGATCGTCTTCCGGGCGCTCGCCTCGATCCGGACGAGCCCCCGGCTCATGCCGCGGGCCCGGTCGTCGAAGACGCCGCGCGTGATCGACCGCGCGTTCGTGTCGAGCCCGACGTGGGTCAGGTCGACCGCGCTATCGTAGGCCTGCTCCCCACGGCCGTAGAACGTCTGGAGATCGTCGACGTTCGAGCCGTTGCCGAGAAGGTCGGTGTGGTTGCGGACCTTCGTCCGGAACCCGCCGAGGCCGTTCCAGATCCAGGCGAGGCGGGCGCCGGCCCCGGTCGTCGCGGTGCGGCGGTAGACGGAGACGGTCTTGAGATCGGGGGCGTGGACGCCGAGCACGACCGCCTTTGCCCCGTCCGCGAGGTCGAGATCGATGCCGGAGGCGTACCATCGGGCCGTCTCCGATCCGGTCGGGCCGGCGAACACCTCCTCCGTGCCGAGGAACTGCGCCCCCCGCCCGACCCGGATCGAGCGGCGGAGCGACAGCGCCTCATTGGGTACCGAGAGGATCGACAGCTCCTGGAGCCGCACCGGGGCCGCGAGCCCGTCCGGGATCTCGAGCCGGTAGCCCCGGTTCAGGGTCGCCGTGGCGAGGGCGTGGAGCTTGTCGACGGGCGGGTCGTTCCCCCGGAGGAACGACGTGAGGAGCTCCCCGCCCCGGCGCCAGATCTCCGTCAGCGGGTAGAAGCGGATCCCCGCGGCGACCAGCGCCTCGGGGATCTCGGCGCGGGTGCCCGCTACGTCGTGGACGATGCGGATCGAACCGGGCCGGGCCGGAGGCACCGGGGCCGGGGCGCCGGTCGCCTCGGGGTCGATGCGGGCCAGGTCGACGTCGGTGAAGTAGCCGTACCCTCGGTAGAGCGGGTTCGGCTCGATCGGCAGCGAACGGAACCGCTCCTGCGCTTCGCGCCGGAGCCGGGCGAATTCGGGGGGATCCGAGAGCGCCCGACCGAGCCGTTCGGCCCGCTCGAGCGGCAGCCATTCGTCGAACCGGGGCACCGCCGCCGCCATCGGATTTACACACCGCGGGGTGTTTATAAGGTCGAGGGGGAGCGGCGTTGAGTTCCGCTAGGGGGCGCCGGCGTGCGAACGTACGATCACCTTCCAACTTCGGGGGCCGCGGCCCCGGGGCGACCAATCCCCGGAACGCCCGCCCCCGATCGAGCGCCATGGCCCGAGCCCGGTCCCCGTTCCTCGAGATCATGTTCGGTAGGGGCGGCGTGCGTCCGGGCCCGGCGCCGGACCTGCTGCCGGCCCGGTCCGTCGGGGTGGAGCCGGCGA
>JAKABH010000031.1:8645-16844 GCA_021801925.1 Thermoplasmata archaeon | reverse complement strand
TTCCCTGCCCTCAAGCGCGACCTGCGGGCGGTCCTCACCGACAGTCAGCCGTGGTGGCCCGCCGACTTCGGGAACTACGGGGGTCTCTTCATCCGGATGGCTTGGCACGCCGCCGGGACGTACCGCGTGGGCGACGGACGCGGCGGCACCGGCACCGGCCAGCAGCGGTTCGCCCCCCTGAACTCGTGGCCGGACAACGTGAACCTCGACAAGGCGCGTCGCCTGCTCTGGCCGGTGAAGCAGAAGTACGGCCGCCGGATCTCCTGGGGCGACCTCATCGTCCTCGCGGGGAACGTCTCCCTGGAGGCGATGGGATTCCGCACGTTCGGCTTCGGGGGCGGGCGGACGGACGTCTGGGAGCCGGACGGATCCGTCTACTGGGGGAAGGAGGCGACGTGGCTGGGCGACCAGCGCTACTCCGGCGAGCGCGACCTGGAGCACCCTCTCGCCGCGGTCCAGATGGGGCTCATCTACGTGAACCCGGAAGGGCCGAACGGCAAGCCCGACCCGGTGGCGGCCGCCCGCGACATCCGGGAGACGTTCAAGCGGATGGCGATGAACGACGAGGAGACGGTCGCGCTCATCGCCGGGGGCCACTCCTTCGGCAAGACGCACGGCGCGGGGGATCCGAAGCTCGTCGGTCCCGAGCCGGAGGCGGCCCCGATCGAGCAGATGGGTCTCGGCTGGAAGAGCCGGTATCGCTCCGGGGTCGGGCCGGACGCGATCGGCGGCGGACCCGAGGTCACCTGGACGACGACTCCCACGAAGTGGGGGATGGGCTTCTTCGAGAACCTCTTCGGCTACGAATGGGAGCTCACGAAGAGTCCGGCCGGCGCCTACCAGTTCCGGGCCAAGGGGGAGCCGAAGACGATCCCGGACGCATTCGATCCGGCGATCCGGCACGCGCCGACGATGCTCGTCACCGACCTCGCGCTGCGGTTCGACCCGATCTACGAGAAGATCTCGCGCCGCTTCTGGGCGCACCCCGACGAATTCGCCGACGCCTTCGCCCGCGCATGGTTCAAGCTGACCCACCGGGACATGGGACCCCGCTCCCGCTACCTCGGCCCCGAGGTGCCGAAGGAGGAGCTGATCTGGCAGGACCCGGTCCCGCCGGTCGACCACCCGCTGGTCGACGCCCGGGACGTCGCCGATCTCAAGGGACGGATCCGAGCCTCGGGGCTCTCCGTCTCCGAGCTCGTCTCGACCGCCTGGGCCGCCGCGGCGACGTTCCGCGGCTCCGACAAGCGGGGCGGCGTGAACGGGGCCCGGATCCGGCTCGCCCCCCAGAAGGACTGGCCGGTGAACGAGCCGGCCCGCCTCGCCAAGGTCCTCGCGGCCCTCGAAGGGATCCGGCACGCGTTCGACGCCTCCGCCGCGGGCGGCAAGCGGATCTCCCTCGCCGATCTGATCGTCCTGGCGGGGAACGTCGGCGTCGAGCGGGCGGCGGAGGCCGCCGGCCACCCGACGACCGTGCCGTTCGCGCCCGGCCGCACCGATGCGAGCGAGGCGATGACCGACCCCGAATCGTTCGGCTACCTCGAGCCGGTCGCCGACGGGTTCCGCAACTACCTCAAAGCGCGCTTCGACGTCCCCGCCGAGGAACTGCTGATCGACCGCGCCCAGCTGCTGACGCTGACCGCGCCCGAAATGACGGTGCTGCTCGGCGGGATGCGCGTGCTCGGGGCGAACCACGGCCGCTCCCCCCACGGCGTCCTCACGACCCGCCCCGAGACGCTCACGAACGACTTCTTCGTGAACCTGCTCGACATGCGGACCGAGTGGACCCCGACCGCGGACGAGAACGTATTCTCGGGGACCGACCGGGCGACCGGTGCGGCGAAGTGGACGGCGACCCGGGTCGACCTCGTCTTCGGGGCGAACGCCGAGCTGCGCGCCCTCGCCGAGGTCTACGGGGCGCAGGACGGTTCGGAGAAGGTCGTCACCGACTTCGTGGCCGCGTGGCGGAAGGTGATGGAGGCCGACCGCTTCGACCTCCGTCGCTGAGGCGAAGCCGAGGCCCCGGGGCCCGGCGCGGGCCGGCCCCGGCGGGCCAAACCCCCTTGGGCTCGACCGCGCCGCCGCTCGGGGGTGCGTCCGCCGTCGCGGCGCGCGCTCGGAAGTCGTTTAGTAGGTCGGCGTGCGTCGGAACGGCGGCGGGTGAACGGGTCCGGACCGGTCGAGATGGCGTATGACATGTACCAGGAGATCATCCTGCAGCATTACCGGGCGCCGCACCACTTCGGCCCGCTGGACGGCGCCGACCGTACGGGCGAGGAGTCGAATCCGCTCTGCGGCGACCACATCACCCTCCGGCTCAAGCTCGACGCCGCTCAGGAGAGGATCGAGGAGGTCCGGTTCGAGGGCGACGGCTGCGCCATCAGCCTGGCGAGCGCCTCGATGCTCACCGATGCGATCGCCGGGAAGACGGTGGCCGAGGCGAAGCAGATGACCCGCGACGACGTGTTCGGCCTGCTCGGGATCCCCCTGTCGCCGGCCCGGGTGAAGTGCGCCCTCACCGGCTTCGTGGCGCTCGGGAAGGCGCTGCATCCCGAGTACGCCGGCAGCCCCGGATAGGGAGAAGGAACGCATGGATCGCGGCGCGGGTCGGGTGGCCCCCCGCCGGCGGGGAGGCGAGCGGCCGTGGTAACCGTCGACCCGGACGTCTGCGTCCTCTGCGGCCTCTGCACCGGGGTCTGTCCGCCCAACGCGATGGAGCTGACCTTGACGGAACTCCGGGTCCTTCCGAACTGCACCGACTGCGGCTGGTGCGTCCCGTACTGCCCGGTCGGGGCGATCTCGGGCGGCCGCCCGGTGCGCCTCCGGGGGCCCCATGCCTGACGGCGGCCGCCCCCGGGTGCTCCTCGTCGACCCGTACCTCGCCCGCGAGGACCCGATGGAACGGAAGTCGGTCGAGCTCTACCCGTCCCTCGGGCTCCTCCAGCTCGGCGCCTACGCCCGGGCCGAGGGGTGCGACGTGCGGATGGTCGACCTGACGTTCGAGCGGGACACCGCCCCCGTCGCCGCCGCCGTGCGGGCGTTCCGGCCCACGGTCCTGGGGGTCCACACGAAGACCCTTACCGTCGCCCGGTCCGGGGAGATCGCGGCGATCGCCCGGACGGCCGGGGTCTTCTCCGTCGCGGGGGGCCCCGACTCGGCGACGCGGCCGGAGCTCTATCTCGACGCCGGTTTCGACCTGGTCGTCACGGGTGAGGGGGAGGGCACCCTGGTCGACGTCGCCCGGGCGCGGCATCGCGGCGAGGAGGCCGTCGGACGGCCGGGGACGGTCGGGCGGCGGGGAGGACGGACGGTCCGGGGCCATGCGCGCCCGTTCCTCCCGGAGCTCGACTCGCTCCCGCTCCCCGCTTGGGACCTCCTCGACATGGACCGCTACCTCGGCGAGTGGGAGAAGCGGACCGGCGAACGCCGGATGGCCGTGCTGACGTCCCGCGGCTGCCCGTTCGACTGCTCGTGGTGCTCGAAACCGACCTTCGGCCGGAACTTCCGCCAGCAGTCGCCCGAGCGGGTGATCGCCGAGCTCCGGGCCCTGAAGGAGCGGTACGGCGTCGACTACATCCGCTTCTGCGACGACGTCTTCGGGATCTCCCGACCGTGGATCGAGCGGCTGCTGGACGGCCTCGAGCGGGCCGATCTGCGGATCCAGTTCGAGTGCCTCGCCCGGGTCGACCTGCTCAAGCCGGACCTGCTCCACCGGCTCCGCGCGGCCGGTCTCGCCCGGGTCTACGTCGGGGTCGAATCCGGCTCGCAGAAGATGCTCGATCTCATGAACCGCGGCACCCGGCTGGCGCAGGTCGAGCGGACCGCGGCGGCGCTCCGAGCCGAGGGGATCCGCCAGTTCTGGTTCCTGATGCTCGGCTACCCCGGGGAGACGCTGGAGGACATCGAGGCGACCCTCCGGCTGTTCCGCCGGTTCTCTCCCGAGGAGTACTCGGTCTCGATCGCCGTGCCGGTCCCCGGGACCCGGTTCTACGACGCCGTGAAGGAACGGCTCCTGGGCCACCCCCCCAAGCGGTCGGCCGGCGGCACCTCCCTCCTCTACGAGGCCGCCTATCCCGAGGCGCTCTACCGCTGGGAGCAGGCGCGGTTCGGACTCGAGGCGGCCCTCGGGAAGGCGCGGGGCCGACTCGATGCGGAGGTCGTGGAGCGGCTCGGCCACGTCGCCGACCGGTTCCACGAGCGCGTCGCGACCCCGCTGCTGGTCGGCCGACGCCCGCCGCGGGCGAAGGCCGAGTGAACATGCCCGGCCGGACGGCCATTCCGCGCCCGTGAGCTTAGGCGGAGGCGGCCGGTTCCCGCGGATGCAACGGACACGGCCGCCCCAGCCGGCAGAGGCGGCACTTCTCCCGCTGGAGCGGCGGGATCGGCTTGCGGAGCCGTCCGTACTTGCGGCGCGGCATCGGCGGGCCGCCTAGGCGGGGGTCGATTAAACCGTCTCGGGCGGACGGCCCCGCGGGCCCACGGCCGGCAGCGGCGGCCGTCCGTCGTCGTTCGTCGCGGCCTCCTCGAGGACCGACCACGGCCGCACCCCGGTCGTCGGGCCAGGGCCCCGCGGGGGATCCTTGGGAACGGGGGCGAGCGAGATCCACAGGGTCATCACCACGTCCGTGCCGACGATCGTGAGCACCCCGGGGAGGAAGAGCCGGTCGGCGCCGGCGACGATGCCGAGCGGGAGGAGCAGCAGCACGGCCGAGGTGAGGCCGCGGCCCCCGACCCCGCCGATGACCGAGCTCCAGGCGAATTCGATGCGGTGCCGGCCGGCCAGGATGCTCGCGAAGCCATATCGGAGGGCGAGGAGGACCAGCGACAGGACCCCGATGACCAGCAGCGGGAGAAGGCCGGGGTTGCGGAGCTCCACGAGCGCCCCCAGGAAGAAGAGGAACAGCGCCCGCAGCATGAACGCGAGATCGGTCTGGACCTCGCGGAGCGACTCGTGGACGTCGATGACGCGGATCCACCGGGCGAGCCGGTGGAGAAGCGGGGCGTTGGCGATGGTGATGCCGACCAGCAGCGCCGCCAGGATGCCGGAGCCGTGGAGCGCCTCGGCGACGCTGTAGATCGCGAGGACGAAGCCGAGGGTGGCGAGCGAGGCGTAGGCCCGCCGCTGCCATCGGGAGAGCGTGAGGAGCCAGACGATGCCGCCGGCGACCCCCACCACGATCCCGACCGGGATCGGCAGGGTGACCACCAGGATCACGTCGAGGGAGGAGGCCCCCCCGCCGGGGGCGACCAGGAGCAGCAGGATTGACGTCACGACGATCGCGACGGCGTCCTCGATCGCCGCGTCGAGATGGACGAAGCCCCGCAGGGCGCTGGCGAGCCCCATGCGGTTGGCGATCGGGATCGCGACCGCGCCCGACGTGGCGCCGAGGGCAGCCCCGAAGAACAGCGAGAGCAGCGGATCGTCCGGGAACAGGAAGAGATCGGCGAGAACCGTGGCGATCGCCACGCTCGCGAAGTAGGTGACGACCGAGAACGCCACGGCGGAGGCGAGGAGGGGGCGCAGGACGGCCGCGCGCAGGTCGAGCCCGGCGTCGAACAGGATCACCACCAGCACGGCCGTGCCGACGACCGGGGCGACCCCGAGGATCGCCGAACGCCCGATCCAGCCGAGGACCGGCCCGACGACGATCCCGAAAAGGATCAGCCAGATCAGGTCGGGGATGCGGAACCGCTGTCCGATCGTGTCCGCCCCAACGGCGATGAGGAGGGCGAGACCCGCGAGGAGCAGGAAGAGCGAGGTACCTGCAATCGAAAGGGCGAGCATCGGGCGGCCGCCGCGAAGAGGGGGGGATTACCGGGATATGAACCCCTCGCCGGGCCGGTAGGGACCGCCGTCCGAGCGATCGGCTGGATTTTTGCCTCTCGACCCCACCCGTTTTGAGGGGGTGGTACCGTCCGGGACATGGACCTGACGCCGGGCCGGGCGAGCGAGACGGGGACGGGGCGGTTTGCCGACCGGGCGGTCCGGGCCGGGCGGATCGTCCCCGAGCACTTCCGCTCGGCGCCCGGCGGCGTACGCCTCTCCTCCCTCGGGCTCGGCACGTACCTCGGCGCCGCGGACGCCCCCACCGACCTCCGGGTCGAGCAGGCGGTCTCCAACTCCGTCGGGAGCGGCCGGACAAACGTCGTCGACACGGCCATCAACTACCGGTTCCAGCGGGCGGAGCGAAGCGTCGGCCGGGCGCTGGCGCGACTGGTCGAGCGCGGAACGGTGCGGCGGGACGAGGTGTTCGTGGCGACCAAGATCGGCTACCTCGCTCCGGACGGGGAGGCCGGGCTCCCGCCGGCGGAGTGGGTCCGCCGGGAGCTCGTCGACCCGGGGATCCTGGACCCGGCCGATCTGGTCGACGGCGCGCACGCCATGGCCCCGCGGTATCTCGAAGACCAGTTCGCCCGGAGCCGCCGCAACCTGGGGCTCGAGACCGTCGATCTGCTCTATCTGCACAATGCGGCCGATGCCCAGTTACCGGTCGTCGGCGCGGCGGAATTCGACCGACGGCTGGAGCGGGCGTTCGAAACGCTAGAACGGTTCCGCGCGGCCGGTTCGCTCGGCAGCTACGGGCTCGCCACCTGGGAGTGTCTCCGCTCTCCGCCTGCCTCGCCCGACCACTTCGACCTCGAACGGGCGGTGCGGCTGGCCGAACGGGTCGGCGGCCCGTCGCACGGGTTCCGGTTCGTCCAGTTCCCGTTCAACCTCACGATGCCCGAAGCGGCGATCGCGCGGACGCAGGCGGTCGGCACGGAGCGGCGCACGGTGTTCGAGGCGGTGCACCGCCTCGGCCTCGGGGCGTTCACCAGCGTGCCGCTCCTCCAGGGCCGGCTCGCCGTCCACGGACCGACACGGGACGGCCTCACCCCCGCGCAGACGGCGATCCAGTTTGCCCGCTCGGCCCCGGGCACCCTCGGGCCGCTCCTCGGCCAGAAGCGCCCCGAGCACCTGTCGGAGAACCTCGAGGTCGCGCAGCGGGCGCCGTTCGACCCCGCGACGTTCGACGGGCTCATCCGGTAGTCGGGGCGGCCCCGTCCGGGGGGCCGACGTCCCCCCGCCCCGACTCCCGGAGGACGGACGTTCCCTCCGTCTTCTCGACGACGACCACGCGGTCGGCGATCGATTCGAGCTCCCGTTCGTGGGAGACGAGCACGACCTGGGGGAGTTCGAGCCGCTCGAGGAGCTCCCCCATGCTGCCGACCTGCTCCGGCGAGAACCCGTCCGTCGGCTCGTCCAACAGGAGCGTGTCGAGGCGGAGGTGCCCGAGCGCCCGGACGACCCGGGAGAGCGCGAGCCGGTAGGCGAGGGCGAGGCTCGTCCGCTCCCCGCCGCTCAGCGCCTCGGCGGGGGTGGCGACGCCCCGGATCTCGGCGGAGGGAGAGAAGGTGGCGTCGGTGACCGCCACGAGGTCGGGGTCCCCCATCAGGGCGGCAAAGTATCGGCGGAACGTCTGCTCGAAGTCGGCCTGCGCCTGCTCCAGCACGCGCTTCTCCATCGTCAACACCGCGTCGTGGAACGCCGTCGCGAGCCACACCGCCTTCGACTCGACCGTCTCGGCCTCCCGGGTCAGGCGGTCCCGCTCGGCGGCGGCCGCCTCGGCGCGCGTGGCCCGGCGGTGGGCCTCCTCGACCCGCTCGCCGAGCCGGGCGACCCCCTCGATCTGGGCGAGGCGGGCCCGCTCGGCCCGCTCCCGCTCGCCCTCCGCGGCCGCCAGCTCGGCGCGCCGGGCGGGTTCCGTCTCGAGACGCTCCCGCCCCTCCGCGATCTGCGCCCTCCGCGCGGCGGCCCGCTCCCCGATGTCGCGGAGCTCCGACGCCAGCCGGGCGTCCTCCTCGGCCAGGAGGTTAAGGCGGTCGGCGAGCGCGCTCCTGCGGTCGATCGCCCGTCGGGCCTCCTCGACCGCGGTCGACGCGGCCCGGTGGGCCTCCTCGGCCGCCGCCCGCGCCTCCTTCGCGGCCCGCAGCACGTCCGGGGGGATCCTCCGGGCTTCGACCTCCCGAGCCGCCGCGGCGAGGCTCTCGGAGATCTCGGCGAGGCGGCGCTCGGTGTCGAGCCGGGCGGCGTCGCGCGCGGCGGCGGCCGACTCGATCGTGCGACGCCGCGCCGCCCGCGCCTCCCACGCGGCCCGCTCCCGGGCGTGGGCCTCCCAGGCGATCCGGCGCGCCTCCAATTCCGTCCGCGCCGAACGT
>JAKABH010000031.1:0-8545 GCA_021801925.1 Thermoplasmata archaeon | reverse complement strand
TCGTCGGCGTAGTCGCGGAGCGTCGCGGCCTGGCCGCGGAGGGCGGTGGAGGTCTGCCGGAGATCCCGGGCGACTTCCTTGGCGTTCTCCGCGGCGAGGTGGTAGCGCTCGACCCCGAGCGCCCGACGCACCGTGGCGAGTCGCTCCAGCGGGGGCGCCGCCAGGATCTCGCGCATCTGCTCCTGCGGAACGTAGACGGCCCACCGCCAGACATCGGAATGGGCCCGCGGGTTCGGGTTGTCCCGGAAGCCGAGCCGTTCGATCACCCGCTGCCGGAGTTCGGTCGCGGAGTACTGGGTCGCGGCGCCGTCCACCCGGAACGTGAGCCGGCCGGGCTCGAACCCCTCCCGACCCCGCTTCTTCACCCGCCGGAACTGGCGCTCGATCTCCACCGCGTGGCCGTCGTCGTCGAAGACGACCCGGACGCTCGCCTCCCCGGCCCCGTGCCGGATAAGATAGGTGGCGTCGACCTCGGCGGTGCCGAACAGCGCCATCTCGACCGCATAGAGGAGGCTGGTCTTGCCCGAGCCGACGTCCCCCACGACAAGGGTCGTCCCCGGACCGAGGTCGAGCGTCGCCGTCTCGTAACTGCGGATGTTCTGGACCTCGATACGGCGCAGTTCCACGGTGCCTTCCTAGTCGGTTCCGACCGACGGGACCCCGAGGATCCGGCGCGCCCCCGTTCGCCGGAGCTGGGCGTAGTCGAGGTTCGACTGCCCTTCCTCCTTCGGGGTGCCGAGCTCCGTGAGCAACTCGCGGACCGTGCCGGCCCCGTCCCCTTCGAGGAGCCAGGCCGGCGGGGCGGCGCCCGGTTCGAGGAGCCGTCCCGTCTCTTCCGCCTCGACGGCGCTCTCCGGCACGAGGGCGCCCTCGCGCCCGTCCCCCACGAGGAGCGCGGAGCTGTCGACCTGCAGCTCGACCCCGTTCGCGCGGAGGGCTTCGCGCTGCGCGGCAAAATCGTGCCCGCTCGGCACCCCGGCCGAACTCTCGCCCGTGAGGCGGGACATCACGATCGTGCCGGGGGCCGCCGCCGCCTCCTCGACCCGCCGAGCGACCAGGTCGGGGATCGACCCGGGCGGCACGCCCGTCACGTCGATGTCGATCGGTAGGATCCCCCCCGGGACCGTCGTGTCGACGAACTCGGGGACCGCCTTCCCGTCGCGGACGGTAACGATCACGACGCCCCGGTGGGTCCGGCCCGCCTCCCCGTTCTCGACATCGGTGCGGCTCGTGCCGAAGACGGCCCCGGGGTTCACGAGCGGCCCCCCGCCCGGCCCCTCGCCCACGTAGGTAAAGTGGATGTGGCCGCCGGCGTAGTAGTCGACCCCCGCCGGCAGGTCCTCCCGGCGGATCCCGCGGATGTGCCGGCGCAGGTGATCGGGGAGGTATTCCTCCACGGCGGCGTGGAACTGGAAGATACGGAACCCCGGCTCGGCGGCGAACGGTCGGGAGTCCATCGATCCGTAGTACTCCCGGTCGAGTCCGTGGGAGCGGCCCGAGACGCCCGCGATCCGGACGCCGGTCGGCCCGTCAACGACCCACGGCAGGGTCCACCGCTCCCCTTCGGGCCGGACGTTCTCGGGGGCGACCCGAACGAAGGCCCCCGCCTCGCTGAGGACATCCAACCAACTCGTCCGGTGGGCGACGTAGTCGTGGGAACCGTAGATCGCGTAGATCCTCCGGCCCCCCGCCCCGAACCGGCGGAGGGCGGCCGCGATCGGAGCCACCTCGGCCGGCTCCGGCACGGGCGTGTGGAACAGGTCCCCCGAGATCAGGAGGAACTCGGCACCGCGCTCCGCGGCGACGCGGATCGCCCCGAGCACCCCGTCGCGCAGCCGTCGGCGGAACTCGGGGTTCCGCGGCCAGGCGCCGACGTGGGCGTCGGCCAGATGGGCGAAGACCAGCGGCTCGGGCGGCATGCCGGGCCTACTTCGTCGCGGGGTTCGCGGGCGACGACGGGGACGCGGGCCGCGGCCCTTCCTGCATCCGACGGGTGATCGCCGCCAAGAGGCCGGCGTTCGCCCCCATCGTCAGCAGGGTCATCATGAGGAACTCGTCCCCGAAGCCGACCGCGGCCCCCGCCGGGGGCGGCGGCGGGGGGGCCGGCATCGTCGGGGGAGCGCCGGCGCCGGCATTCGCCATCGCAACCGCTGTCAGGCGGGCGGCTTCGGCCCGGTTCACGGCCGACTCCATGAACGCGAAGAGCTCGGTCGCTTCCTCCATCGTGATCTGCCGGCCCCGCAGGCGGGCGACCAGGTAGACGTACCGCTGGTTGCGGCCCATCGCGCCCGGGGGAGGCGGGTTCACGGCGTCGCCGGGAGTGCCCATGGTCCCGGCCCCTACGCCACCGGGTGATTTGAAGGGTGGCGCCCCGTACGGGGCTCCCGGTGCGTCCGAGGGGTTATAGCGGGCCCCGAACTGAACGGCCCATGTCCCCGGCGGAGGCCAGCGCGCCCCAGTCGACCGAATCGGACCGGCACGTGCACGTCCGGCTCACCGACGATCGCACCTCGATCTACGATCTCATCACCGAGTACCTCGAGGCCGCGGGGAAGGCGCCCGACTGGTACTGGCGCACCGCCGGCCGGCTCGAGGGGAACGACGCGGAGAACCTCGAGGACCTGATCGCCAACGCGTTCGAAGCGGGCGCGTTCATGGCCCACGATCACCCGGAGGAGATGGAGTTCCGCTGGGTGACCGAGGACGAATGCGAGAAGGAGCGCCGCCGTGAAGAGCGCGGCGAGGCCAGCGAAGCCGCGAAGAAGGACCGCTCCAGCCTGAGCCACTACGCCTGACCGGGCGGGCCGATCCCGGCCGCGGGGCCCCGTTCCCGAACGGGTCGTTCCCGGAGGCCGTACCACCGCGCCGTACGGTTGGACGGCCGCCTCGCCAGCGCCCGGCCGGGGCGCTTCCTGCCCCGGGGGCGGACGGTTCCCCTCCGCTCACGGGAACCCCCGCGCCCCCGCGGAAGGCCGCGCCTCAGATCGGAATCACGGAGTGGGCCACGATCAGGGCGATGAAGAGGATCGAGATCGTGTTGACGACCTTGATGAGCGGGTTGATCGCGGGGCCGGCGGTGTCCTTGGTCGCGTCGCCGACGGTATCGCCGACCACGGCGGCCTTGTGCGCGTCGGAGTGCTTCCCGCCGAAGTGACCGGTCTCGATGTACTTCTTCCCGTTGTCCCACGCGGCGCCCCCCGTGGTCATCATGAGCGCGAGCGGGAACCCGGCGACGATCGTCCCGAGCAGGAGCGCCGCGAGGGCGACCGGCCCGAGCAGGAAGCCGACCGCGAGCGGGGTGACGACCGCGATCAGGGCCGGCACCGCGAGCTGCTGGATCGCGGTCACCGTCACGATGTCGACGCACCGCCCGTAGAGCGGCTTCGCGGTCCCCTGGAGCAGGCCCGGGATCTCCCGGAACTGCTTGCGGATCTCGAAGACCATCTTCTCGGCGGCGACGCCGACGGCGTTCATCAGGAACGAGGTGAAGAAGAACGGCAGGATCGCCCCGATCACGAGCCCCGCGACGACGAGCGGCTCCGAGAGGTCGAGGAGGCTCGTGAACGAGGTCCAGCTCTTTCCCCAGCTGTTCGCCGCGGCGAACGTGTAGGCCGCGAAGAGGGCCAGCGCCGCCAGGACCGCCGAGCCGATCGCATACCCCTTCGTGATCGCCTTGGTCGTGTTGCCGACCGCGTCGAGGGGGTCCGTGATGGCCCGGGCCTGCTCCGGGAGCTTCGCCATCTCGGCGATGCCGCCGGCGTTGTCGGTGATCGGGCCGAACGCATCGATCGAGATGATCATCCCCGTCACCGAGAGCATGCTCGCGGCGGCGAGGCCGATCCCGTAGAGCCCGATGTAGATGTCGAGGTGCGAGGTGCCGGCGTACCAGCCGGCCGCGGCGTAGGCGCCGAGGCTCCCCGCGACGATCACGAGCCCGGGGATCCACGCCGACTCCAGGCCGACCGACAGGCCCGCGATGACGGTGGGGCCGGCACCGGCCTGGGCTGACTCCGCGATCTTGTGGACCGGGCCGTACTTGGCGCTCGTGTAGTAGTCGGTGACGAGCACGATCAGGATCATGACGACCAGGCCGACGACCGTCGCGACGAAGATCCCGACGTTCGCGTTCATGAAGAAGTAGTCGAGGAGATAGAGCCCCACGATCCCGAACGCGGTCGTCGCCGCGAGGCCTTGGTAGAGCGCCCCCATGATCGTCCCCTTCGCCCCCATCCGGACAAAGAAGGTGCCGAGGATCGTGGCGACGATCGCCCACGCGCAGACGAGGAGCGGGTAGAGGACCGCGTTCGGGAAGATCTGGAGGATCTTGGTCGCCCCCGCAACGTTGCCGATGAGGTAGGCGAGGAGCATCGCCGCCAACGCGGTCACCACATACGTCTCGAACAGGTCCGCGGCCATGCCGGCGCAGTCGCCGACGTTGTCGCCCACGTTGTCCGCGATGACCCCCGGGTTCCGAGGGTCGTCCTCGGGGATGCCGGCCTCGACCTTGCCGACCAGGTCGGTCCCGACGTCGGCGCCCTTGGTGTAGATCCCGCCGCCGACGCGGGCGAAGAGGCTCATGAGGGAGGCGCCGAAGAGGAGCCCGATCATGCTCGTGACGTCGCCTCCGAACGCCCAGTAGAACACGACGAGCTCCAGGAGGGCCAGGCCCGCGACCGAGAGGCCCGTCACGCTGCCGCCGCGGAACGCGAACGCCATCGTGTCGCCGAGGCTGCCGCCGCGCGCCTTCGCCGCGGTCCGGACGTTCGCGCGGACGCTGACCAGCATGCCGACCGCCCCGGCGAGCGCGCTCCCCGCGACGCCCGCGATGAAGCCGACCGCAAGCTTCGGGCCGGCGCCCGTGATCCCGAAGGCGAAGGCGATGATGACGGCGAGGACGACCGCCACGATGAGGACGAGGGTGTATTCGCGGCGGAGGAAGGCGACGGCCCCCTCCCGGATCGCCCCCGCGATCTCGCGCATCCGGTCGTCGCCGTCCGGCTCGCGCAGGACGAGCGCGGTCTGGACGCCGGCGTAGCCCAGGCCGAGCAGCGACGCCAGCAGGATCAGGATCTCGAGGTCGAACGTTGACAGACCCATGGTCGGTTCCCTCTTGGTGTTGGGTCCGCTGAATGGGCCTAGTAATTAAATCCTACCTGCCCCGGCCCTCGGAGAGCCGCCGACCCCGCAGGACGCGAACGGCGGGTCGATGCCCTCCGCGAAGGTCGGCGGGCCGCGGCAGCCTCGGACGAGGTCGGTCCCCGGAACCGGCACCCCCGCGGGGTGCGGTTCGGGCGTGGGGTATGAATATACGGACCGCTGGAGTGGTCCCGACGGCACCGTGCAAGGGGTCGGGTTCCGGGACACCTCGTCCCGACGGACGCGGGTGAGTTGTCACATCTGCGGCCAGCCGATCGAACTGGCCCGGATGCGGGACCACCTCCGCCACGCCCACCAGAGCATCAGCTCCGAGGTCGAGACCCTCTACCTTTCCGCGCGCATCGAGGCCCGGCGCCGACGGCACGGCTGACGGCGGGTCGACCTAGCGCACCTCGTCGCCGCGCTCGGCGCGGTCGACCACGCCGAGGGCGTAGGCCATCGGCTCCGAGACGTCGAGGACCGTCTCCCGCCCGATCTGGCGGGGCGCCTGCCAGAGGAGGTTCCAGCCGATCAGGGCAACCAGCAACCCGCCCGCCGCCTCCGCGGTGATGCTGACGGCGACGATTCCGGGACCGGAGAGGCCGAGAAAGATGCTCAGGAGGCGGTTGGTGGCGTTGACGATCTGCGTCAGCGCGACCCCGGCGAACAGGAGGACGAACCGGAGCTTCCGCTCGCGGATGTAGATGAGGTAGGCAAGGCTCTCTTCGAGGCGATGGGCCGTCCAGGTCCGGAGGAGGATGAGGAGCAGCGAAAGCCAAAGCGCGATCGGGAGGGCATAGAAGAGGGCGACCTCCTGCGCCGGATCCACGACCGTAGGCTCGACGCTCCCTCTACATAAACCCCGCTCTAGCGGCCGACACGTTGCCCACCGCTCGACCCGAGGAGGCGGCGCTCCGGACCGGTCGGTCGGCGCCGTCGGGCTGTCCCGAGCCCCGGGGGCTCCTCGTCCCGAAGGCGACTCCTTCGGACCCGCCGCTCGGGCGCGGGGAGATACCGGGCTCCGACCGGGGCGTCCGGCACCGCCGAGTGCCCACCCCCAAGACCGTTCGCCGTGCCTGATTTGTACCTCCGTGGGTAGGGGTCGCGGAAGGAGCGCCCGGAATGGGAAGCATACCGAAGGAGACGGTCGACCGTCTCCTCGCCGAGAACCGGACCCACGATTGCGGAGGGGCCGCGACGTGCGTCCGGCTGGAGGCGATCGCCGATCTGCCGACCCGGTTCGGGACGTACCAAGCGGTCGCGTTCTGGAACAACCACGACCAGAAGGAGCATGCGGCGTTCGTCCACGGCGATGTCGTCGACCGGGAGTCGATCCCGGTCCGGGTCCACTCCGAGTGCCTCACGGGGGATGCGATCGGCTCGCTGCGGTGCGACTGCCGCGACCAGCTGACCGAATCGCTCCGCCGGATCGGGCAGATGGAGGCGGGCCTCGTGATCTACCTCCGCCAGGAAGGCCGGGGGATCGGCTTCGCGAACAAGATCCGGGCCTACCGGCTCCAGGACGACGGCTACGACACGGTCCAGGCGAACCTGATGCTCGGATTCCGGCCGGACGAGCGGGACTATGCGATGGCGGCGCACATCCTCGGTTCCCTTCACGTCCGGTCGATCGAGCTCATGACCAACAACCCCCAGAAGGTCGCGGACCTTACCCGCCACGGGGTCCGTGTCGTGGGTCGGATCCCGCTCGTGATCCCTCCGAACGAGCACAACGAAGCGTATCTCGAGACGAAGCGGAAGCGGATGGGGCACCTGCTCGACGTCGAGCAGGGTGACGATCCGATGTCGGACCCGGCGTAGCCCGCGGCCCCGGTTCATGGGGCGGGCCCGCCGGGGTGGCCGCGCCCCCTTTGCCCTAAGGCTCGAACGCCCGCATCCGGATCCGCTCCGCGAGCCGGGCGCGCAGTTCGGGGCGGGTGAGGACCACCGCCTCCCGGCTCCCGCGCGTGCGCAGGGCGACGGTCTCGCCCGCGACCTCCTTGTCGCCGAGGACGAGGAGGTACGGGACCCGCTCGACCTCGGCGAGGCGGACCCGCTTCGAGAGGGACTCTTCCGTGCCGGTGAGCTGGACCCGCAGCCCGTCCTGGCGGAGCTCGTCGAGGAGCCCGCGCGCGGCCGGCATATGCGTTTCGGTGACCGGCAGCACCCGGGCCTGGATCGGGGCCAGCCACGGGGGGAGCCGACCCCCGGTGTGTTCTAGGAGGACCCCCAGGAACCGTTCGAAGGAGCCGAGGATGACCCGGTGCACGACCACGGGGGTGTGGAGCTGGCCGTCCGGGCCCTGGTACTGGAGGCCGAAGCGCAGGGGCATCTGGTAGTCGAGCTGGATCGTCCCGGTCTGCCAGGGGCGTCCCAAGCTGTCCCGAATATGGATGTCGATCTTCGGGCCGTAGAAGGCGCCCTCGCCCGGAGAGATGCGGTAGTCGATGCCGGACGCCTTCAGGATCCGTTCGAGGGTCGCCTCCGCGCGGTCCCAGACCTCCCGCTCCCCCAGGAAGTCGGCCGGCCGGGTCGACAGTTCGTAGCTCCAGCGGAGGCGGAACGTCGAGAACGCCCGGGCGATCCAGTCGAGGAGGTGCCGGATCTCCGGCTCGATCTGCTCCTCGGTGACGAACAGGTGGGCGTCGTCCTGGACGAACTCCCGGACGCGGGTGAGCCCGTGGAGGGTCCCGCTCGCCTCCTTCCGATGGAGGGGCGCAAACTCGGCGTAGCGGAGCGGCAGCTCGCGGTAGCTGCGGGCGCGGGCCCGGAAGATCAGCATCGAACCGGGGCAGTTCATCGGCTTCCAGCCGAACGTACGGTCGTCGACGACCGTCAGGAACATGTTCTCCTGGTAGTGCGCCCAATGGCCGCTGGTCTCGTAGACCGACTGGGCCCAGAGGAGCGGGGTACGGACCTCGGCGTAGCCGGCCTCGGCCAGGTGCTCCCGGACGAACCGTTCGAGCTCGCGGAGGACGATCACGCCGTTCGGGAGGAGCGCGGGGAACCCCGGACTCTCGTCGAAGAAGGTGAACAGCTCGAGCTTCTGGCCGAGGGCACGGTGGTCCCTGGCCTCCGCCTCGGCGCGGAGCCGCAGGTACTCCTTGAGGGCCGCCTCGGTCGGAAAGCCGACGCCGCGGATCCGCTGGAGCGGCGCCGTCCCCTCGCGTCCCTCGGGGGTGATCGCCGAGAAGCCCAGCAGATGGACCCCGGCGAGCCAACCGGTGTCGGGGACATGGGGGCCGCGGCATAGGTCGGACCAGGTGCCGGTCTCGTAGTACGAGACCGTCTCGCCGGGCGGGATATCCCGGATGTAGCGGAGCTTGTAGGGATTCCGGGCGAAGAGGCGCTCCGCCTCCTCGCGGCTCACCTCGTGGCGGACGAACGCCTCCCGTGCGCCGACGCTCCG
>JAKABH010000030.1 GCA_021801925.1 Thermoplasmata archaeon | reverse complement strand
ATCGACGGTCGCATTCGGTCCGCTCGGATCGAACGCGCAGGAGGCGATCCCGTTGCTCCAGCTCATCGGGGTCGGCGCGCCGGCCGCGGTCCCCCACGGGACGCCGAGCGCGAGCGCCGCGGCGACGAGGGCGATCGCGACACCCAAGGACGGGCGGCGGCGGGCGGGCCGGGACCGGTCGGAGCGAGGAGGCCGCATCGTTCGCAGCCCCCACCGCGTCGAGGCCTCACCCCTCTTTTGGTCCAAGGGCGGAATCGGCTCGGCCGACGATCACGGTCGGAACAGCTCGGCCCAGGTCTCGAGGAGCCGTTCGACCCAGGCGTCGGCGAACGATTCGCGGTAGCTGGTGAGCACCCGCACCACCCGGTCGGGGTCGACGACCGCGAACGTGCGGTACCGGCCGCGCCGTCCCGCCGAAAGGACGCCGGTCGCCACCAACCGCCGAAGGTGGACCGACAGCCGGCCCGGACTGAGGCCCGTCGCGCCGCCGAGCTCCGGGACGGTCGCGCCCGGCCGCTCGAGCAGGGCGAGGAGCAACCGACGGGCGGACGGCGATCGGCAGACGGAAAGCAGCGGTCGGTCGGCCCCGGGGACGCTCCGGACGTAGTAGTGGTCCTGGTGGACCGCCCGTTCCCGATCCAGGAGGCCGGCGGCGGTGAGCCGATCGAGGTGGTAGACGGTCTCGCCCCAGCCGGTCCCCGCCGCCCGCTGGAGCTGGCGGGCCCCGACCCCCGGGTGGCGCCGCACCGCCTCGTAGAGGCGGCGCCGGGTCGGGAGGGAGAGGAGCTCCTCGTCCATCGGTCAGCGTCGGGGCCGCCAGAGGGTCGCCGCGAACCAGAGGAGGACGACGGCGAGCACGAGCGCTAGGATCGGCCACGGGGCGACGGCGGAGGGGGGCGGCGTACCCGGCCATGCGCCCCAGACCCAGATCGCCCCGAGCGCCGCCAGCCCGAGATGTCCCGCCCCGAGGAGGGCGAATCGGCCGTCGCGCGCGCGGCCCCACGCGGCGAACGGCACCCCGGCGTTGATCGCAGAGAAGCCGACGACGAGTACGGCGAGGAAGAGCTCGACCAGCCCCACGGGCTCGCGGGACGGGCCGCCGGGTAGTCAAATCATCGGTCGTTCCCGGGAGGGGTCGACGGGCGCCCGGAGGCGGACCCCCCGGATTCGCCGGTGCGGCCGGCGTCGTCCGGACGTACGGAGGGATTCAAATACCGGCAGTGCGATATGTCATTCGTCAGACAAAGCTGGGGAACTTGTCTGACGAACATGGTCGACACCTCCGATCGCGTCACCGTACGGATCCCGCCCGAGCTCATCGAGAAGCTCAAGGGGATCCAGGAGGCGAAGGGGTCGCCGACGATCTCGGACACGATCCGCGAGGCGCTCGAGCAGTACATCGAGCTCCACCTCCCGCCGCAGCACGTGCGCAAGGTCGTGGTCGAGCTCTCCCGTCAGGACAACAGCCGGCTGGAGGCGTTCGTCCGGGACGGGAACTCCGTCAGCGTCGACGACGCCGTCCGCTCGGCGGTGCGGGAGTACATCCGCGGCCGGCTCGAGCCGTACCCGCCCGCCCGGCCGGCGCGACGGGAAGGGGGCGCGCTCGCCGCGGAGGGCGCCCCCCCTCCGTAACCCGGGGGAGCGGGGGCCGATGACGAGCGGTTCGAACGTCGAGGAGTGGGCGTCGCTCGCGGCGACGCCGTCGGTCGCCGTTGTCGGCTTGGGGGGCGCCGGCTGCGAGGCGGTCCAGGACCTCCTCACCCTCGGGATCCCCGGCGTCCAGGCGTTCGCCGTCAACACGGATGCGAAGCAGCTCCTCGCCACCGGCGTCGAGCGGCGGATCCTCCTGGGCCAGCGCGAGCTTCGGGGCCGCGGCAGCGCCGGCGACCGCGGGGTTGTCCTACGGGCGGCCGAGGACGCCCGCGAGGAGCTCGTACGGCGGCTCCGGCCGTTCGAGATCGTCTTCCTGCTCGCCGGCCTGGGCGGCGGCACGGGCAGCGCGCTGTTGCCGTTCCTCTCCCGGCACCTCCGCGCCACCGACACGCTCCCGGTCCCGGTCGTCTTCCTGCCGTTCCACGTCGAGCTCGAGACGAACGCGGGCCGGCGGGAGAACGTCGAGGCGACCGTCGACGAGCTCGAGCAGATGGGCGGTCTCCTGGTCGCCCTCGCGAACGAGAAGCTCCGCCGCTTCGCCACGCTCCCGATCCACCGCGTCTTCCAGGTGCGGAACGCCTACCTCCACTCGATGGTCTCGAGCCTCGTCGACCTCATCGAGAACCCGTCGCAGATCTCGGTCGACCTCTCCACGCTGAAGCGCCACCTCCGCCTCTCGGGCCTGTCGACCCTCGTCGTCGGGGAACACCACATCTCCGAGCCCGAGCGGCTCGTCCACCAGGCGCTCAGCGAGACGCTGCTCGACTACCATCTCTCGCCGAGCGCGTCGGCCCTCGTCCATCTGGACGGCGGGTCGAACCTGACGCTCCAGACGCTCGACCGGGTCCTCACCGCCTTCCGGCAGCGGCTCGGCGAGCCCCGGCAGCTCGCCTTCGGCACCCGCGTGCGGCCCGAGTTCCGCGAGGTCGTCCGCCTGACCGCCGTCATCGGCGGTCTCCGCTCCCGCACCGTCCGCGACGCCCTCACGACCCGGGGGCGGGCGAACGGGCCGGTGCCGGCCCGTTGACCGGCGCCGCCCCCCGCTCCGCCTCGTGCCGATCCCACTCGGCGTGGACCAGGTCGATCACCTGGGAGCTCCGGAGGCTCCGGGGCCCGACGGAGACCCGCGGGATCCCCGCCGCGACCAGGATCGCCGCCTCCGCCTCGGTCGGGTCGAACGGGTCGGAGACGATCGCCCCCGAGTCGCCCTCGTTGGGCCACGCCGACCGCACGGGGGCTCCGCTCTCGGTCAACCAGACGACCCCCGGCTGTTGGGCGAATTCGGCGAGCGCGCGGGCCGGCTCGACCGGGCCGATCCGGAGGCCGGGGGACGACTCGAACGGGAGCGGGTAGGCGGCGGCCCGCACGAGCGCGTTCTTGAGGAGGGCGGCGGTCGACCGCTCGTCCGGGTTCAGGTGGCGGAGCCGGGCGCCCACGAGATCGATCCGGCGGGCCCGGTCGGGGGCGCCCGCGACGAACAGCACCGTCATCTCCGTGTCGCGGCGGAGATCGTGGGAGAGGGTGAACGCCGTCGACACCGCGCGGGCGATCTCGTCCATACGGCCGGCGCCGCCGGCGAGGTCGTTCAGGGAGAACGCCCCGTCGACCGGGACCCGGTGGGCGAGCAGAAGGAGGCGACGCACGGTCCGGGCCGCCCGGGGGGAGCGACCCCTACGCCGAGCGGGCGGGGGAGCGGGCGGGGCGGGCCGGACGCGCCGGGTGGGGGGCGGCGGCGCGCCGGCGGGCCTTGCGGGCGGGGGTCGCGGACGGGGTCGGGGACGGCATCGGGTTCTGCTTGCGCTCGAGCCAGATCTCGTCGCCGAGCTCGTGGTAGACGGCGTGGTCGGCGAGCCCGGTCCCGGTCTCGCCGTGCGGGAGGGCGAAGCCGCCCGACCGGGCGGCGTTCGAGGAGTAGACGACCTCCGTCTCCCCCGCGGCGGCCATCGCGGCCGTCTCCTCCCGGGCGAGGTCGAAGATCCGGTCCTTGCGGAACATCCAGTAGTGGATCCGCCACTCGCGGCCGTCGTAGAGGGTCGTCTCGTCCCGCTCCGTCTCGAGGATCCCGGTGTCCTCGAGCATGTAGAACGTGTCGCGGTCGTCCGGCTCCAGGACGTTGTCGATGATCCTCGGATTGAAGCCGAAGAAGTTGAGGACGTGCGAGGCGATCGTGCGGGCGTCCTCCGGCCGCATCCCGTCGTGGCCGACGGAGCGGCGGATCGCCTTCGCGAGCGAGTCGAAGTCGACCGGGCCCGAGAGGTCCTGGAGGACGACGTCGGTCGGCAGGCCCGAGCGGGTGGTCGTCATGTCCTCCTCGCTCCGCAGCGGGACCGGGTTGCGCAGGGTGTACCGCTTCCCGGAGCTCTTGCTAGGGGTTCCCGACGACTCATCGCGCATAACCACGGATTCAATTCGAGCGCGACCTATAAATAAGTTCGGAAAACCGCCGCGTCCGGCGGGGCGCCCTTACGGGAGCTGCCGGCGGGGGCGGGCGACCTTCTGAAGGAGCCGGATCGCCGGCCGCCACTCCGCCTCGATCGCCGTCTCGACGGCATCGAGGCGGTCGACCGACTCCGGGAACGGGTAGAGCGAGCGGGTGACGTAGACCCGGGCGAACGGCCCGCTCGAAGGGGCCGTCCACGGCCGATCGCGGTCCATCACCGACCGGTACTCGTAGTAGTCGGGCGCCGGGACGATCCAGACGATCCCGTCGTCCGACCCGCGCCCGGCCCGCGGTCCGCGCTGGGTGACCCGCAGGCCGAGGTGCGTGACGAGGGCGTTCGGGAGCGAGAAGACGTGCCGCTCCCCCGGCCGGACCGTCGCCAGGAACCGGCTGCGGACCGTCTCGACGGCGATCGCCTCCCGGGCGGGGTGCGTCGCCACGACCCGGGCGACCCCGGGGCCGCGGGCGAGGAACGAGATGCTCCGGCTCGCGTCCCGCGCCGGTCCATCCTCCTCCGGGCGGTAGCCGAGCAGCTCCGCGACGTTCCGGGGGAACTGGAGCGTCATCCACGAGGGATGCGACGCCCAGAGGACGACATACTCCATCTGCGTCCCCGGTTCGAGGGGTCCGCGATATAAGAACCCCGAGGTCGCCGGGGGGGCACCGTTCAGCCGGGACGGCCCGGATCGAGGACCGTCTCCACGATCGCCCCGAACTCCCGGGTGTGCAGGCTCCGGTCGGCGGCCCGCTCCACCGACGGTCGGTCGGCGTTCACCGCGATCCCGAACCCGACGCGGGCGAAGATCTCCGCGTCGGGGGGGGCGTCCCCGACGTGGACGACCTCGGCCGGCCGGACCCCCGCCCGGGCGCAGAGGTCGGCGAGCCCGCCGGGTTTGTCGGCCCGGATCCCCTCGGGAGCGCCGATCCGCACCCCCACGGGCTGACGGCCGGTAAGGCCGGCCGCGTCGTCGAACCCCGCGAACCGGCGGTACCAGCCGGTGATGTAGGGGGGATTGTGGGTGAGCAGGGCGACCCCGAGCCCTTCCGCGTGGAGGCGCCGGACCCCCTCGGGGATGCCGGCGAGCTTGGGGGTCGCGGCCAGGACCGCCTCCACGTCGGCGAGACTCTCTCCCTCGACGAGGCGGAGCAGGCCCACGAGCGTCTCGTCCTCCCCGGCGAGGCCGTGGCGGATCCGGCCCATCAGGCTCCGGTACTCCGCCTCCCGGCCGAACCGACGGGCCAGCGCGAGCCAGCCGTGGAGAGTCGTGAGCGTCCCGTCGATGTCGACGGTCACGAGACGGAACGGGGGCGCGCTCATGCGGAGGGGGGGCGGTTCCCGGCCCCCATCAGGATCCCCCCGACCCAGAGGAGGAGCATACCGGCGCCGGCGATCGCCAGGAGCCGCCCGAGGGCTCCCGGGGCGCTGGGCAGCAGGAGGGAGATCAGCGCGAGGCCCACGAAGGTGAACAGGAGACCCAGGCCGACCTGCGCCGGCCGCGAGAGCCGCGGGCGGCGGCGGGGCGGGCTTCGGGCGACCCGTTCCGCGGCCATCCGGCGGGAGGCGACCGGGTCCGGCACTTAACGCCACGGGCCGCCCAGGGGAAGCGCCGTAAACCCGCGGGGTCTGCCCGATCGTGGCCTTCGAACGCCCCGCCCGGCCGGCGCCCGACGACGACCCGTGGGCCGTCGCGGAGCGGCGCAGCCGCGCCCTCGAGGAGCCGCTCGACGTGCGGCTCCTCCGCCGCACGCCGTTCCCGATGCTGGAGGTGCACAACCCCCTGCACCGCACGGCCTACGGGGTCCTCCTTCCGACGTTCCCGGACCGGTCGATCGCCCTCTGCACCTGCGCCGACTTTGCCCGGCGCGGCCTCGGGACGTGCAAGCACATCGAGGCGGGAGGGCGGTGGCTGGAGCGGCATCCCGAGGCGACCCCCCGCTCGGCGACCCCGGCGTTCGATCCTGAGCCGGCCTGGGCGGCGATCGAAGAGGCCGTCGCGTCGCTCCGGGCCGACGACCCCGACGCGAGCCGGGCGTGGCGGCGCCCCGGTCGGATCCTCGTGGAAGCGGCGCCTCCGCCGTGGGTGGAGGCGGTGGAAAAGGAGGAAGGGGTTCG
Source organism: Thermoplasmata archaeon (assembly GCA_021801925.1). Classification (GTDB taxonomy): domain Archaea; phylum Thermoplasmatota; class Thermoplasmata; order Lutacidiplasmatales; family UBA184; genus Lutacidiplasma. The sequence continues at coordinate 13,313 of JAKABH010000030.1, read as the reverse complement.
CCGCGGGGGCGGGGGACGATCTACGCCGACATCCCGGGGGCGCCCTTGAGCGCCCGCACCTTGTAGTACTCGGGGTCGACGATGACCTCGCCGTTGATCCCCATCGTCTCGATCGTCTTCAGCGAGGCGCCGCCCTGCTTCTTCGCCGCCTGCCAGTCGGGGATCGGGATCGAGAACTTCTTCTCGACCTCCGTCCGGTAGATCGGGCCCGAGTTGTACGAGCAGAACGGGATGACCCGCCCATCGGGGACCGCGTAGTGGATGTCGCACCGCATCAGGCGCTGGATGTCGTAGTCGTAGGCGTCCTGGAAGTGCATGTTCCCGATGTAGAGGGTCCGCCAGGTGAACTTCGCGACCGCCTCCTTGTTCCCCTCGGTAAAGATCGAGGCGATCATGCGGACGCAGTTCTTCTCCGTGACCCCGTCCGGCGCCTTCGAGAAGTCGAAGTACTTCGCGACGTCGTGGAGGAGCTTCGCCCCCGCCACCGCCGTCCGGACCCGCGCGAAGCGGGCGTCCCGGTACTTCTCGATCATCGTCTCGACGTTCTCGAAGAACCCGTCGACGTCCATGAACCGCGGCAGCGGCGTGATCTTCTGCCCGTCCTTCGAGATGAAGGCGAACGTCGCGCAGCCGCAGCCCGGGTGCGTCGTGAGCGTCATCTTCTCCTCGCCGTGGATGATCGAGGCGAGCTCGGAGATCGGGGCGACCGACGGCACGGGGAAGAAGTCCGACTTCTCGAACGGCCCCTCCGTGCAGAGGATCCGGACGAGGTCCGACTGGGTGAACCGCATCTGGAAGCGGTCCTTGTCGGGGATCCGCGCGGTGAGCGCGACCGGCTGGAAGTTGACCCCGCGGACGACGTCGATGTTGTCGATCGCGAACTTGACCGTCGGCCAGATCTCCTTCTCGTTGAACCCGCCGACCAGGGTCGGGACGAGCACGACGGAGAGCGGCTTGTCCGGCTTCCCCGCAGCGAGTTCGGCGGCCGGCGAGTGCGTCTCGCGCGCCGCCTGGATCGCCTTCTGCTTGACCTTCAGGAGGGGGACGCCGCGGACCTTGCGGTAGATCTCGTCGTCCAGCCCGTCGAACTGGAGGTAGAGGGTGTGGAGGCCCGAGTCCCGGCACGCCTGGGCGAAGCCGGGCTCGTTGGCGACGCGGATCCCGTTCGTGGCGACCTGCACCTGCTTGAAGCCCAGGTCGCGGGCCATCGAGACCGCATCCAGGAACAGCGGCGAGAGGGTCGGTTCCCCGCCCGAGAACTGGACGGCGACCGTGCCGACCGGCTTCTGCTCCCGCAGCGTCTTCAGCATGAAGTGGATCTGCTCGCGGGTCGGCTCGAAGACGTAGCCGGCGGCGTTGGCGTTCGCGAAGCAGACCGGGCACTTGAGGTTGCACCGGTTCGTCAGATCGATGAGGGCGAGCCCCGTGTGGGACTTGTGGTGGCTGCACATCCCGCAGGTCGTCGGGCAGCCGCGGAACTTGTCGTAGTAGGGGTTCTCGTAGCCGACCCCGTCGTGGGCGTAGACCTCCATCCGGAGGTAGAAGTCGACGTCGTTCGAGATGATGTCCCAGAAGTAGCCGTGGGTGCGGCACGTCTTCTCCATGATGACGCGCCCTTCCTTCTCCCGGACGACCGCCGGGATCACCTTGATGCATTCGGGGCAGACGGAAGCCGTCTTCCTGGGCAGGCCCCGCGGGGCCTGGAACTCCTTCATCACTCGCGCCGGCATTCCTGTTACCTCATTTCGACCCGTCCGTTCGGAGCGGGCTGTTCGGCTCCACCCACTCAGCCCTACTTAATCCGACTGTCGCCCACGCGACGACAAAACCGGGCATCCATGACGGGGATTGACACGGTCGATTTCGCTACAACCCCGGGGGGCGGCCCTCGGCGGACGATGCCCGGGAGGCCGACGATCCCGCCTCCGTTCCCCCGCCCCCCGGCCGCCCCCCCTCCTCCGCGGGACAGCTTAAGGGACCGCCCGGCTCTTCCCCGGCCGATGGCTCCCCGCCGCTCGAAGCGCCCCGCGCCCCGTCCCCGCCGTCGGCCCCGACCGACCGCCCCGGACACCCGTCGCTTTGTCGGGCGGGCGGCCTCCCCGGTGCTGGACCGGTATCCCCCCAAGGACCCGGCGTTGAGCCCACGGGGCCCCCCGGCTCCGCGGGCGGCGGCGCCGGCCGCCCCCCCCGCACCGGCCCCGGCCGGGACCGCCCCGCCGACCCCGCTGTCGGGGACGCCGACGCCGGCCGCCCCGCTGATCCGGCTCGAGCGGCCGTTCGACGTCGACGAGTTCTCGACCCTCCTGGGCGAGACGGCGATCCACGTCACGGTCCCCCGGGAGAACCTCGCGGAGGTCCTGGCGCGGATCACGGAGTTCATGGGATTCGGGATCTACGTCTACGCCATCACGATCCGGCCGACGCCGTCCGACCTGCTGAAGTCGTTCACCGTCGACCTCCAGCGGGTCGACTACGCGGCGGCCCAGGGAGCGTGGGTCCCGTTCGTCGAGAAGGGGACGAGCGACTCTCCGTTCGGCCCGTCCGGCACGCGCACCTGAACTTCGGGCGTCGAGCCGACCCGGCCGCCACCCATCCGCTCGTCCCGGGCGACACCTAATCAACCGGGGCTCCGTGGGGCCGCCGGGACCCGACGATGAGCGGAAGGACGCAGGAGCCGCATTGGGAGGCGGAGCTCCGGATGCTCCGGCAGGAGATCCAGGAGCTGCGGGCCGAGCAGCAGGCGATGGCGAGCTCGATCAACCAGCTGGTGACGACGTTCCGCCAGCTGGCGACCCATCTCGGCATCGCCGCCGAACCGTACGGGGCGAAGAAGCCGTCCGACCGCGACCTCCCCGGGTTCGCCTAGGCGGAGGGAGGCGATGCCGATCCGCTACCGCGTCGACGCGACCGAACCGACGACCCACCGGGCCCGCTTTTCGGTGGAGATCCCGACCGGGGGCGCGCCGACCGTCGACCTGGTCGTCCCGTCGTGGGTCCCGGGCTCCTACCACCTGGTGAACTACGTCCGCGGGTTCCGCGACGTGAAGGCGCGGCGGAGCCCGGACGGCGCGCCGCTGCGCGTCGACCGGGCCGAGGCGAGCCGCTGGCGGGTCCATACGGACGGCGCCGCCGAGATCCGCTTCGACTACTCCGTCTACGGCCACGAGATGGTGACGGAGGCGTTCGACCTCACCGACCAGCATCTGTTCCTCAACGCCGCCCTCGCCCTCCCGTTCGTCGACGGGCGGATCGACGAGGCGGTCGAGCTCGAGCTCCACCTCCCCCGCGACTGGACGGTCGTCACGGAGCTCGAGGAGCTCCGGCCCCACCCGCCGACGTACCGGGCCGGCTCGTACGACGAGCTCGTCGACAGCCCGCTCGACGCCGGCCACCCGCTGGTCGTCACCGTCCGCCCGCAGGGGATCCCCCACCGGATCGCCCTCTGCGGGGAGGGCGGGAACTACGAGCTCCACCGGATCGAGCAGGACCTCACCCGCATCGCCGAGGCGACGATGCGGCTGATCGGGGAGTCCCCCCTGCGCGCCTACACGTTCTTCGTGCACCTGAACGACGTCGCGGACGGCGGGCTCGAGCACGCGACCTCCAACTCGGCGGTGGTGGCGCGCACGGTCTTCGCCCCGAAGGAGATGTACGAGCGGTTCCTCTCGCTCGAGAGCCACGAGTACTTCCATCTGTACAACGTGAAGCGGATCCGGCCGAAGGTCCTGGGTCCGTTCGACTACACCCGGGAGAACTACACCGGGCTCCTCTGGTGGATGGAGGGGACGACCGACTACTTCTCCGACCTCGTCCTCCGGCGCGCCGACCTCTACAGCCCCGCCCGGTTCCTCGAGGAGGTCGCCAAGATGGCGAAGCAGCTGCTCGCCACCCCCGGCCGCAACGTCCTCTCCCTGGAGGAACTGTCGCGGATCGCCTGGGTCGACTACTACCAGCAGTACGAGGCGACGCCGAACCAGTCGGTCTCCTACTACGTCAAGGGGAACCTCGCCTCCCTCTGCCTCGATCTCGAGATCCGGCACCGGAGCGGGACGCGGGCGTCCCTGGAGACGGTCGTCCGACGCCTGTGGACCGACTACGGAAAGCCCGGCCGCGGGCTCGAGGAGGAGGAGCTTCAGGCGGTCGCCGAGCGGGCGACCGGCCTCGGCCTCGACGAGTTCTTCGGCCGCTACATCCGGGGGACGACGGAGCTCGACCTCGACGCCTTCGCACGCCGCGCGGGCCTCTCGTTCGGCCCGAAGGCGCCGCCGGCCGACGACCCGCCCGCGGTCCCGGGGTACCTCGGGATCCGCCACAAGGACGCCGACGGCTTCCTCCGGGTCACCCACGTCCTCGCGGACACCCCGGCCCAGCGGGCCGGCGTGAGCCCGGGGGACGAGATCGTGGCGGTCAACGGCTCCAAGGTCGCCGGCCCGACGTTCGCGAAGGCGATGGAGGGGTACCCGCCCGGCACCGAGGTCGAGCTGACCCTCTTCCGCCGGGGGTTCCTCCGCCGCGTCGCGACGACGACCGGGACCCCGCCGCCCGAGAAGTACGAGTTCCGGCCGCTCCCCGACGCCGACGAGGCGGCCCGGGCCGTCTACCGCTCCTGGATCGGCGCCGACTGGGAGCCGCCGAAGCCGACCGGGGCCGGCGGCGCCTGACCGGCGGCGGGCGGCCCGGCCGTTCGGTCCCTACGCGCGGTCGGGGGACGGCGGAGCGAGCGGGACCGCCTTGCGGCCGTACCGCCACTCCCCCTCCATCGGGTAGAGGCGGCGGAGGCGCGTCCCGACGCGGGCCCCGACGCCGATCTCCCCGGGGCGGGCGTCGGTCACCTGGAGCGTGAGCCGGACCCCGGGCGCGAGCTCCGCCAGCACCACGCCGTACCCCCCGAGCGCCGCCACCTGGGCATCGAACTCCGTCGGCTGGCCTCCCCGCCCGATCGTCGTCGCCGCGACGACCGTCCCGCCGTCGAGCGGGAGAAGGTGCGGGGAGAGCGGTTCGTCGGCGCCGCATCCGCGGCACCGCCCGCGGGCGGGGAAGGTGACCGTCGCGCAGCGGCCGCACGCCTCGGCGACGAGCCGCCAGCGGCTCGGCAGGTTCTCGAGATACCGGGCCCGGGGGACGTAGGCCCCCTCCGAGACCGCGGCGGGATCGAGCTCGCGGTAGACGCGGAACGTCTCGGGGCTCTCCGGAGCGGCGCCCCGCTCCGGCGGATCCACGACCCCCGCGCGCCGGGCCCATTCGACCGGGGCCGGGCCGTCCGGCCCGACGACGGCCTCGGCGTCGGCGGCCGGGAGCCGCTCGTCGACAGCCAGCCGCACCGCCCCCGCGGCCACTCCCCCCCGGTCGGTCGCCCAGGCGAGGAGGCGGGGACGTCCCGGGTCGGCCGCCGCGAGCGCCTCGATGGCGGCGCGGAGGCCGGCCTCGCCGGCCGGGAACCGGAGAAGCTCGACCGGCCCACCCAAGACGGCGCCGAACCCCCACTCCGCCACCGGGGGCTGGTCGCCGACCAGGAACAGCGTCGCGGCGGCCGGGGTCGGCCGCCGGTCGTCGGCCCGCTCGACGGCGGCCGCCGCCAGCGTGAAGGCATCCTCGTCCGGCCCGAAGGCGCTCGCCGCGCCGCGGCGCGCCGCGCCGACGGCGTACCCCCAGGTCGGCGGCGCCACGGATTCATCCCCTCCGGAACAGCGAGACGGTCGCCGTCGCGCCGGCGCCGCCGACGTTGTGGGCGAGCGCCGTCTCGACCCCGGGGAGCTGGCGGTCGCCGGCGGCGGCCCGCAGCTGGAGGAAGATCTCGTAGGCCTGGCTGACCCCCGTCGCGCCGATCGGGTGCCCCTTCGCCTTGAGCCCGCCGTCCGGGTTCACCGGCAGGCGTCCGCCCGGCGAGGTCGCCCCCGAGAGGGTGAGGTCGCAGGCGCCGCCCGGGGGAGCGAATCCCAGGTCCTCGAGCGCCAGGAGTTCGGCGATCGTGAAGCAGTCGTGGACCTCGAGGAATCCGATCTCCTCGCGGCGGAGGTCCCCGTCGCGGAACGCCTCGGCCGCCGCCCGCTCGGTCGCCGGGAAGCGGGCGAGCTCGGGCCGCTCCTGGACGGCGAGCCGGTCCGACGCGGCGCCGACCGCCTCGACGTAGACCGGGGTGTCGGTGTACTCCCGGGCGCGGTCGGCGGGGGCGAGCAGCACCGCGGCCGCCCCGTCGCTCACGGGGCAGCAGTCGTAGAGGCCGAGCGGGTCGGCGACGCGGGGCGCCGCCAGGACGTCCGCCCGGGCGATCCGCTTGCGGAAGTGGGCGTTCGGGTTCCGCGTCCCGTTCTCGTGGTTCTTCCGGGCGACCTCGGCCATCGCCTCGCGGGCGGTCGAATGCCGCGCGGCGTAGGCGGAGGCGATGAGGCCGTAGACGCCGGCGAACGTGAGGCCCGCGAGCCGCTCCCACTCCGTGTCGCCCGAGACGCCGAGCCAGTAGCGCCGGCGGGGGCTCGTCAGGTCGGTCATCTTCTCGACCCCCGCCACGAGGACGAGGCCGTCCGCGGCGTCGTGGACGGCCCGGACCCCCGCCCGCAGGGCGAACCCGCCCGAGGCGCAGGCGTTCTCGATGCGGGTCGTCGGCACGCCGGCGCCTCCGCTCTCCTCGCCCAGGACGGCGGAGGCGTTGCCGATCTGCCAGCCGCCGAAGCCGAGGGTCGCGAGGAACGCCTCCCGGATCGGGGCCCGGTCGACGCCGCGGTCGACGCTGCCGAGCGCCCCGTCGACCGCGCTCCGAAGCAGCGACCGCGGGCCGGCCTCGAGCGCGCCGAAGCGGGTGTGGCCGGCCCCCACGATCGCCGCCCGGTGCCGCCCCATCTCCCCCCCCCCGAGAATCGTCTTAACGGCCGAGACGCTCCCGCAGATAACGCTGGGGCATCCGTGGAGGACGAGGCGCCGCTGATCGTCGGGGTGTCGGGGGCGAGCGGCGCCCCGATCGCGCTCCGGGTCCTTCGGGCGCTGGCCGAGGCGCGCGTCCCGGTCGCGCTCGTCATCTCGGACGGGGCGACGGCCCTCCTCCGGGAGGAGTGCGGGCTCGGGCCCGCGGAGCTCGCCCCGTACGCCCGGACCGTCTACTCGGACCGCGACCTGGGCGCCCCGATCGCGAGCGGCTCCCGGCCGACGCGCGGCATGGTCATCGTGCCGTGTTCCGCCCACACCGCGGCCCAGGTGGCGGTCGGCCTCGCCGGGACCCTCCTCACGCGCGCGGCGCACGTCCACCTCAAGGAGCGGCGGCGGCTCGTCATCGTCCCCCGCGAATCCCCCTTGCCGACGACCCTGCTGCGGAACCTGACGACCTTGAGCGAGCTCGGCGTCGTCGTCCTCGATGCCGCGCCGCCGTACTACCTCCACCCCCGCTCCGTCGACGACCTGACCGACTACCTCGCGGGCAAGGTCCTCGACCAGTTCGGGATCCCGCACCGGCTCTACCGGGGCTGGAAGGCGACGGAGGCGACGTGAGCGCGCCGATCGGCACTCCCCGCCGGGAGCGGATCGGCCGCTTCCTGCCGGCGCCCCTCGCCGGCACCGTGCTGCTGCTCGTCGCCCTGATCCTGCTCACTCCGGTCCTCCTCTCGACCGGGCAGCCCGCCGCCGGCTCGCTGCTCTCCGAGCCCGAGCTGATCGTCGACCGGGCGCCCGGGGAGAACGTCACCCACGTCTACCTCCGGGGCGTCGGCGCGTCGACCCGCTATGCCGGGATGGTCATTCAGGTGGCGGGGAACTTCTCCTGGGCCGGCCGGTTCCCCGCGGCGCCGCTCGCCTGGATGACGGCCGTCAACGGCACCGAGGTCCTCTCGGTCTCCGCCACGACGACGCTCGACCCGGTGGCGCTGAACGTCTCGGCGATCTACGAGGTCGCGGGTAGCCGCGCGCTGTACGTCGGCGAGATCGCCCTCTCCTTCGGCACCGGACCGTCCGGCCCGACCGTCTTCGCCGCGGCCGCGACCCCCGGGCTCGCGGTCGCGCCGTCGACGCCCGTCCTCGACCTGCCGCTGATCGTCCCGCTCGTCGTCGCGGGGGCGGCCCCGTGAGGACGTCGCGGGCGGTCTTCCTCGCCTGGGGGCTGCTGATCGTCCTCCTGGTGGTGGTGGAGATCGCCGAGATCACCCATCTCTTCACCGTCCCCGTCGAGTCCGTGCTCGGCGATCCTCTCGCCTTCGTCCTCGCCCTCGTCTTCACGACGGTCGTCGCCGTCGTCGGGGCGATCTTCATCGGGATCTACATCTCGGCCCGCATCCTCGCCCCCGAAGGGTTCACCCCGTTCGAGGAGGAGATGCTCCGGATGCGCGCCGACCTCCAGGAGGTGAAGCGGCTCGTGGAGGCCGGTCGCGCCGACGACTCCCGCGACCCGCCGCCCAAGGAGCGGGCGCCGTGAGGATCGTCGTCGTCGACAACGGCGGCCAGTGGACCCACCGCGAGTGGCGGGTGCTGCGCGACCTCGGGGTCGACGCGGAGATCGTCCCGAACACGGCCCCGGATGCGGCGGAGCGCGCCGACGGGATCGTCCTCTCCGGCGGGGCGCTCAGCCTCGAGGGAACCGCGACTCCGCTCGGCGCCGTGGCGGCGTGGATCGACGCCGCCCCCGTCCCCGTCCTCGGGATCTGCGTCGGCCACCAGTTCCTCGGCCGCCACTTCGGCGGCGCGGTCGAGCGGGGCGGCCCCGAGTTCGGGGCGACGGACGTGACGGTCGACCGGCCGGAGCATCCGCTGTTCCGCGGGCTCCCGTCCCGGCTGCGCGTCTGGTCGAACCACAACGACCAGGTCGTCCGTCCTCCGGACGGCTGGAGCGTCCTCGCCCATTCGGCGACGACCCCCGTCCAGGCGATGGCCCATCCCACGCGGCCGATCTGGGGCGTGCAGTTCCACCCCGAGGTCGCCCACACCGAGGGCGGGACCGAGCTGTTCCGCCACTTCGTCGACGCCTGCCGGCGCTGACGGCCGTCCCCCCCGCGGGAATATGTACGGCCCGCCGCTCCCCCCCGCCGGAGCATGGCGCGGGAGCGACGCGGATCGGGGGTGCGCGAGCGGGACCTCGTGAGCCGCGCGAAGGCGCTCCGGGAGTCGGTCGAGCCGCTCCTGCCGAGGCTCACGGCGGAAGCCCCGCGGGACCGGTTCGACCGCCTGCGGGCCGATCTCGAGGAGGTCCGGTCGGCCCGGGACGACGCGAAGCGGCTCGAGAAGATGTCGCACTGGGGCGACCCGCTCGTCCGCTCGTATGCCGGCCTCCTCCGCTTCGAGCTCGAGCCGTCGACCCCCACGCTCGTCGCCTTCGCGCTGCCGGACGGCGAGGTCGCCTACGCCCCGCTGGCGCGGTCGACGCGGGAAGCGGAGGTCGCCGTCCAGCAGTCGGACGACCCCCGCCGCCTGCTGCTCGGCTACGTCGACTGGGCGCGCAAGGGGTTCCACTTCTACGCGGGCCGCAAGGCGCTCTGGTGCTCCGGCAAGGAGGACCGTCCCCCCGCCGAGGTCGTCGCGGAGCGGATCGCCGACCTTCCGTACCGGACCGTCCCCGACGACGGGGGCCGTCGGCTCCTCTGCCCCCACCTCGCGGCCCACGAACCGCGGCCGTACCTCGAGGTCGGCTGGCCCGGGGCGGGGCGGACGATCCGCGTCTGCCGCAAATGCCTCCGGGACGAGCGCCACCTCCTGAGCGCGCTGTCGGAGGGGGCGGCGGTCCCCGACCCGAGCGCGACGTTCCCGGTCGAGGTCGTCCTCAACGTGGAGTGCCACGGGGGGGCGGAGTGCGTCCACGCCCGCATCCCCGAACTGTCCCGGGCGCTCCGCCACCGCTACGAGCTCGGACGGCTCGGGGACGCGGCGCTCCTGGACGCCTATCTCGCCGAGGTCCGACCGCGGATCGAGGGGGCGCGCCGCCCGACGTTCGTCGCCGGGGGCGTCTGCCACGGCGGCGACGTCGCGGGGTTCCTGACGGCCCTCCGCCCGTCCCCTCTCGAGCGCCGGGCGCTCGAGGCGGCGCTCGCGTCGGCCGACGGGTACTTCGAGGTCGACGAGCCGTCGGCGAGCCGGGCCCTGGAGCGGCTCTGGTCGGAGCACGCCGAGGCGATCGTGGGCGCGATCACCGACGACCCGGCGGAGGCCCGCCGGGCCCTCCAGGAGGCCCGGGACGCCCCCGGCCGGATCGCGGAGATCCTGAAGCGGGCGCAGCGGCGCGGGGAGGAGCGGGAGCTGCTGGAGGCGCTGCCGCGGTATGCGCGCCTCGCGACGGAGGCGGCGTGGATCGACCGGGTCGCCCGGACGTACCGGACCCAGCGGGAAGGGGGCGCCGAACGGGTCGTCGTGCAGACGCTCCCCCGCGAGGGGAAGGAACGCGGCCTCGGCTTTGCGGTGCTGCTGGCGGTCGGCCGCGCGCCGGCCCATGCCTGGCAGTTCACCCCGACCGAACAGGAGTTCGGCGGCTCGCTCGTCGCCCCGATGCGGGCCCTCCTGGACGCGCCCGCGGCCGACTACCACGCGGCGCTGGACGCCCTCCTCCGGGCGGCCGGGGTCGCCGACTGGGGGGCCCGCGAAGCCGGCCCCGGGAACCCCGGCTCGGCGCCGCCCGCCCCGCGGTGAGCCCGTCCGCTGCGACGGAAAAAACTATCCCTCGGAGGTCGTCGCCCTACGGGGGGCCGGGAGACCCCTTCGGCAGGTACGATCGTGAGCGCCCCCGACGCGGCAGCGGCCGCCACCGCCCTGGTCGTCGCGGGGGACGAGGAGACCCGCGTCCTCCTCCGGGGGCTGCTGCGCCTCCACCATTTCCGGGTCGACGGCGAGGCGGAGGGGGTCGCCCAGGCGCTCGAGTTCCTGCGGGATCGTCCGCCGACCCTGCTCGTCGTCGACCTCAATCTCGCGGAGGGGACCGCCTCGACCCTCCTCCACGAGGCGCGGGGGATCGCCCCCCGGGTCCGCACGGTCCTGGTCGCCCCGTCGTCGCGGCCGCTCCCGGCCGACGTCGGCCCGGCCGCCGACGTGACGCTCCTGCGCCCGTTCCGCATCCGTCAGTTCGCCGACGCGATCGCGCCGGCCGACGGGCGGGGGCCGCCCTGAGCCCGTCCTAGCGGAGCCGGTACCGCTCGACCGCCTCCGCCTCCTCGAAATGCAGGGAGGCGGGCACGACGACGACGTGGGGAGGCGGGCCGAAGTCGGCCTCCGCCACGATCGCGAGCGGCCCGAACCAGCCGGCGGCGTCGTCCCGGCCGACGCGCGCCGCGACGGCGACAGGGAGCGTCGGGTCGAACGGGGGCCCGTGGTCGCGGAACCGCCCGAGCGCCTCCGCGGCGCCGAGGTACCGTCCCTCCGCGGGCCGGAGGTCGAGCAGGACGAGCGAGTGGAGGTCCCGCTCCCGGTTCGCGGCGACCTGCTCGAACGGGGAGCGGGGGGCGAAGCCGGGGGCGAGGAACGGGAGGGAGACCAGGCGGCCGAACCGGTAGTGCTGGAGCCCGAGGAACCCGGCGGCGGCGGAGACGATCGACGCCGCCGGCTCGTACCGCCAGGCGTGCCCCGCCCGCTCGGCCGCGAGGCGGAGGGCGACGTGGGTCGTCGCGGCGAACGGGTCGCCGACGACGAGGAGGGCGACGCGGGGATGCGCCGCGAGCGCTTCGAGGATCGGCCGTTCCGACTCGAGCGCCGCCCGGTCGAGCCGCTCGATCGGCCGGCCGAGCCGGGCGGCGAGCCGCTCGACGGTCCCCGCGGGGGCGACCGCGGTGTACTCCTCGGCGAAGAGGCGGTCGCAGGCGGCGAGCGCGCCCACGGCCCGTTCCGACAGCGACCGCTCGTCCCCGAGCCCGAGCCCGACGAACCAGAGCTCCCCCACGGCGTCCCCGCTCAGACCCGGAGGGCGACGACGGGGCACGGCGCGGAGCGGAACAGTTCCTCGAGGAAGCGGCGGGTGAGGAACGGTCCCTCGACGTCCTCCTCCTCGCCGCCGACGATCAGGAGCCCGAACCGCTCCCGCTGCGCCGCCGAAAGGATCGTCTCGGCGAGGCGGCGCTGGCGGCCGAGCAGCGCGCCCGAGAGGCGGGAGCGGCCGCGCCGGACGACGGGGACGCTCCCCGGTTCCGACGCCGCCGTCCGTCCGTCGATCTCGAGCGACCGGACCGGCACCCCGCCGTGCCGCGCCGACAGCTGCTGCGCGAGCTGCATCGCCCGCGGCGGCGGGCTCCGGTGGAACGACGGCACGAGGATCCGCGGGACCCGTTCGCCGGCAAGGGCGAGGCGGTTCAGGATCAGGACGTCGCACGGCGCGTGGTGGAGGACCCCGCTGATCGTGTGGCCGACGAACGGGTTGCGGCTGCGCCGGTCGCCCCGCAGCGTCATGGCGATCGCCTCGACGCCGGCCGTCTCGGCGCTCTCCAGGATCTCGCCGGGGACGTCGGTGGCGGCCTTCACCTCGGGCTCGACCCGGACGTCGAGCGCGGCGCCCGCCTCGTGGGCGGGGACGACGATGTTCACCGAGGCGCGCCACGCCCGGGCGACCTCGGGCATCGTCGTCGTCGGGATGACGTGGAGCAGCCGAATCTCCCCGTCGGCGTCGACCAGGTTCGCCGCGAAGCGGATCAGCGGCTCGACCTCGGAGGGGACCTGGACGGGCAGGAGGAGTCGCTTGTACACCGGCTCACCGTCCCTCGAGCGGCAGGAGCGCGAGGTCGAGCTCCAGGACGTTGACGAACGCCGGCCCCAGGTACGGGACGAGCGGCTCGGTGATGTGGGCGTTGACGAGGGCCAGGAGCGACGCCTCGCTCAGGTTCGACGCCTGGGCGACCCTCGGGATCTGCACGAGCACGGCCTCGGGGGTGAGCGCCGGATCGATCGACGAGGCGGACGGGGAGACGAGCCAGAGCGGCACGGAGGCGTTCACGGTGTCGTTCCCATACTCGGCCATGTACGATAGGGTTTCGTTCACGAGCGCCGGGTCGCTCGGCCCGGGCGGGGTCGGCGAGCCGTTGAACATGTTGTAGTCGGCGAGGGACGGCCGCTCCCAGAACAGGTAGGGGGCGCTCAGGTTCTGGGCGACGAGCGCGGAGCCGGCGACGGTGCCGTTCGGGTAGTAGAGGAGCGAACCGTTCGCCGCGGACGGGTCGACGACCTGGGCGATCCCCGTCACCACCGCCGGGTAGGCGATCCCGACCACGAAGATCGACAGGACCAGGAGCACGACGGTGGCCCGCACGTGCTCCCGCGCGCGGTGGGCGGGAGGGACGCGCTCCCCGAGCGCCGGCGGGTGCGGCCGGCGCGGGCCGTCCCCCGCCGGCCGCCCCACGCCCGGGCCGGCGGGGGCGGTCGGAGGCCCCACC
>JAKABH010000080.1 GCA_021801925.1 Thermoplasmata archaeon | reverse complement strand
CGCCGGCGCTCGACTTCCGCTGCGCCCGCTGCCGCGAGCCGTACGAGCTCAAGAGCGCCGCCCGCCCGTTCGGCCGGCGCATCGTCGACGGGGAGTACCGCACGTTCCTGAACGCGATCCGCTCCCACGACAATCCGAACCTGCTGCTGCTCACCTACGCGGCGGAACGCGCCGAGGTGACGACGTTCTCGGCGGTCCCCCGCCAGGCCGTCTCGCGGATGACCGTCGTCCCCCGCCGGCCGCTCGGCCCGACCGCCCGTCGCGCCGGCTGGCAGGGGTGCTCGATCGACCTCGCGGGGCTCGGCCCTAGGCTGCGCGTCCCGATCGTCGCCGACGGGGCGGAGCGGCCGCGGCCCGACGTGCTCGTCGACTGGCACCGGTTCGACTTCCTCGCGGCGCCGAAGCACGGGGCCCGGGACTGGCTTCCCGACATCCTCGCCTGCCTCCGGCGGATCCCGGGGGAAACGTTTACCCTGGCGGAGATCTATGCGTTCGAACCGGAGCTCCGTCTGCTCCACCCGAAGAACGTGCACATCCCCCCGAAGATCCGGCAGCAGCTGCAGATCCTGGTGCGGCACGGCTTCCTCGAGCGGCTCGCCCCGGGGCGGTACCGCAAGAGCGAGCGGTTCGGGTGACCGCCGTGGACCCGCTCGACGCGATCTCGGACCCGGCGCGGCGGGCGCAGCTCGCGCTCTTCCGGGCCCTCGACGGCGCCGTCCGTTCGAGCGACGAGCTGCGGAGCACGCTGGCCGGTTTCCGCAGCCAGAAGGGGATCTACAAGCCCCGCGGCTCGCCGTATGCCCTCTGGATCCGCGAGACGAGGCGCGGCGCCTACCCCGACAAGCAGCTCGTCGTCCGGCCGGACGGGTCGTGGGAGTACGACTACGCGCCGGAGGGCCGGCACGGCAAGACCGACCTGACCCTCGCCACGAACCGGGCGCTCCTGAAATGCCTCGAGGACCGCGTGCCGGTCGGGGTGGTGCGGCAGATCCCGGGGAGCGGCCGGGGCCGCCTCTACGAGGTCGCCGGCCTCGGCTACGTCACGGGGTTCGACGGCGCGCACTTCCGCCTCCGCGGCGAACCGATCGACGTCAGCGAGCCGCCGACGATCGCCCCCGCCGACTTCCGCTTCGAGCCGTTCGACCGGGTCGCCCCGACCCTGGCCCTCACGTTGCGCCGGAACCGGGAGGAGCGGTTCCGGCTCGCGATCCGGCGCGTCTACCACGAGCGGTGCAGCCTCTGCAACATCGGCTACCGGGTCGGCCGGACGCCGCTCGCCATCCAGGCGGCCCACCTGATCCCGTTCGAGGACGGCGGCACGTCGAAGGACGTGCGGAACGGGATCCTGCTCTGCAGCAACCACCATGCCCTCTTCGACCGCTTCGCCTGGACGTTCGACGAGGAACTGCGGATCCGCGTCACGGACGACCGCGGATTCCGGGCCTCGGCCGCCCGCAACCACATCCTCCAGCTGGACGGCCACCGGCTCTCGAACCTGCCGGACCTCGACCAGGACCGTCCGGACCCGGTCGCCATCCGGTACCGGATGGAGATGTTCGAACGGAACCAGTAGCCGCGGTCGGCCCGGGGACGGCCGCCCTTCCCCGAGTTCCCCTCCGTCCCCCCGCGGGGGGTCGGCGGGGAAACGGTCGAGGCGGCCGATCCCCATCGCACGGGAAGCGGGGGGAGCGGACGGCAGAGGCCGTTCGGCGCCGCGATGGGATCGGGAGCCCCTTGCGCCGGTCGGTGACGGTTGGGCCCAAGGTGAAGGCGCTCCGTTGCCCGGCCGGGATCCGGGCGGCCGTCCCGGCCGAAGAGGAACGGAAGGGGTTCGCCCTCCGCCGAGGGAGGGCGGTCCCGGAGGACGGCCCCCGGGCCTAGGCGCCCGGGGGCAGGATCACCTGGTCGATGACGTGGATGATCCCGTTCGACGCCATCACGTCCGGCGTGACGACGGTCGCCGCGTTCACCTTCACGTGCTTGCGCAGCATCCCCTCGGAGCGGATCCGGACCGGGGCCCCCTGGACGGTCGGGACGTGGACCTCCTGGCCCTTCTCCGTCATCGCGAGCGCCTCGGCCGCGGTGACCCGCTTGGCGAGCACATGGTAGGTGAGCACGGCCTTCAGCTTCGGCCCGTCCTTGAGCAGGGCCTCGACCGTCCCGGGCGGCAGCTTCGCGAACGCCTCGTCGGTCGGCGCGAAGACCGTGAACGGCCCCGGGCCTTTGAGGGTCTCCACGAGTCCGGCGGCTTGCACGGCGGTCACCAGCGTTCGGAACGATCCGGCGCTCACGGCGGTCTCCACGATGTCGGGCATGGTCCCCGTTCGGCCGGACGGGGATATAGCAGTGCCCATCCTTCACAAATTGATTGGGCACCATGCCGGGCCCGGCGGATACGACGTCGCGGGCGACCGCCGGGGCCGGCTCCCTTTTCGGGAGCCGCGGCGTTGGGCGGGGCGATGCCGCCGCCGTCCGCCGAGGTCCTGGTTCTCGGGGGGACGGGGTTCGTCGGCCGGGCCCTGGTCGCCCGTTCGGTGCGCGACGGGGCGACGGTCCGGGTCCTCGCCCGGAACCCCGCCGCCGCCCGCGCGCTCCTCCCGGCGGGGGTCGAGATCGTCGGCGGCGACGCCGGCGACGGAGCGGCGCTCGACCGCGCGCTCGACGGGATCTCGACGGTCTACTATCTCATCCACTCGATGGGTCCGCGTCCGGCCGGGGTCGGGTTCCGCGAGGCGGACGCCCGGGCGGCGACGAACGTGGCGGCGGCGGCCCGGCGCGCCCGGGTCGACCGGATCGTCTACCTCGGCGGCCTCGGGGACGACGCGCGGGAGGCGTCAAGCCACCTCGCCAGCCGCCGCGAGGTCGGCCGGATCCTCCGGTCGGGCCCGGTGGCGGTGACCGAACTCCGCGCGGGGATCGTCGTCGGTCCGGGGGGATCGTCGTTCGAGATGATGGTCCAGCTTGTCGAGCGGCTGCCCGTGATGATCTGCCCCCGGTGGATCGACCGGCGGTGCCAGCCGATCGCCCTCGGGGATCTGGTGACGTACCTGGTCGGATGCGGCCGGGACGATCGGACCCGCGGCGGAGCGTTCGACGTCGGCGGACCGGACGTCCTCCGGTACTCGGAGATGCTCGTCCGCATCGGCCGGCAGCTCCACCGCCCTCCCTGCCTCGTGATCCTGCCGCGGTTCACGCCGGCGCTCTCCGCCCACTGGGTCGGCTACATCACCGACGTCGCCCCGGAGCTGGCGCGGCCGGTGATCGAGGGGATGTACGTCGACGCCGTCTGCCGGGACGAGCGGATCGTCGCCCTCCTGCCGTTCCCGCGGACGGGGTTCGATCGCGCCGCCGCCGACGCGCTCGCCGAGCGGGCCCGGCGCACGCCGGCCCCGGCGCTCCGGGGGGGGCATCCGGTCCGGCCCCTCGAGGGCCGGATCTTCCGGCTCCTCCGCCCGGGCGCCGGGGCGTAGCTCTCCCGAAGGGGCCCGGGCGGCGCGAACCGGACGGGAGCGGGCGGCGCCCTACGCCGCCGGCCACCGCTCGAGGCAGCGGTCGAGGGAATCCCGGCAGAGGTCGACCCCGGGGACGTCGATCCCCCGCTCCGCCCCCTCGACCGCCTGGCCGCCGAGCACGACCCGGGTCCGCGGCAGCTCCCGGTGCAGCCGCCGGGCGAGGGACCGCGCCGGCTCGAGGCACGCCGGCTGGGTGACGGAGATGAGGACGCCGTAGGGGCGCCGGCTCCGCACGAAGGCGATCGTCGACTCGGTCGGGGCCGACGGGCCGATGTTCACGA
>JAKABH010000029.1 GCA_021801925.1 Thermoplasmata archaeon | reverse complement strand
CGACGGAGGTCCCCCGCCGCCCCGCCCCGTTCGCCCTCCGGCGGGAGCAGGCGGCTCCTCCCGCCTGGGAGGCAACCGTTCCGCTCCCGAAGCGGAGCCGCGGGCCGACCGATCCGGAACGGACGGCGGGTGGACTAGGGGGAAGCATCCCGCTCCGGCCCGCGCACCCGGCCGGGTCGGAGCAGCGTCAGGCCGTAGTGCCAGGGGCCGAGGGTCCAGCGTTCGACGGTCCGCAGCCCGTGCCGGCCCAGGAGCCGGCTCGCCGCCGCGGGCGCGATCCGGATCGAGGCGGGGGGGCCGTGCGGCGTCGGGGACGGCTTCCAGTCGACGTTGACGAGCCGGCCGCCCGGGCGGAGAAGCCGCACCGCCTCGGCGAGCGTCGGGGCCGGGATGTCGTGGAGGACGTTCGCGAGCAGCACGATGTCGGCGATCCGGGCGGGAAGCGGGATCCGGTCGACCGAGCTCTGGACCGCGCGGAGCTGGGGGAGACGTTCGGCAGCGGCCCGCTCCCGCACCAGTTCCACGAGGTCCTCGGAGAGATCGACCGCATAGACACGTCCGCCCTCCCCCACGAGCCGGGCGGCCGGCAGGGCAAAGTACCCGGTGCCGGCGCCGACTTCGACGACGGTCATGCCGGGTCGGAGGCGGGCATGACGCCAGACGATCGCCGGGTCCTGGGTCCGGACGCGGTCGGGGGCATCGAGGGCCGCGATCGCCTCCGCCCGGGTCCACGGCCGTCGGGCGAGTTCGGTCGGCCGACCATCGGCCCCGAGGGGATGGGGATGCCCGTGGTGGTGTCCGGCGGCATCGGGGGCCGGGATCCGCCCCTGGGAGGGCTCGGCCCCGCCGGAGGGCGCGGCGTCGGCCCGCGACACGGCCATCCACGTCCGGGTCCCCTCGAATCCGGAGGCGGCCCACCACTCCCCGAACGTGCGGGTCGACCGGATCGCCGTGGCACGGAGCGGGTCGTGCACCCGCCATGAGCCGTCCGCAGCCGGGACGAGTCCGATCCAGTGCGGATCGGGGGCCGTCGACGGCCCCCCGTGGTCGGTGACGAGGAGGAGCCCGGGCGCGGGCGTCGTCGGGCCCCGGGGGCCTCGATGCGAGGGGATGCCGACCGCCCGGCTCGCGGCGAGGAGGAGCTGATCCACCCGTCGGTACGCCGGCGATCCGAGGAGGCGATGGACGTGCACGACATGCGGGCCGAGCCACGGGCGCGGACCGTCCTCCCAGATCTCGGCGCGGAACCCGCGGGCGCGGGCCGCGAGCGCGAGGCCGTACGGGTGGGCGCCCGGGCAACCGACCGCGGTGCTCTCCCGCCAGAGGGCGGTCTCCTCGCTCGTCCGCGGACCCGGCGGCCTCCATCCGAGCTCGGAGAGGACCGACCCCAGGGCCGCCGGCCCGCACGAGAACGGGTACGACTGCTTCCAGTGGGCAGCAGCCGCCGGCCGGGGCGATCGCCGTGGCCGCGTCGCGGGCCGCGCCGTCACAATCCCCCCGGACGGAACGGGGGGGCCGAACGGACCGTCGGCCCCGACGCGATCGGGACCGGAGGCGACCGAGGGAGGGAAGTGGCCCGCATGGCTCTCGACCGGCGTCGTACCCCGCGCGGGAGTATTAGGTGGCGGTGACCCCGGCGGCGGCCGATCGCATCGACCCCCGCGGGCCGGGCCCGGTCACGGCCCGAGGGGGGGAGGGGGGAGCGGTGCGGTCGGGTCGTCCGGGAGGATCGAGAGGAGCGGAGCGGCCGGGCCCGCCCGGGGCGCGTAGTCGGTGCGGTACCCGCCGTAATACGGGATCCGGCCCGCGACGACCCGCCGGAAGGCGTCGCGGAGCTCCTCGTCCGAGAGGCCGCGCGTCGGGACAAGGTCGTCGTTCCGGTTGAGGCACCCCTTGAGCTCCCCCCGGTGGGTCACCCGGACCCGGTGGCAGTGGCGACAGAAGTCGGGGTTTTCGACGGGGTCGACGACCTCGACCTCGGCGCCGCGGAACAGATAGATCCGCCGGTGGTGCATCTCCCGGACGAGGACCCGGTCGGCGCGGGCCGCGAGCCACGCCTGGACGGCGCCGATATCGACCGCCCAATCCTTCGGCCCGACGAGCTCGGGCATGAACTGGATCAGCTGGACCCGGAGCCCCTCCGTCCGGGCGGCGAACCGGATCAGCGCCGGCAGGTGCGGAAGCGTCGGCCGGAAGACGACGACGTTGAGCTTCACCGGCTTCAACCCGACGTCGAGGGCCGCCTGCACCCCCCGGAGCACGGGGGCGAGGGCGCCGTGCCGGATCTGCCGGAACGCCGTCGGATCGAGGGCGTCGACCGAGACATTGACCCGCTTCAGCCCCGCGTTGCGGAGCGACTCGGCGCGGTCCGCCAGCATGGAGCCGTTGGTCGTGAGCGAGACGTCGTCGAGATGGACGACCGTCCGCGCGACGATCTCCTCGAGGTCGGGCCGGACGAGCGGCTCGCCGCCGGTGAACTTCACCGAGCGGATGTCGAACTCGCGCGCCGCGCGGACCAGCCGCTCGATCTCGGCCGGGGTCATCTCCTCGCCGTGCGGGGCGCGGGGCCGGGCGACGGGGCCGAGCCCCTCGTCGTGGCAGTAGATGCAGGCGAAGTTGCACCGCTTCGTCACGCTGATGCGCAGGTCGGTGACCTCCCGACCGACCGAGTCGACCAGCATCGAGGAGGATCAGGGGGCCCCGGTAGTATAGGGTTGCCGCGGGGCGTCCGGCCGCGGCGGCGCGCTCCCCGGCGCCCCGGCGGCCGCGATCGACCCGGCAAATGTTAAACCGTCCGCGTCTCCTCGTTCGCTTCGGGTTCTCAACGCCCGTGGTGGCGCACGCCGAGCAGGACCGGCTCGGGGGGACTCTATTTCTCGAGAACGGGCTCCGGTTCGACGGGATCGGCTTCGGCGCCCCCGGCCGGCGCGTCGGCGAGGTCGTCTTCACGACCGGGATGGTCGGCTACCCCGAGTCGCTGACCGACCCGTCGTTCCGCGGCCAGCTCCTCACGTTCACCTACCCGCTCCTCGGCAACTACGGCGTCCCGCCGGCCGACGCCCGGGACCGCGACGGCCTCCCGCTCCTCGAAAGCGAGGGGATCCAGGTCCGCGGGGTGCTCGTACGGGGGACGACCAAACCCCACCACCACACGAGCGCCCGCTCGCTCGAGCACTGGCTCGAGCAGGAAGGGGTCCCCGGCCTCCGCGGGATCGACACCCGCCGCCTCACCGAGCACCTCCGGGCCGAGGGGGTCGTGCGCGGGGTCCTCGACGTCCGCCCCCGGGACGACCGGCCCGAGGACGCGGAGCTCGCCGACGCGATCCGGCGGGCCCCGACGTACGCCGACGAGCGGTTCGTCGAGGAGGTCGTCCCCCGGCGCCCGGCCCTCCTCGAACGGGACGGCGGACCCCTAGTCGCGGTGCTCGACTGCGGGATCAAGATGAGCATCCTGCGGGCGCTGCTCGACCGCGGCGTCTCCGTGCTCCGGCTCCCCTACGACCACGAGGTACCGACCCGCTGGGAGGGACGGCGCGTCGCCGGCCTCGTCGTCGGGAACGGCCCCGGCGACCCGGTCCAGCTCCGCCCGACGATCGAGGAGCTCGGTCGGCCGTCGAACCGGGAGCGACCGACGCTCGGGATCTGCCTCGGCCAGCAGCTCCTCGCGCTCGCGCGCGGGGGCACGACCTTCAAGCTCAAGTACGGCCACCGCGGCCAGAACAAGACCGTCCTCTTCCCGGACGGTCGCGGGATGATCGTGAGCGAGAACCACGGCTACGCCGTCGACCCGGCGTCGCTCGCCGGCTCCGACCTCCGCCCGTGGGCGACGAACCCGGACGACGGCACCTTGGAGGGGATCCGGGACGAGCGGGGACGGATCCTGGCGCTCCAGGGGCACCCGGAGGGCCACCCGGGACCGCAGGAGGCCGGGTTCGTCTTTGACGAGTTCGTGGCGAAGCTGAGGCGACGCGCATGACCCTGACCCTGCCCCGCAAGGCGCTCCTCCTGGGCAGCGGCGCGCTCAAGATCGGCGAGGCCGGCGAGTTCGACTACTCGGGGAGCCAATGCCTGAAGGCGCTCGAGGAGGAGGGGGTCTACACGATCGTCGTGAACCCGAACATCGCGACGCTGCAGACCGACCGGCCGAAGCTCGGGCGGGTCTACTTCCAGCCGATCACCCCGGAGTTCGTCGCCCCGATCCTCCGCGAGGAGCGACCGGACGGGATCCTCCTCTCCTTCGGCGGGCAGACGGCGCTCAACTGCGGCGTCCGCCTCTCGGAGGAGGGGACCCTCCGGGCGACCGGGACGCGGGTCCTCGGGACGCCGCTCTGGGGGATCAAGGCGACCGAGGACCGGGCGAAGTTCGTCCGGATGATGGCCAAGGCCCGGGTCCCGACGCTGCCGAGCCGGGCGGTCTACTCGTACCCCGAGGCGCTCGCCGCCGCCCGGGAGCTCGGCTTTCCGGTGATGGTGCGCGTCGCCTACACCCTCGGCGGGAAGGGCGGCGGGATGGCACGGACCGAAGCGGAGCTCGAGGAGGTCGTCGGCCGCGGCCTCCGGGCGAGCCCCGTCGGGCAGGTCCTCCTCGAGCGGTACGTCGGGACGTTCAAGCAGCTCGAGTACGAGGTCGTCCGCGACGCGAAGGGGAACGTCCTCACCGTCTGCAACATGGAGAACGTCCTCTCCATGCGGGTCCACACCGGGGACAACGTCGTCGTCGCCCCGAGCCAGACCCTCTCCGACTACGAGTACCAGATGCTCCGCCAGGCGGCGATCCGCGCCGTCACCGCCTGCCACATCGTCGGCGAGTGCAACATCCAGTTCTGCCTCGACCCGGCGAGCGAGGAGTACTACGCGATCGAGATCAACGCCCGCCTGTCGCGGTCGAGCGCCCTCGCCAGCAAGGCGACCGGCTACCCGCTCGCCTACGTCGCGGCGAAGCTCGCCCTCGGCTACACGCTCCCCGAGCTCAAGAACCGGATCACCGGCGTCACCACCGCCTGCTTCGAACCGGCGCTCGACTACGTCGTGGTGAAGCTCCCCCGGTGGGACCTCGACAAGTTCGACCGCGCCGACCGGCGGCTCGGGCCCTCGATGAAATCGGTCGGCGAGGTGATGGGGATCGGGGCATCGTTCCCCGAGGCGATGTCGAAGGCGGTCCGGATGAGCGACCCCCGGGCCGACCTCGTCCCGCCGGAGCGGCCGCGGGCGGCCGCGGCGATCCTCGCCGACCTCGGGAGCCCGACCCCCGATATCCTGTTCCGGATCCTGGAGGCGCTCAGGGCCGGCCTCGACCCCGAGACGATCGCCCGGACTTCGTGGGTCGACCGGTGGTTCGTCGACTGCCTGGCCGAGATCGACGGGGTCCACCGGGAGCTCGGCGCCGTGGCGGACGGCGCGGTCGGCGCCGATCTCCTCCGCCGGGCGAAGGAGATGGGCCTCTCCGACCGGGCGATCGGGCGGGCCGCGCGCCTCGACGAAGAGGAGGTCCGCCGCCGGCGGCTCGCCGCGGGGATACGGGCCCGGGTCCGCATGATCGACACCCTCGCCGGCGAATGGCCGGCCCGGACGAACTACCTCTACCTCACCTACCGCGCCGACGCGGACGACGTCCAGCCGATGGCGGACGGGGCGGTGCTCGTCGTCGGCGCCGGCCCGTACCGCATCGGCTCCAGCGTCGAGTTCGACTGGTCGACGATGAACCTGGTCGATGGCCTCCGGGCGGAGGGGGTCCCCGGGGTCGCGCTCCTGAACTCGAACCCGGAGACCGTCTCGACCGACTACGACCGCTCGGACCGCCTCTACTTCGAGGAGATCACCCTCGAGCGGCTCCGCGACATCACCGACTTCGAGCGGTTCCGCGGCGTCGTCACCTGCGTCGGGAGCCAGCTCGCCCAGAACCTCACCCCGCTCCTCGAGATGTGCGGGATCCCGACCCTGGGCACGGCGCCCTCGGCGATCGACACCGCCGAGGACCGCGCCCGGTTCGCGCGGCTCCTCGAGCAGCTCCAGATCCCCCAGCCGGCCTGGCGCGCGTTCACGACCGAGGAGGCGGCCAGCGGCTTCGCCGACGAGGTCGGCTACCCGATCCTCGTCCGCCCGTCGTACGTGCTGAGCGGCCAGGCGATGCGGGTGATCTGGGGCCGGCACGACCTCAGCCGGTTCCTCGCGGAGGCGGCGCGGATCTCCCCCGAGCACCCGGTCGTGATCACGAAGTTCGTCGAGGGGGCCGACGAGGTCGAGCTCGACGCGATCTCGGACGGGAACCGGGTGCTTGTCGCGGGGGTCCTGGAGCACGTCGAGCGGGCCGGCGTCCACTCCGGCGACGCGATCTTCTGCCTGCCCCCGCGCCACACCCCGCCCGAGGTCCAGGCGGCGCTGATCGACGCGGCCCGCCGGCTCGCCGCCACGCTGGCGATCCGCGGCCCGTTCAACGTCCAGTTCCTGGTGAAGGACCGCGCCTACCAGATCATCGAGCTCAACCTGCGGGCCAGCCGCTCCCTCCCGTTCCTCGCGAAGGCGACCGGCTGGCCGCTCCTCCGGGAGGCGGCCCGCGCGATGCTCGGCCGCCCGATCAGCCGGGACGGGATCGCCCCGCTCCCCCCGGGCCGCTTCGGGGTGAAGGTCCCCCAGTTCTCGTTCCTGCAGCTCTCGGGCTCCGACCCGCTGTTGGGCGTCGAGATGCAGTCGACCGGGGAGGTCGCCTGCTTCGGCCCCACGTTCTCGGACGCCCTCGTGAAGGCGCTGGTCGCGACGGGCGTCCGCCTCGTCCCCCGGCGCGGGAGCGCCTTCCTCTCCGTCGGCGGCCCCCGCCTCAAGGAGGAACTCCTCCCGGTCGCCCGCCGCCTGCGGACGCTCGGGCTCCGCCTCGCCGCCACCGAGGATACCGGGGCCTACCTGCGCGCCCACGGGATCCGCGGCGTCCGGATCCTCCACAAGGTCTCCGAACCGGAGCGGGAGCCGAACGTCCTCCGGGAGCTGGACCGGGGGAAGATCGACCTCCTCCTGAACGTCCCCCTTTCCCTGACGCAGGAGAAGTTCGAGCGGATGCTCGAGGACGAGTACATCCTCCGCCGGCGCACGATCGAGCTCGGGATCCCGCTCTTCACCAGCCTGGAGGGGTTCGCCGCCTACGTCGAGGGGGTCGACTGGCTCGAGCACCACCCGCTCACGGTCGACGCGCTCTACGGGAGCGACGAGACGGCGGTCGACGGCTCGCTCGCCCCCCGCCCCCGGGAGATCCCGGTGACGCCCGGGCGCCAGCGCCGGCGCGCCCGCGGAACCCGCCGGCCCCCGGCCTCCCGCGACCGCGGCGCCGACGCGACGGGAACCTCGACGTCGGGAACCCCGAAATAGTCGGCGATCTCCCGGGCCTCGGCCCGGGTCGCGGCACGTCCCGGCCGCCGGGAAGCCCCGCATCCGGTCGGGCGAACGTCGGCTCCGATCCGTCCGTCGGTCCCCTGCAGAAGGCGCCCCGCGCTCGCGCCCCGAGGGGGACCCCGCTCGCCGAGAGCACCCGGGCCGGCCCCCCTTGAGGTCGTGCACGACCGGGGCGAGCGATCCCGCCGGCGCGCGCACGAACCGGTGCCGGCGGCGCCAGCGGAAGACGTGGGCGGTCTGGGGGGAGAGCGGGAGCGGGGGCCCCGTTTCGGTCGGCGCCGATGACGGGGAGGCGCGCGCTGCCGGTCCTACAGCGGGAACTTCGTGATGGAGTACTCCGGCACCACCGTGGAGGTGTCGAGGACCTCGGGGATCCCCCGGATCCGGTCGGTGACGAAGTCGAGGACCTTGCGCTTGTTCGAGTCGCTGGCGGGGAAGTCGAGGACGACCAGGATGTCCCAGTCGCCGGTGAGGAAGTGGAGCTCCTTGACCTCCGAGAGCGACTCCAAGTGGGTCCGGATCCGGTCGAGGTCGCCCCCGCGGACCTTGAGGTACGTCATCGCGCGGACGCTCTTCAGCTCGGTCGGCATCAGCGCGGCGAGGTTCTCGTCCGTGAACTGGCCGACCCCCTCGAGCCGGGGACCCCTCGGCGAGATCAGCACCGGGAAGTTCTGGACGCCGCGCAGATGCTCGGTCACGAGGCGCTCGAGCCGGCCGACCTTCTCGATGTCGACGACCCGGACGCGGTAGCCCCGCTTCGCCGCGGTCTCCTCGACCAGCGCCGCGCTCCGGGCCTGGTCGTCCGAGAGGAAGAAGACGGTCGATCCCGCGGCGGTGCCGGCACTGTCCCCGGACGGGGTCGCCGTCGGCGCCGAAATACCGCCCGCCGGGATCGGGGGTCGGTAGAACGTGGAGACGGCCTTCTTCGACTGGACGTAGAGGACCAACTCGCGCGGATCTTCCGGCATGGACGGGGCGGAAGAGCGACGCACCCTTACTTAATGCTCGTCGGCCAAAGGACCCCCCGCCGTTCGGCGGGGGGAAGGGGTTCGGATCGGACGGCCCGGCTCGGGCGTCAGTACCGCTTGTAGGAGTCGGACCGTTCCCGGCCCCCGCCCCCACCGCCGCCACCGCCACCGCTGCCGCCGCCATAGCGGCCGCCGCCGTAGCCGCCGCCACCGCCGCCACCGCCGCCGCGGTCCCGGTAGCCGCCGCCGCCGCCGCCACCGAAGGAGCGGCGCTCGCTCTCGAACTCCTGCTGGCTCATGTCGAGGGTCGTGTTCACGTCGCCGACCGACTCGGTCGACTTCGCGAGGTTGCCGTACCGCCCGACGTTGAGGCGCATGTGGCCCCGCACGAGGGAGACGTAGCCGTTGTCGACGAGGATGATCTCGTCCTTCGTGATCGAGCCGATCTGCTCGTTCCAGAGGGAGAGCGTGATCGTCGCGGTGTCGTCCCCGACGACGGCCTCACAGACCTTCCGGGGGTCACCGAACTTGCCCATCACTTCCTTGGGTTCGCCGATGCTGACGACCTTCACCAGGACGTTCACTTGTTTCGAGTTCGGCGTAAGGTCGCGCACTTTCGTCAGGGGTTTGTCCACCATGGGTTCGCCTTCTTCGTTCGCTTCGCGTCGTTGCGCTAGAGGGAATCGTTGAACGGGCTCACTTCGTGCGGACGCTCATCGCAAAAGTAGACGGGCGGGACGCTCGATACGGGCGGGCTCTCGGATTCCTCGACGGAGGGAGGCGGAGGGAGGCATATAAGCCCGGCGGGGGTCCCGGTTCCGGTCTCGGAGTGGGCGTACGGGCGGGACCGACCCCCCGGATCGGCGGCAACAGCCTTTTGGCCTCGGTCGCCCGTCCGGCGCCGGTACGGGTGTGAGCCAGCGGTTCGATCTCGGCGTCCATTTCCTCCTGCGGGGGGACTACGACGGGGCCGTGCGGACGTTCCGGGAGGTGCTCCGGGAGGAGCCGACCGACGCGGGCGCCTGGTCGTACTACGGGCTCGCCCTCGCCCACCTCGGCCGCGCGGCGGAAGCGGAGAGCGCCCTCGCCCGGGCGATCCAGCTCTCCCCGGCGAACGGCGAGGCGTGGTTCCACCTCGGGGTCGCCCGCGGCCTGCGCGAGGAGTGGGGGGAGGCGGCGAGCGCCTACCGCAAGGCGGTCGCCTTCGCCCCGGACGACCTCGTCGCCTGGCACCGCCTGGGCGTCGCCCTCGCCGAGAGCGGCGACGAACCCGGCGCCAGCGCCGCCTTCGAGCGGGCGCTCGTCCTCTCCCGGGCCGAGCCGACCGAGGCCCCGGGGCCGGGACGCCGACCGGTCGACGACCACGTCGAGGAGGTCGGCGCCCGCGAGGGGGCCCGGGAGGCGAAGAGCTGGATCGATCTCGCCCTCTCGCTGTTGAGCCTCGGGGACGAGGAGGCCGCGGTCGCCGCCTACGAGCGCGCCTACACCCTCGATCCGGCGCGGGCCCAGGGATCCCTCTTCCGGCCGATGCTCCACCTCGTCACCGCCGTCTCGGGGGAGGTGCCCCGCGGAGCGGAGGCGGCGACGCCGGGTCCCCGTCCCCCGCCGATCGCGGGGCGCCCGAGGGGGCCGGTCCCCCCGGGCGCCGATCGTCCGGAGCTCGGCTAGGGGTCGGCCGGCTACAGCGGCTTCGGCGCCGCCGTGACGATCGTCGACTCGGCCCACTCCTTCGCCCGTTCCCGCGCCGCGGCGTGGGCCTCGAAGAACGGATGGATCCGCTCGAGGAGACGCCCCTTGCACTCCCCGCAGAGCAGCGCCCCCGAACGGCAGTCGCGCGTCACGGCGGCGAACTCGTCGTCCGAGCGGGCGAAGCGGGTCCGCCAGAGCGCCCAGACGGAGCAGACCTCGGGGACCGCCCCGAGCCGGCGCTGTTCCTCGACGGTCGTCCGTCCGCCCGTGAACGCCTGGCGGACCTTCCGCTCGACCGTCTTCGGCGGATCGGAGAGGAACAGCGCGTTGTCGGCCCGGTCGCCGGTCGTCGACATCGCGTTCTCGCCGAGCAGCCCCGGCAGCATCTGGCTGTGGAGGAGCGCCGGCTTCGGGTATCCGAGCCCCTCGGCGATGTCGCGGGTGACGCGGAAGTGCGGGTCCTGGTCGATCCCGCACGGGATGAGGCACGGCACCGGGCGCTCCTCCGCCCACGACGGCCAGAAGCAGGGGACCGTCTGAAGGGCGGTGTAGAAGACGAGCCCGATGTTGGTGCTCGGCTCGAACCCGAAGACCGCCTTCACCGTCGAGTACGGGATCCGCCGCGCGACGCGGATCGCGAGCGGGTAGAGCGCCGCGATCGACTTGGAGTCGAAGAAGACGTGCGTGCGCGCCGGATCGAAGCCGAGGGCGAGGAGGTCGTAGAGGTTCTCCATCCCCCACCGGGCGGTCTCCTCCCGGGAGAGGCCGCCGCGCGCCCAGAACTTCTCGTCGTCGGTGATCTGGATGTACATCGGGACCCCGAGACGCTCCTGGAGCCACCGGCACAGCTCGAACGGGACGAGATGGGAGGTGTGGAGCGGCCCGGACGGCCCCCGGCCGGAGTAGAGGAAGAACGGGCTCCCCCTCTCGAAGAGGTCGAGCACGGCGCCCAGGTCGCGGTGGGAGTAGTAGACCCCCCGGCGGAGGAGCGGGGGCAGCTCGCCGCCGGCGATCCGGCGCAGCCGCTCCAGGAGCGGGGCGTCCAGATCCTGGGTGCCGAACAGCTCGCGGAGCCGGGCGTAGTCGATCCGGCCCTTCACCTCGTACGGGGTGACAACGAACTCCTCCGCGGGCACGTCCCTCCTCACCCTTCCGGGAACGTGATCTTGGAGAGGATCTGCTCGCGTTCCGCCATCGGGATCCCGGCGGCGCTCAGCGCCTCGGCGACGCACGAGCGGGAATGCTCGAAGAAGATCGTGTGGCCGCAGGCGGGGCAGGAGGCCGTCCCCTGGATCAGCCGCCTCAGCCCCTCCCGGGAGGCGGAGGAGTCCCGCCGGGCGAACCGGTCGACGAGGAGCGCGCCGCCGCTCGAGCTCTCGAGCTGGGTCAGCGGGACGCGGACCACGGTGTTGCAGACCGGGCAGCGGGCCGGCGTACGGCAGGTACACGCCATCGACGGAAGAGGCCCCGCAGTTGCCGGGCGAGCCTATTAAGACGGCGCCGTCGCCGGAGCCGGCCGTCCAGTGGAGCGGGAGGTTCAAGAACCCGGCCCGGGCTCGCCTTCCCCGTGCCGCCCGAATCCCCGTCCCGCGAGCTCGCGCTGTCGCTGCATCTCTCCCTCCTCGAGACCCTGAAGCAGCTCAACCGGGCGGAGGCCGAGGAGAGCGGGGGGGACGGCCTCGAGACGGCCGAGATCGTCCACCTCCTCCGCCGCGGCGCGCTGCCGGCCGTCTCCGAGGCGGAGATCGAGCACGCCGTCGCGACGCTCGTCGCGAACCGGATGGCGGATGCGCTCGACGAGCCCCGCTACGCCTGGGACCGGGGCCGGACCGTCGGCCGACGCTACGCGATCACGACCGACGGCAAGGCCTACCTCGCCGCCCAGTTGGAGCGCACCGGCCGGATCGGGTGACCGCCCGGCGCCCCTCGGAGCGGCCCGCGCCGGCGGGGTTTATGTACCCGAAGGCGGCCTCCTTTCGTCCGTGGCGGCGCGCGAACCGGACCCGGTCCGGGCGACCCTGGTCGCGATCCTCCAGCAGCTCAACCGCGCGGAGTCGATCCACGAGGGCCGCAGCCACGACCAGTCGCTGACGCTCGCCGAGCTCGAGCGGCTCCTCGAACGATTCTGGGCGGTCGAACGGCGTCGGGTGGCCGTCCCGCACGCGCTCGGCCTGCTCGCCCGCAACGGCCTCGTCGAGGCGCGGCCGGAGCCGTCGGGGGGCGGCCGGGGCCGCCTTTCCCGCTACCGCATCACGGCCGACGGGAAGGCGTTCCTCGTCGAGGCGCTCCGCCACAGCGACCGGATCGCCTGACCCCGGACGGACCGCGGCCCACGACCTTAAGTAAGCGACGGGAGTGGGCGCCGGACCATGTCGCGGATCCACTCCGGACGCAAGGGCCGGGCCGGCTCGCACCGCCCGTACCCCCTCACCAAGCCCGAGTGGGTGACCGCCACGCCCGACGAGGTCGTGGAGCAGGCCGTCCAGCTGGCGAAGGGCGGCGTTCCCGCCGCCCTGGTCGGCCTCCAGCTCCGGGACCAGCACGGCGTCCCGTCCGCTCGCGCCGTCACCGGTAAGCGCCTCACCGTCCTGCTCCGCGAGCAGGGGGTGGCGCCCGAGATCCCGGACGACCTTCAGGCGCTCCTCAAGCGCGTCGTCCACCTCCAGCAGCATCTCGAGACCCACCCGAAGGATCTCGCGAACCGCCGCGGGCTCAACCTCATGGAAGCCCGGATCCGCCGCCTCGCCCGCTACTACCGCCAGCACCAGCGGATCCCCGAGACGTGGCGGTATTCGGCGGCCGGCGCGGCGCTCCAGGTCGAGTAGACCGGGGGCCCGTCCCCGCCCACCCTCCGGGGAACCGGTTGCGCCCGGCCCGCCGTCCGCTCCGCCCGCTCCGGGGTCCCTTGCAACCCCCACCTTATGGGGGCCGTCTTCCTGTCCGGCGCGGGGCCGACGGAGGGAAGCGATGTTATCTCGCGCCGTCCGTGGCCCACGGTGGTAACCCGCGTGCCAGCCTGCCCAGCTTCCTCGCCCCGGGGCCGGACGGAGCGTCCGTCGGCCACGCTCGCCCGCGGGCCGACCGGCCGCCGGCGCGGAGCGGCGGAGCCGGGCCGCGCGGGAGCGGAGGGGGCGTGATGCCGCCCGCCCCCGATCGGTTCGTCGCCGATCCCCGCTATCAACAGGAGTTCGAGCGCGCCCGGGCGCTCGTCCTCGGGCACCCGCGCCGCTGGCGCATCATCTACCATTACGACGCCGACGGGATCGCGAGCGCCTCGTCGCTGCTCCGGGCGTTCGGACGGCTCGGCTATCCCGTCCAGGCGACCCCGCTGGTCGGCGTCGAACGGGAGCGGATCCGCGCCCTGCTCGGCGCGACGAAGGGACCGGTGCTCATCGTCGACACCGGCGCGAGCTGGCTCGACGAATACCCCGCGCACCCGTTCCCCGTCGTCGTCCTCGACCACCATACCTATCCGGGGTACCCGGACCCGCCGGCGCTCCCGCCCCACGTGGCGTTCGTGAACCCGCTCAACTGGGGGGTCGACGGCATGAGCGAGCTCTGCGCCTCGACGCTCTCCTGGCTGTTCACGGTCTTCCTCGACCCCGTCAACTGGGACAACGCCCCGTGGGGCCTGTCGGGGGCGATCGGCGACCGGATGCACGTCGGCGGATTCCGCGGCCTGAACGGGATCCTGGTCGACGAGGCGGTGCGCCGGTCGATCGTCGTCCGCCGCCCCGGCGTCGCCCTGCTGGGGCCGACCGTCGGCGAGGCGCTCGCGACGGCGATCGACCCGTACTTCCGCGGCCTCTCGGGGGAACCGGAGCGGGCCCGGGCGTTCCTCGCCGAGAGCGGCATCGATCCCGACGTCGCGCCGACGGCGCTCGGGCCGGAGGAGGTCGCCCGGCTCCTCCCCCGCCTCCGTGCCCGGCTCACGGAGGCCGGCGTCCTTCCCGAGTTCGTCGCCCTGCTCGACCAGGAGCGGTGGTTCGTCCCGTCGCTCGGCCTCGACGCCGAGGACCTCTCGAACCTGCAGAGCGCCACCGGCCGCGCCGGCGAGCCCGGCGTCGGCGTCGCGATGTCGGTCGGCGACGAGGGGGCGTTCGCGCGCGCCCGCCAGGCGGAACGCGGCTGGCGGGGCGGGATCCTGGAGGGGCTCCGCCGCCTCGAGCGGGACGGGGTCCACACGATGACCGGGATCTGCTGGTTCGACAGCCCCGACACCACGCTCGCCGGCACCCAGGCCGGGATGGCGATGAACTACCTCCTCCCGCCGGAGCGGCCCGTCCTCGTCTTCTCCGACGGCGCCCCCGGCCCCACGAAGGTCAGCGGCCGCGGCACGCTCCGCCTGGTCGGGGCCGGCCTCGACCTCGCCGCCGCGCTCCGGGAGGGGGCGGCGGCGGTCGGCGGAGAGGGCGGCGGCCACCGGGTCGCGAGCGGCGCCACGATCCCGACGGGGTCGCGGGAGCGGTTCCTCGCCGTCGTCGACCGGACCGTCGCGGCGCAGCTGCACCGGGAGGGGACGGCGTGACGGCGACGCCGACCGCGCCGGCGGAGCCGCCCGCCGAGCGGGTCCGCGACCACCCGCTCGAGCGGGAGATGCACACGAGCTACATCGACTACGCGATGAGCGTCATCGTCGGGCGCGCGCTCCCCGACGGCCGGGACGGGATGAAGCCCGTCCAGCGGCGCATCCTCTGGTCGATGTGGGAGTCCGGGGCGACCCACGACCGCCCGTTCCGCAAGAGCGCCCGCACCGTCGGGGACGTCCTCGGGAAGTACCACCCCCACGGCGACCTCGCCGTCTACGACGCCCTCGTCCGGATGGCCCAGCCGTTCTCGCTCCGCTACCCGCTGGTCGACAGCCAGGGGAACTTCGGCTCGATCGACGGCGACGCCCCGGCGGCGATGCGGTACACGGAGGCCCGCCTCTCCGCCCTCGCCGAGGAGATCCTCGCCGACATCGAGAAGGAGACGGTCGACTGGGCCGACAACTTCGACGGCTCGCTGCGCCAGCCGCTCGTCCTCCCGTCGAAGGTCCCGAACCTGCTCGTGAACGGGTCGGCCGGGATCGCCGTCGGGATGGCGACGAACATGCCGCCGCACAACCTGGGCGAGGTCGCCGACGCCCTCCTCCTCCTCCTCGCGAACCCGTTGGCGACGCTCGACGATCTCCTCCGGGTCCTCCCGGGACCGGATTTCCCGACCGGCGGCTACCTGGCCGCCCCGGGGATCCGGGACGCCTACCTCACCGGGCGCGGCACCCTGCACCTCCGCGGGACCGCGGAGATCCGCGAGCGGGACGGCCGCGACGAGATCGTGATCACCGAGACGCCGTACGAGGTCAACAAGGCGCAGCTCCTCGAGCTGATCGCCGACCTCGTGAAGTCGAAGCGGATCGACGGCGTCACCGACCTGCGGGACGAGTCGGACCGCCACGGGACGAGCATCGTCCTGGAGCTCCGCCGGGACGCGCCGGCGGAGATCGTCCTCAACCACCTCTACGAGCACACGCCGCTCGAGACGAGCTTCGGCGTGATCAACCTCTGCATCCTGGACGGCCGCCCGCGGGTCCTCCCGCTCAAGGAGCTTTTGGAGCTCCACCTCGCCCACCGGCGCGCCACGATCACCCGGCGGACGACGTTCGACCTCCGGAAGACCGAGGAGCGGCTCCACCTCCTCGAGGGGTTCCTCACCGCGATCGACCACATCGACGAGGTGATCCGGATCATCCGGCGGTCGAAGGACGCCCCGACGGCGGAGGCGAGCCTCATGGGGAAGTTCCTGCTGTCGAGCGAGCAGGCGAAGGCGATCCTCGACATGCGCCTCTCCCGCCTCACGGCGCTCGAGTCGGAGACGATCGAGGCGGAGCGCGCCGAGAAGCAGGCGCTCGCCGCGCGGCTCCGGGCCGTCCTCGCCGACCCGAAGCTGCTCGACGGGCTGATCGCCGAGGAGCTCACCGACCTCAAGGCCCGCTTCGGCGACGCCCGCCGGACGCGGATCGTCCCGGGGTTCAGCGCCCGGACCCTCGCCGACCTCATCCCCGACATGGACGTCGTCGTCCTCGTCACCCGCGCCGGCTACGTGAAGCGGATGCCGCTCGACCAGTACCGGCGCCAGCGGCGCGGCGGCCGCGGCCTGGGGCAGATCGAGACGAAGGAGGAGGATTTCGTCATCCGCACGTTCGTGACGCGGACCCACGACGACGTCCTCTTCTTCACGAACCTGGGCCGGGTCTACCGGCTCAAGGCCTACGAGCTCCCCGAGGGGAGCCGCCAGGCGAAGGGGAAGGCGCTCATCAACCTCCTCCCGCGGCTCAAGGACGGCGAGCACGTCCAGACGCTGCTGCCGATCCACGACCTCGGCGGCGCGGGGAGCCTCTCTTTCGCGACGCGCCGCGGCCTCGTCAAGCGGACCGCCCTCGACCAGTTCCAGAACATCCGCACGAGCGGCATCCAGGCGGTCCTCCTCGAGGAGGGGGACGAACTGGTCGACGTCGCCCGGGTCGACGACGACGCGAGCGAGATCCTCCTCGCCACGGCCGAGGGCCAGCTCGTCCGCTTCGCCCTCGGCGAGGTCCGCCCGATGGGCCGCGCGACGTACGGGGTCATCGGCGTCCGCCTCTCCGAGGAGAAGGACGACCGGGTCGTCGCGATGGCCCCGGTCTCCGCCCGCTTCCCGACGATCCTCTCCCTCACGTCGACCGGCTTCGGCAAGCAGACGCCGGTCGAGGAGTACCGCAAGACCGCCCGGGGGGCGAAGGGGGTGCGGACGATCAAGACCGGCGGCCGGAACGGCGCGGTCGTCGCGGTGCTGCCGACGACCGACGCCTCCGAACTGTTGGTGACGACGAAGGCCGGGGTGACGATCCGCATGCCGGTGAACGGGATCCGGACCCAGTCGCGGAACACCCTCGGCGTCCGGGTGATCCGCCTCGACGAGGGGGACGAGGTGCGCGACGCGGTGATCCTCCCCGCCCCCGACGAGGCGGCCGCCGGTCCCGGGGAGGGAGGCGAGCCGGCCGGGGCGCCGCCGCCGGACGGGACGGAGCCGCCGCCGGACGGAGGGGACGACCCCGATCCGGGGGCCGGGGAGGACGATGCGCCGCCGCCCGCGGACGGGTAGGTCCGTCCTCGTCTGCCCGCAGTGCGGCTCGGCGAAGATCGTCCAGGTCGCCGGCATGATCACCGGGGCCGTCTACCACTGCCTCGCCTGCGACTACCAGGGGGCGCTCGTCCTCGAGATCGACGTCCCCGAGGACGGCGACCCGCCGGCGTGAGCCGGCGCTACGGCGCCGTCGGCTCCGCCGGTTCGGGGCCCCCGCGGAGCGCCGCGACGAGCCGGAGCGCCTCGACCGTCCAACGGACGTCGTGCACCCGCACGAGCTCGACGCCGCGGACGGCGGCGACGACGGCGGCGGCGACGCTCGCCGCCGTCCGGTCCGCCGCGGGGTCGCCCAGGAACCGGCCGAGGAACGACTTCCTCGACGCCCCCACGACGACGGGGTAGCCGAGGGAACGGAACTCCCCCGCGTGGCCGAGCAGTTCGAGGTTCTGCTCCGCCGACTTCCCGAAGCCGAGGCCCGGGTCGACGAGCAGGCGGTCGGCGCCGATCCCCTCCTCGAGCGCCCGGTCGGTCTGCTCGGCGAGCCAGCGGAAGACCTCGTCCCGCACGTCCGTATAGGCGACGTCCTGCTGCATCGTCGCCGGGGTCCCCCGCATGTGCAGGACGATCGCCGCCGCCCCGCTCCGGGCGACGACGCGCCGCATCGCCTCGTCGCGGAGGCCCTCGACGTCGTTGATCGCCTCCGCCCCAGCGTCGACGGCGCGGGCGGCGACCTCGGCGTGGCGCGTGTCGACGGAGAGCGGCACCGAAAGCCGGCCGGCGAGACCCCGCAGCACCGGCTCGAGCCGGGCCCACTCCGCGTCGGGGGAGACCGGGGTCGCCCCCGGCCGCGTCGACTCCGCCCCGACGTCGATCCAGTCGGCCCCCTCCGCCACGAGCCGCTCGGCGTGGGCGACCGCCGCCTCCGGGGCGAGGTAGCGGCCGCCGTCGGAGAACGAGTCGGGGGTGACGTTGACGATCCCCATCACGCGGGGGCGGTCCCCGAGGAGGAACGACCGGTGCGCCCCGCGGAGCGGGCGGGGGCCGCGGGCGACGTAGGCGCGGAGCGCCCGCTCGACCTCCGCCCCGATCGCCCCGAGCCGGAACGGCTGGCGGGCGAGCTTCGGTCCGAGCCGCCGGTACTGGGCCCACGTCGCGAGGAGGACCGCCGACGTCGCGGCCACCGAGTGGTCGGCGATCCCCCGGGCGTGCGCGGAGTCGCCGCCGACGGCGAGCAGTTCCTGCTTCAGCAGCGGGGCGGCCTTGAGCGGGACGTCGTCGAGCCGGACCGCGAAGAGGCGGCCCTTCGGCGCCATCAGCGCGACGCCGTCGGGCTCGCTCGCCGTCCGCTCGAGCTCCCGGGCGAGGTCGGCGAGCCCGTCGACCTCGAGGACCCGCGCCGCGTGGCGGTGCGGGGTCCGTGGACGCTCGAGACCGTCCGCCACAATGTCGCGGAGCGGACCACGCGATAAAAGCCGCCCGGGCCGATATGCGGCGGGTTTTAGGGGCTGGTTTCGTGCCGTCGCCGATGCGGGGAGCGGTCGTCGCGGTCGACGGCCCCTCGGCGGCCGGGAAGAGCCGCGCCGTCCGCGGGGCGGCCGCCGTCCTCGGGGCGGTCCCGCTCCCCGAGGCGTACGACCGGCTCCGTCCCCGGCCGCCGCTCTCCTGGGCGCGGCCGGCGGAGCTCCTCGGGATCGAGCGGACGCTGCTCCGCGAGGAAGGCCGACGGTACCGGGAGGCCCGCGCGCTCGCCGCCGACGGGGCGCTGGTCCTCGCCGACACCGGCTTCTGGGGGCCGCTCACCTACCTGCGCGGCCTGGTCGCCCTGGGCCAAGCCCCGCCCGAGCTCACCCGGACCCTGCTCGGGGAGGCCCGGGCGCTCGCCGCCCGGGGGCGGTGGGGGCTCCCCGATGCGATCGTCCTCCTCCGCACCCCCGCGGCGGAACGAGATCGGCGGGCGGCGGGGGACCCCGAAGGGCATCCGGTCGCGCTGCGGGCGCGCCACCGGGCCGTCGGCGAGGTCGAGAGCGGGTTCTACCGGCGGACGGTCGCCCCCGCCTTCGGTCCCCGCTATCGGTCGGTGCGGGGGACGGGGTCGCCGTCGGCGATCGCCGCCCGGGTCGCGCGGGCGGCCGCGCAGCTCCGGGCCGAGGTCGGCCGGAGCCCCCCGCCGCCGCTCGGCCCCCTCCTGCGGGCGCTCGGGGTCCGGGCGGGGCGTTCCGTCCCCTCCCCGGCGGGGCCATAACCCGGGCCGGCCCTCCCCGACGCGGGCGGCCGTGGGCGGGATCCTCCTCGGCACGAGCGGGTGGGACTACCCCGAGTGGGTCGGGCGCGTCTACCCGAGACGGGGCGCCGCGGATCGGCTCCGGTACTACACCCGGCTCTTCCCGATCGTCGAGGTCAACTCGACGTTCTACCGGCTCCCCCCGCCGTCGGTCGCCGCGTCGTGGGTCCGACGGACCCCCGCGTCGTTCCGCTTCGCCGCCAAGTTCCCCCGGACGATCTCCCACGAGCTCCGCCTCGTGGGGACCGACGTCGAGCTCGGGCGCTTCCTCGCCGTCCTCGCCCCGCTGCGCGCGGCCGGCAAGCTCGCCGCCGCGCTCCTGCAGCTGCCGCCGTCGCTCCCGTTCGAGCCCGAGACCGTGCGCGCCTTCTACGAGCGCCTCCCCCGCGACCTCCCGGTCGCGGTCGAGTTCCGGGAGCCCTCCTGGCTCGCCCCGGCGTCGTTCGACCTGCTGCGCGAGTTCGGCCTCGCCTACGTGGTCGTCGACGAGCCGCTCCTCCCGATCCGGCTCGAGGTGACGGCGCCGTTCGCCTACGTCCGCTGGCACGGCCACGGCGCCCCGCTCTGGTACGACTAC
>JAKABH010000079.1 GCA_021801925.1 Thermoplasmata archaeon | reverse complement strand
GTCCTCGGCTCACGCCGGGGCCGCGGCCGGGGCGCGCTCCGAGGCGAGGACGTCCATCGCCTCGCCGACCGTCGCCCGTTCGTGGACGATCGCCCGGAGCGCCTTCAGCATCGCGACCGGGTGGTCGGACTGCCAGATGTTGCGGCCCATGTCGATCCCGTGGGCCCCCTCGTCGATCGCCCGGCGGGCGAGCTCCAACGCCGCGCGGTCGCTCTCGAGCCGGGGGCCGCCGGCGACGACGAGCGGGACCGGACATCCCTCCACGACCTTCGAGAAGCCGTCGCAGTAGTACGTCTTCACGAGATGGGCGCCGAGCTCCGCCGACACGCGGCAGGCGAGGGCGAGGTAGCGGGCGTCCCGCTTCTCGAGCTCCTTGCCCACGGCGGTGATCGCCATCACGGGGATCCCCGCCGCCTCGCCCGCGTCGACGAGGTTCCCCAGATTCACGAGCGACTCGTGCTCGTGGGGCGCCCCGACGAAGACGCTCATCGCCACGGCGGCGGCGTTCAGCCGGACGGCGTCCGCCATCGACGTCGTGAGCGCCTCGTGGGAGAGGTCGTCGTGCAGGACGGTCACCCCGCCCGAGACCCGGAGGACGATCGGGGTCGGGACGGTCGGCGCGACGGCGTGGCGGAGGATCCCGCGGGTGAGCGCGAGGGCGTCGGCGTACGGGACGAGCGGCGCGATCGTCGCGCCGGCGTCCTCGAGCCGGCGGGTCGGGCCCATGAAGTAGCCGTGATCGACCGCGAGCATCACGGTGTTGCGGCTCGTCGGACGAAACATCCGGTGCATCCGGTTGGCGAGTCCCCAGTCCATCGTCCCCTCGGCCGGACGGTGGGGCGGACCGGCTCTTATCCGTTGCCCCGGGGGAGGTGGGGAGCCCCGGGGGCGGCGGCGCCGTCGGGGAGCGAGTACTCGAACTCGTAGCGGTGGTCGCTCTCGGAGGTCTCGAGGATCATCCGGCCGGCGAGGCCCAGGAGCTCGTCGGTCCCCGAGTCGGGCACGACGACGATCCGCAATTCCGAAACGCCGCGCTCCAGGAGACCGGCGTGCTGGAGGACGAACGATCCGCGGCGGCCGGAGAGCGTCCCCTCGACGCGCTCGATCGCGACGTACCCGGCCGACCCCTCGACCGGCGAGACGGAGGTGAGCATCGTGCCGCGGCTCTCCGCCTCGAGGTCGCCGTAGTACCGCTTCGCGATCGAGGAGCGGGCCGGCACGGCGGTCGGGTCGGCCGACGGCGAGATCCGCACGTCGAACCGGCCCTGGACGCGGAAACTTTCCATCGTCCCCGGGCAGGCGCGCCGGCTATTTCCGCCCGCCGCCCGCCGCTATGGCGGACGGCGGCCCCGTCGCGGCGGCCGGCGCCGGCCCCCGGGCGGCGGCCCCGGTCGGGGGGGCGGGGAGCGGCACCCGGCGGTCCTCCTTCACGCGGTTGAGGACGACCTGCGTGTTCGACCGCTCCACGAACGGATCCTGCAACAGGTGCTTCACGAACCGGTCCAGGTCCCGCCGGTCGCGGAACCGCCCGAGGACGAGGGCGTCGGAGTCGCCCGTGACGTCGAAGATCGCGTAGGCATGCGGGTCCTTGGCGAGCCGCTCCTCGACCTCGCGGAGCCGTCCCTTCGAGATCCAGACCCGGATCACCGCCCCGAGATCCCATCCGAGGAGTTCCTCGTCGAGGAGCGGGACGTACCCGCGCACGATCCCCGCCGCCTCGAGGCGCGCGATCCGCGCGCTCACCGTCGTCGGCGAGACCTTGAGCCGGTGGGCGAGGTCGCGGTGGCTCCGCCGGGCGTCGACGTTCAGTTCGACGAGCAGGGCCCGGTCGAGTTCATCGAGACTGGACGTTCGTGGCACAAATCTACTATCGTGTATGGTATGATAATGTTTTCATGTCAACGCATTGGACAATCGACCATTATTCTGGGCCGAGCGTTGAAGTAGGCCGGCCCGCTCGGGACGGTCGAAGATGACCGCGACCCCCCCCTCGACCCCCACGCCGGAGCGCGACGGAGCGGCGATCCTGGAGCAGCTCCAGCGGGAGAAGATCCGCTGGGTGCAGCTGTTCTACACGGACGTCTTCGGCGGAACGAACCAGGTCGACGTCCCCCTGCACACGCTGGACGCCGACTCGTTCGTCTCCGGCGTCCCGAAGCTCGACGGCTCCTCCGTCCGCGGCTTCCGGGAGATCTTCGAGTCCGACATGCTGCTCGTCCCGGATCCCCGGACCCTCGCCTCGATCCCGTGGCATCCCGAGGCCGGCGGCACGGTCCGGTTCATCTGCGACGTCCGCATCGGCGGGTCGTACCAGCCGTACGACCACGACCCCCGGGCCGTCGCCCGGAAGGCGGAGCGGGTCCTCGCCGAGGCCGGCTACGACACCTCCTATTGGGGACCGGAGATCGAGTTCTTCATCTTCGACTCGGTCGAACTGATCCCCTCCGCGCAGGGCGTCCGGGACCCGTGGGCCGGCGCCGGCTACCTCCTCCACCAGGCGGAGTCCCCCTGGAGGGGCGGGCCGATGGAGTCGACGGTGCGGTTCAAGGAAGGGTACCACCGCAGCCCGCCGTACGACTCGACGCTCGCGCTGCGGGCGGAGATGGCGAACATCCTCACCGACCACTTCCACGTCACGATGGACGCCCACCACCACGAGGTGGCGACGAGCGCCCAGGCGGAGCTGAACATCCGCTTCGACGAGCTCGTCCCGACCGCCGACCACGTCCAGGACATCCGCTACGTCATCAAGAACGTCGCCCGGCGCCACGGGAAGGTCGGCTGCCTCATGCCGAAGCCGATCTACGGCGACAACGCGATCGGCATGCACACCAACCAGTCGATCTGGACGAACGGGACGAACAGGTTCTACGACGCCGACGACGCGTATGCGGAGGTCAGCCAGACGTGCCGCTACTACGTCGGCGGGCTGATGGAGCACTCCCGCGCCCTCTGCGCGATCACGAACCCGATCACCAACTCGTACCGCCGGCTCGTTCCCGGCTACGAGGCGCCGGTCTTCATCGCCTGGAGCAAGGCGAACCGCTCCGCGAGCATCCGGATCCCGTTCTACCACAAGGGGCGCCCGGAGGCGAAGCGGATCGAGTACCGCACGCCGGACCCGGCCGCCAACATCTACCTCACCGAGGCGGCGCTCGCCCTCGCCGGGCTGGACGGCATCCGCCGGAAGATCGAGCCGCCGCCCCCGGTCGACCAGAACATCTACAAGCTCACGCCGGCCCAGCGGAAGGAGCGGGGGATCCGGGAGCTGCCGGGGTCGCTCGGCGAGGCGCTCGACTGCCTGGAGTCGGACCGGGCGTTCTTGAAGCCGGCGTTCGCCGACTCGCTGCTCGACACCTACCTCGAGCTCAAGCGGGAGGAGCAGCTCGAGCTCAACCTGCGGCCGCACCCGTACGAGTTCTACCGCTACCTCGACGTGTAGGCGGGCGGCGGCTCACGCCGCCCGGCGCCGCCGCCGCGTCCGAGGGGCGCCGGCCGCGCCGCCGCCCGGGCCGAGGTGCTCCCGGCGGAGCGCCGGGACGAGCCGCTCCCGCCAGTGGGCCCGGTCGCCGGCCCGCTCCGCCCGGGTCGCATCGCGCTCCTCCGCCGCCGACAGGGGACGGGGGGTCGTCACGATCCGGAACCCCCGGAACTCGAGGTGCGAGCGGCGGGGGCCGTCCGGCACGACACGGTACCAGTACTGGGAGTGGCGGAACGGACCGGTGAGATGCGTGTTCGTCCACGCCCGGTGGGACGGGTCGAGGTGGACGAGCCGGCGGATCGTCCGGCGCCGCCCGTCCGGGTACGTCGTGTCGGTGAGGACGAGCGCGCCGTCGGCGAGCCGGAGCACGCGGCGGCGACCGCCGCCCGAGAACAGCGCCCCGTCCGACGGGGCAAAGTCGGTGCACCAGGCGTAGGCCGCGGCGGCGGG
>JAKABH010000028.1 GCA_021801925.1 Thermoplasmata archaeon | reverse complement strand
CCATCTCGGCAAGGTCCCGGAGCCGGGAGGCGAGCACCTTGCCTCCGATGCCGCGCACGGCATCCTGGATCTCGTTGAACCGGCTGGCCGAGCGGTTCCCGAGGACCCCCATCAGCGGCAGAGCCCAGCCCTTTCCCAGGAGACCCAGCACTCCGCCCGCGGGATCGACGCAGTACTCCCGTCCGCCGGCGCGGATCATGCACGCCATCTCGCGCGAAAACGAGCGGCGACGGGCTTCCCGGTCCATGTATCTCCGCGCCGTCGATACGTTTCGCGGCGCGCTCTGCTCTCCGATAGAAAGCGCCGGCCTTCATCACGATTCCGCCGCGCGCCGGATCGGTCCGGGCCCGAGGGCGAAACATGGCCGTCGGCCTCGGTGCCCCGCGGCGCGGCGCCCCTACTCCCGCCGCCGGTTTCCCGGGCGACGCGAGGGAGCGCGCCGCCGGTTGCACCCGGTTAAGAAATCGCCGGAGGATGGCCCTCCCGGAGCTTCCTCCTCGGACGGCGCCCACGCGCCGTCCCGGTGCGGGGTCGGGGTCGTTATCGTACTTCCCCTCGCCGCCGACCCGATCCCCGCGGCGGCACATCCGCTCCGGGGACGGCTCACGGTCGAGGAGCTCATCGACCCCGTCCGCGACTTCCCGACGTTCTGTAAGGCGACCGAGGCCGCGGCCGAATCGTTCCACCACGACTCGGGCACGAAGTCGGGTTGCATCGAGGGAGGGCAGGATCCCAACCGGCGCATCCGGAGGCCCCGAGCGGGGCGGCAGGACGGTTCCCGCACGGCTCGGGAAGATGCTCCTGCCCGCGGGGCGGGGCGGGCCTCTTCGCCGCCCTGCTACCGGACTCCCCGTTCCGCGCCCGACCGATTTCGAGGTCGCGGCCGGGGGGATCTAGGTCGATCCCGCGACGGGGTGGGCGGCGCGGGGGCCGGGCCGTCACGATGGGGCGGAGCCAGTCCCCAGCAGCGGAGGAGCGCTTCGGAGAGCAGCTGCGCAACCTGCGCGGGAGGCCGCTGGTCGTCGCACAGCGCGTCGAACGCCTCGAACCCGGTCATGAGGTAGAGCAGACTGACTCGGGCTTCCGCGCTCCGCGGTTCCCCACCCGGGGGGCCCCGGAGTCGGGCGACGAGATTCGTGGCCGCTTCTCGGCGCCACGCATCCCGCTCCCGGATCTCCTTGTACAAGGTGGGGAACAGGACTCCGAAGGCCCGCAGGCGGCGCAGCAGCACCCGCTCGGAGGCCCAGAACTCCACGAAGGTCGTCACGAAACGGCTCACGGCCGCGGCGGGATCCGGCTCGACGAACGCCTCCCGAAGCTGGTGCATGCCCCCCCGGCTGGCGATGTGGTTCGCCAGCGCCTCCAGCAGGCCCCCCTCGGAGTGAAACTGGTTGT
The DNA here is from genome assembly GCA_021801925.1 of Thermoplasmata archaeon. Classification (GTDB taxonomy): domain Archaea; phylum Thermoplasmatota; class Thermoplasmata; order Lutacidiplasmatales; family UBA184; genus Lutacidiplasma. The sequence goes on along the minus strand of JAKABH010000028.1, from coordinate 19,203 downwards.
AGACGGTCATGCGGGAAACCCCCGCCCTGTCGGCGACCGCCTCCATGGAAAAGCCCGCCGGGTCGCCGCGGCCCCCGAGCAACGCGCGGGCCGCCTCGAGGATCCGGAGCCGGGTCGCTTCCGCGGGTCCCCGGCGGCGACCGAGATCGTACTTCCGGGGAGACATCCGTGCCGCCCAGTCTTCGGACCATATAGGCCATGCCGCCACCTTTATTTAGGTTTACAGTCTATCTAATTATGATGGCCGAAGAGGTCGGGAGAAAGGAGTCGGAGGGCGTGCGGGGCCGGGTCGCCCTCGTCGTGGGAGCGAGCAAGGGGATCGGTGCGGAGACCGCCCGGGCCTTTGCCCGGCGCGGCGCGACGGTCGCCCTGTCGTCCCGGGACGCAGCGGGCCTCGACGCCGTCGCCCGGGAGATTCGCGACGCGAACGGGGCGGCCGCCGTGATACCGGTCGATCTGACCCGGGACGACACCCTCGCCGCCTTGGGGCGGGAGATCAAGGCGCGCTTCGGGCACCTCGACTGGGCCTTCAACAACGCCGGGGAAGGGTACCCCCCGACCGATCTGGGCGAGGTCCCGGCCTCGGCGTTCGATCGGATCTTCCAGGTCACGGTGCGCGGAACGTTCCTCGCGATGCAACAGGAGATCCCGCTGATGCTCGAAGCGGGGGGGGGCTCGATCGTCAACATGTCGTCGACGGCCGGAATCTCCGCGTATCGGGGAGGCAGTCCCTACGTGGCGGCGAAGCACGCGATCCTCGGGCTCACCAAGGCGGCCGCGCTCGACTACGCCCAGCGCGGCGTCCGCGTCAACGCGGTCGCCCCGGGGCCGATCGACACCCATCGGATGCAGAACCTCCCCGAGACGTATCGCGAGCAGGCGCGGCAGGCCGTGCCGATGCGGCAGCTGGGAACGGCCCGAGACGTGGCGGAGGCGGTCGTCTGGTTGTGCTCGGAGGCGGCCGGGTTTGTGACCGGGACCACGCTCTTGGTCGACGGGGGCCGCATGGCGGGGTTCGCATGAGCGCGGCCGAACCGCCCCCGTCGGTCGCCGGGAACGGGCTCGGAGACCCCCGGAGGCGGCTGCGTTTCCTTGGAGTCCCGTTGCTCGGCCTATTGGCCGGGGAATTCCTTCTCGGGATGGCGCTGAACCTCTACGCGACGATACCGGTCGGACCTCCGGTCGCCGTTCTCGAGTCGGACCCTCTCCTTATCGTCCACATCCTGGTCGGAGTACTGCTGCTCGGCATCACGGCAACGGCCCTGCGCTTGGGGCATCAGGTCCACGACCGCCACGCCCAAGCGGCCGGCGTCCTGGGGTTGCTTTCGGCGGGAACGGCGTTCCTGGCCGGCATGGACTTTACCTTCGCTGGGCAGAGTGTAACCGCCTCCTACGTCATGTCCGTTGGCTTCGCGGGTCTCCTCGTAAGCGCCGGGCTGTTGCTCCTGCCGAAGGAGCAGCCCCGCGTCGCTCTCAACGAGAATCCGAGGGTCCCGCGGGTTGACGCCGACCCCCCGGGAAGGCGATGAGCGGCGCCCGCCAGGGTACAATTCCACCCGAGCCCCACCCATCAGGTGAGCCGTCGGCGGGGATCGAGCCGTCGTCCCTGCTCGGTCGGCGCGACCTCCCCTCGCAATCCTCCGCGCCGGCCCGTTCTGGTTCCGTGCGTCCCGTACGGCCGTAGATGGCTTCGCCGGGCGCGAACTCCAAACAAGGCGGGAACCGCGCGGGGCGGCCGCGACTCCGGTCGGAGGGGGGGATCGAACCCTCCAATCTACCGCCTGAAGGGAAACTTTGCGCGGTGGGTCATCCCCGAGACCCTCCCCTTCGTCCCGTGGGCGAGCGACCTCCCTCGTCCGCAGGGGCCGCCAGTCGGCGTCGCGGAGCCCCTCCCTCTCCGCCCACACCGAAGGGTCCCACCAGCCAGGGAGAGTTGTGGACCAAGGTTTAAATTTGGAGGGGCCGAGAAGGTCTGCGAGGAACGACCACGATGTCGACCGTAGCCGTGAAGGTACTCGCCGGGCTGGGCATCGCCGTGGCCGGGGCCGTCGGGGCAGCGCACGCCGGAGCGGCGCCGGGCCTTGCGACCGCGCTCGAGCACGTGCCCGTCTGGACGCACGCGCATACGGTGCTCCAGACGATCCAGAACTCGTTCGGCCCGGGCCATCAGCCCGGCTCCCCCGGTCACCGGTAAATCCGGGTCCCGAACCTCGCCGGGCTGGCCGCCCTCGCTCGGGGAAGCTCCCTCCGTACGATTCCGGGACGCCGACTCCTCTGCGGCCCCCCAACCCCCCTCGCGGCCGTCGCACGGAACGGGGTATCCCTCGGTTCCGGGCGGTGGGTCCGGGGGATACTCGGACCGCCGCTCCCCGTGCTTTCGGGCCCAAGGATTCCGCCGGCTGGGACGGCGCCGGTTCGTCGGTAGCCGGTGGCCCCGCCTGGCTCCGGAAGGACTAACCCAGCGGCCCGCCCTGAGGCTCCGGTTTCGTGCATTTCCGAGATTCCGAACCTCCCCCATTGCCGGGACGGAACCTGGCAGGAACGGTGGATGCCGCCACGCCGCTACCGCCGCTCGATGGGAAGGGACCCCGAGTTCGGCCACGGTCCGCTCCAGCCCCAGTTGACATCGGTCCCGGGCCCGATCCGAAAAAGTTCGAGAAAAGACGGCCCGTCCATCATCGGTCATCTACACTGGAAAGGGGAGCAGGTTCCGCGGGAATCGTCGGTGCGGCGACCGGCCGATGGTCGCGTACAGCTTCGTCGTGGGATTCTCTCCGCGGAGCTTCCCGGCCCAAACCCCCTCGGCGACCGGGCGAACGCCCCCGCCCCCTTCCCGTCCCTCGAAGTCCCCATGATCCGGATCTTGCGGATCATGATCGGACCACGTCGACCACCACCATGGTCTCGCGGGACCTTGGGGGCGGGGCGGTCCCACCCCCGGAAAACTTGTCGAGCACGTCCGGGCCCGCGGGTCCCTGGATCGAGCGACGACGCGGGCCCCCGCGGTGCCCGTCGATCCACGCTCCGAGAGGGGCTCGGGATAGCCGGACCTTGGTCAGGTACCCGGGGCCGAATCCTCGGCCCCGGCATCCGCCACGGCGCCGGCGTCGTCGGCCTCGGAGAGGCCACCGGCGACCCGCTCGAGCTTCTCCAGGCAGTTCGCCCACCCCGGTTCGAGCCGCGGACGAAGGTGGGGCGCCCCGCGGAAGAGGTCGTCCAGCCGTTCGTGGATGACGGTGACGTGCGTCCCGCGGTCGGGCCGTTCCCGCAGCCGGATCCGGACCAGCGTGTCGTAGTACTCCCCTCGCGCCGGTTCGGTACCGACGAAGGCCCAGTGGTAGACCAGTTCCCTCGGCCGGTCGATCGTGACGAAACGCCCCTCGAACTTTCCGGTGCTCACCCCGTCGCGCGAATGCCAGACTTCGATCCGGCCGCCGACGCGCGGGTCCACCGAGATCCGATCGAGGTGCAGATCGTCCGGCACGATCCACTGACGCATCAGGGCCGGGTCCAGGAACGCCCGAAAGACCCGGTCGGGGGAGGCGCGAACGGTCCGCTCGATCCGGACCGCGACCGGCGCCTCATCGGAACGGCTCATCGCCGTCTCCTCGTCCTGGGGCGCGGTCGGTCCCGAAGCGCGTCGTCCATCCGTCGCAACCCCTCCCGCCAGAAGCGGTCGTAGTAGGAAAGCCAATCGGACGCCTCTCGAAGGGCCCCCTCCCGGATCGAGTAGAGATGCTGTCGGCCCGCCGTGCGGAGCGTGACCGCGCCCGAGTCCCGCAGGATCCGCAGCTGCTTCGACACGGACGGCTGGGACATGCGGGTGCGGGCGACCAGATCGGTGACCGAGTGCTCCCCGTCCCGGAGGGCGTCGAGCAGCCGCCGCCGCGATGGATCGGCGAGGAGCCGAAAGACATCGGGCACGGGACATTCATGCTCAAGTAGATATATGTCCATATGGGTATACGAGTTCGTACCGGATCCCGGGCTCGGGCCGCGGGGGCCGGACGAACGAGGAACGAAACCATGCGAAAGATCACGGCGAACGGGTACCTGACGCTGGACGGCCGCGGCGCGTTTCCCAAGTATCCGGGCTCCGACCGGCGGCCGGAGGGCGTCAGCGCGCTCTTCCGCCACATGTGGTACAACCGGTTCGACGACGTCACGACCGTCGTGATGGGCCGCCGCTCCTTCCTGGGCCACCAGGAGGTGTGGAGCGAGTCGGCGCGCAAACCCGGCGAGCCGGCGTGGCTCCTCGACTACCGGCGGTATCTCGACCGGGTCGAGAAGATCTGCCTCTCCCATCGCCTCAAGTCCACGGACTGGCAGAACTCCCGGATCCTCCGCGGCGACCTGGCGCGGATCCTCGCCAAGCTGAAGCGCGAGCCCGGCGGCAACATCATGGTCGAGGGGGGACCCGCGGTGGTGCGCGAGTGCATCCAGCGCGGTCTCGCCGACGACTACTGGTTCTTCGTGATGCCGGTCGTCTATGCGAAAGGGCCACGGTACTGGGGCCCGATGGACTCCCAATGCACCCTCCGGCTGATCGAGACCCAACCGGGCGAGGACGGGGAGATCCTGCTCCATTACGAGGCCGTCCGGTAGCCTCGCCGGACGGAGCCCCTCTCCCCGCTTCGACCCTCGCCCCGCCGGCGGCCGCGGGGCCGCCCGCCCTCGGGGGCGGGGCGAGCTCACAGATGCGTCCACGAACCGGCCGTCCTACGACAGGCCCCGAACTGGAGTGCTCGCCATCCTCGAAGCGGGGGTGGGATCGATCGGCCGGCTCCCGGTGACCGGCCCCGGAGTGATTCGAAGAAGGGCCGCACCGGCTCCCCGAATGCCCCGCCGGAGGCAGGCTTCCCCTGTCGCATGCCCCCGTGGGCGCCCTTCCGAAACCGGCGGGCCACAACGGTTTCCCCTTACCGAGCTGTTCTGGGTTCGCCTTACCGCGCCGCCGACCGGCCCGTCCAACTACCCAGCCCGGGGCCCCGATGGCGGACGAACGGGCGCCCCGTCAAGTCCGCCCCGTACCTCCGGGAGGGGGCTCAACCAAATCAGAAGGACCGGCGGTTCCCGGGGGGATTCGTACCTTCCCAAGCGTCGGATCGAACGGGCGTCTCCGGAGAGTCTCAGGGACCACCCACGCCAAGGTGGGAGCGGCCGACCCGGCCGCAACTCCTCCCGATCTTCGCCCCTCGTCTCGGACCCTGGATTCGACCGGGGGGACGCTAGCTCCGATCGGCCGATCGGATCTCGTCGGGCGAGACCGGGCGCTCCGTCGGATGGCGTCGGCCGTATTCGGCGATGAGCGCGGCGCCGGAGAGTCCGTGGTCCTGCATGCAGTTCGCGGATCTCCTCCCGGCGCCGTGCCTCCGCACGGGCGAGGCGGGCGTAGGCGAGGCCGGCCGGGGAGTCCGGGTCGACCGAGCGGTGGCCGGCCTCGGGGTGGCGTCGAGGGAGGTCCTTGGTCCCCTCGCGCGGCCCGTTCTCGCTCACGGAATAGTGATCCCAGGGATTCTTATGACGCCTCGGGAACGGGAGAGGGTACGCCCAAAGCTCGGTCCCGGAGGGATCCCACGAGGCCGGAACGTCCCCCGCACAATCGGTGCCGCGGCCGGTGGGGGCCGAATCGCACCCCGCGCCGGGCTCCACCGTCCGGTTTCGGGAGCCCGTGTCTCCCGCGTCTGTTCCCAGGTAGGGTCCGTCATCCCGCCGAAGGCGGGTTCCCCGCCTCGGGTTCGGCCCGGGGATCACCGGGTCCCTCGGGCGCCACCACCTGGGCGGGACCCCATCCCGCCGCCCTTCTTTTGTCGGCTCTGGCTGTACTCCTACGCGAGGACTCGGCGGATCGGCCTCGCCCCGGTTCGGCGGGAGGATGGCCGTACCCCGGGCGCTCTGGACGGATCGACCGGCCCGCGGTGGCGGACCGGCCCAATGGCCATCGGTCGCCGGGCCGGCCGTTCCGCGGCCGCCCCCGATTCGCCTTCCCCGGCCCGATCGGACGGATCGCCTACGGACCGGTATGCTCGAGGCGCCCGTTCTCCTCGACCTTCCAGCGGCAGTAGGCATACAGCGCGTCGTAGAGCGGGAACTGGAGGCGCTGGTTTTCGAGATCGTCCTTGGCGATCAACCGGAACCCCGTGGCCGCCGCCTCGAGGCCGGCCGCCTCGGCCGCCCTCGCGGAGCCCCCGTCGGCGGCTCGGACGATCTTCGCCAGTTCCAGCAGGGCCGGGTCGGCGAGATGGTACTTCCGGATCAGGGCATCGAAGCTTACGAACTCTTGGCCGTTCTCCGTGTAGTGGTGGAGTTCGGCACCGGGAACGTCGAACGGCGTTGCCCCCTGCGCCGCCGCCACCTCCATCACCCGCTCCTTCGGCACGTACAGGAACTCGGCCCCCGGATCGACGAACTTGTGGATCAGCCACGGGCAGGCGATCCGGTCGACCCGCGCCTTTTCCCGAGTTACCCACTTCATGGTCCCGATCGCCCCAAGCGCCCGGCTCGCTAAGACCATAGCGGTGGCTCCGCCGTGCCGGGGGCCGCCGGCACCGCTCCGATCAGGTACCGGTCGGGTCCCTCGTCCGCCGGCTATGGGACGCCCGTCACGGTGGGGGCCGCTCGATCGAAGCCAGGTCCACCGACCCGGGGATCCGATATCCCTCGCCCTCGAGCCGACCTCCGCGCTGCGACCCGTTCGCTCCCGGGCTCGCCGGCGGTCACCCGGGGTCCGATAGCGGGAGAGGGATCGTATCGACTGAAGATCAGCGGGGTTGGTGGGGGTACCACCGGATACGGCGATTCCGTCGGCGGGACACCGGGTGACTTCCGCCGCCCTGTCAGGGTCGATGACCGGCAACGGGCTCGCCCCCGCCGGCCCATGGTTCCGGCTGTGAGGGCCGGCTTCCCTGCTTGAGGCGGTAGACGTTCGCTTCGGGCACACCGGCGCCAACTCCTACGGGTCGATCTCTCATCCAGGTCCCCCAACGGTCGGATGGGCCGGAGAGAGGTTCTCACCCGTCAGGCCCTAAAGGCGGCCGTGTCCCGGCGGCGTTCCGGTCCCGGTGAGACTCGCGCGGGGCCGCCCCGGAGCCGCCGGGGCCAGGACGCCTCGCGGGGCGGTGGGGGCTCCCGGGCGCCGAAATCACTCCTCGGGCGAACCCGCACGCACCCGACGCCGCCGCCTCCCCGTACCCTCGAACCGCCGGCCGACCGGGACGAACGCGGGGCGGCCCTGCGTCCGGCCCTCGCTATCTCCACCGCGCCCGCCCCGGATCCACGGTCGCGGCCGACGGGAACGGACCGGCTCCGAACGGAGCCCAGAGAGGAGACGGCGAGGGCAGGACGGAACCGTCGGCACGATGGCGGGTCTTGGGGGTCGAGCCGAACGGCTCCTCGCTCAGTCGCAATCCCAGAGTGGGGTCGGCCCTGCGGAGAGCCCGCTCGCCGCCCAAGAGGTGGGGCCATTGTCGTCGCAGGACGAACTGGGAGCGCCGGTGATCACGACCGCGACCGAGGCAAAGGCTCCCTGACAGGCGTTCCCGGCCGAGGCGTTGAGCGAGATCGTTCCTCGGAAGGCGAAGGCATGGCCGGGGGCGAGGTCCGTGGCCGGCGAAGACGGCAGGTTGTCAGCGTAGCCGAACTGCGAACAGGCCGAACCGCCGCCGATCGACACCGATTCGGTGAGCGCGACCGACTTCTTCCCGGTGTTCGCGAGCTGGGCGTGGAAGGTGCAGTTGTCGCCGGGCCCGAGATCCGAGAGGCTCACGGTGAGGGTGGAGGAGGTGAGATTGAGCGAGCATCCGACATATGCCGCGCTCGGCTGCACGCCGGAAGGACTCTTCCATTCGATGGCGAGGTTCGGCGCGCACTGATGGCTCCCGTGGTGGGGTTCCCCCGAGCCGGTCCCGCACCCTCCCCCCCCGTCCCCGCAGGCATAGGCCACCGACCCGCTCGCCGCCACGACCAGCACGATGACCGCGAGCGCCGGGAGCTTCATCCTCCGCTCCCCGCGCCGGCGGCCGGATCCGGCCGTCGATCCCGTCCGCGCACCTCTCGGGAGCGACTCCTTCGCCGAGCGCCCGGCTCCCGCGTCCCGTCAGTTCCGGGCCAAGGGTCGGGCGGCATAGATGGTCGGCGGAATCCGTACCGGTCCGCCGCGCTACGTCCCGGCGGTACCCGTGAGCGTCACCACGAACGAGCACGTCTGGCCGAGCGCGGCGCTCCCGGCGTTCGGCAGCAGGTGGACGAACCCGGCCCACTGCACGTAGCTGTCGGCCCCGATCGTGTATCCCACCGAGCCGGTCTGCCCCCCGCTGCCGACGGTCACCGCCGCCGGATGGAACGCCTTGTCCCCGAAGGCAATCTCGCTGCAGAGACCGCCCGAGGCGCTCGTGATCTGCTCGGTGACCACCGCCGGCAGGGTGCCGTCATTGGCGAGCTGGTCGCCGTAGCTGCAGATGTCGCCGGGGGCGAGGTTCCCCGCCGTGAGGAACAGCGTGTCGGAGGGGCTGGTCGTCTGGCCGACCGAGGCCGAGCAGTTGTCGTTGGCGTACAGCCCAGTGCTGCTCGGGCCGGCCCCCCACACCAGGGGACCGACCGTGCCGGCCTGCGCGCTGCCCTGGATGTACGCCGAAGTGGTGAAGGCGGCGAAGCCGGTCCCGGCCGTGACCAGCACGGCCAAGATCGCGAGCGCCGCCGCCCCGGGTTTGGAGATCCGCACGGTGTTGCCCTGATGGGATGCTCCGCTTCCCCTCCCTGACGATCCGACGTTCTCGGTGGACGACCCGTCCTTAGCTCGCCGTCCCCGTGACGTTCAGCGAGAACGACAGGTCCGCGCCCTGGCAGGAGTTGCCCTGGCCCGAGTAGAGGCCGAGGTAGGCGGTGTACGTCATCTGGGAGTTGGCCCCGAGAGCGATGGCGCCCTGGGGAGTCTCCGGCAGGGTCGCGCTAGAGTGGCCGCCCGGGGCAAAGTTGTCGATGTAGTACCAGGTGCATGGTCCGGAGGCCGCCGTCAGGTAGTCGGAGACCGTTGCCGGGAGGCTCCCTTCGTTGGCGAGCGTCACGGAGACGGTGCAGTTGTCCCCGGGCGCAAGATTGCTTGCCCCGACATTCAGGGTGTCGTTGGTCGTCGTGGTCGTCGAGACGGTCGCCGAGCAGGTGACGTACGACGCCGACGGCGTCGTCATCTGCGTTCCGTCCCACCACACCAATTGGACCGTTCCCGCGTTCGCCGAGCCGTTGATGTAGGCGGTGGTCGTGAAGGCGGCAAACCCGATCCCTCCGACCGCCACCACGGCCACGATGGCCACCAATCCCGTCAGCCACTGCTTGCCCATACTTTCCTCGCCGGTTCCCCGGTAGGACGCGGACCTCTCTTCGGGGTTAAAAACTGCCTTTACCGGCCGAGGAAAATGTCCGTACATTTCTCGAAGATAGTAGGGACGAATGGCCCGGATTGGCGCCGCACCGCCGATCCGGTGGGCCTCACCCCGACGGGGCGATCCCGCGCCCTCCGGCCCGGGGAGCTCCGGTCGGGGCGACGGCCCCTCCGCCCCGGATCCGGCTCAGGCGGATCGCCGGCCCGCCCGGGTCGTTCGACCCCCGGCCGCGGAGAGCTCCGCGACGAGGCGGGCGAGGTCGTCGACGGCGCGGGCCGCCTCCTCGTCGCGGCCCTGCCGGAGCGACGCGATCGCCAGGTGCAGTTGGAGGGCCGCCGTCGCCGTCTCCACCCGATTGGGGGCCAATTCGCGGAGGCGGCCGGTCTCGCGGTGCAGCCGAAGAAGGATCTCGAGCGAGCGGGGCGTGACCCCGATCCCAGGGCCCGGCTCCGGGATCCCGCCCGCCCCGGTCGGCCCGGGCGTCTCGGCTCCATCCGGTCCGCCGCCCGGATACCGGTAGGCATAGGAGACGCCGCGGTCGACGACTAGGAACGTCTCGCCATCGCCCGCCCGGCCGCGGGGGCGGAGGATCGGTTTGCCGAGCGTGTCGGCGATCTTGACGAGGTCGGAGAAGCGGGCCACGGAGAGGGTCTCGGTCTCGGCCGGCCCGGCCTCGGTCTCGGCGATCACCTCTTCGTAGGGGGCGATGAGCTCGGGAAGCGGCGGGACGACCTCCGCCTCGTCCGACGGGCGCGAGACGACGTACATGCTGACCCCCAGCCCGCCGAGGGAGGCGAACACCGCGAGGTAGGCGAACGCCCCCGGGCGCGCGGCGACCGGCCCCGGCGGCACGGGGGCGAGGACCGAGCTGGTCGTCGTGTAGGCGAGCCCGCTCGGGGAAATCTCGGAGCCCGAGAACGTGAAGTTGAGGGCCGGGTCCAGTTCGATCGGGAGCGACTGGCCCGCGACGGCGATGGTGCCGGTAAGCCGGGGATCGAGCGACAGCGTGAACCCGGTGCCGGAGTAGCCGATCTGCCGGTCGATCGCCTGGACGAGCTGGACGGTGGCGGAGACGTTGATCGCGTAGTCCTCGTGGAGTCCCACGGAGGTGCCGTTTGCCGCCGTGGCGTTCGAGCCGGTGAAGACGACCTTCGACCAGGCTGGGGTCGAGAGCGCGACCGAGAACGACTCCTTGAGGGTCAGTTCCGCGGTCCGGTTCACCGAGAGGAAATCCGAGAGCGTCACGTTGATCCAGTTGGTGATCGGGGCGAAGAGGGTGACGTTCCCGCCGTAGATCTCCGTCGAGTTGTTGTAGAGGTAGCTCGGACGGAGGGCCGCCGCGAACCCGTTCGCCCCGGTCGCGGAGACGCTCGCGAGCGAGGCGGGGGCCGACGGGCCGGCCGTCGCCTGGGTCTGGGAGTAGAAGTAGTAGGCCGCCCAGACCGTGGTCAACACGAAGACGACCGCGAGGACCGCGGCGACCCGGTGCTGGCGTCCCGACAGCTTCACGCCCGCAATTCCCCCTTCCAGACGATCGGCACCAGGATCGCAGTCGCGGCGATCGCCGCGGCGAACAGGGGGTCGAGGATCAGATAGCCGACGTACGGCACGATGAGGCCGACGGCCCCGAGGACATGGCCGTACGGGACCGTGCACGGATCCTGCGCAAGATTGTGGTCCCCTTTGGTCTGGTAGACCCAGTCCGGGCCGGTCGAAACGATCCGGATCACCCGATGGACCGTGGGGTGCGGCAGGCAGGTCGCGTCGAACGCGATGATCGTCCCGACCGTGATCGCCGCCGGGGCGACACGGTGGATCACGACCAGGTAGCCCCGGGCGAACGTCGGAACCATGCTCCCGGTGGCGATCGCCAGGATCGGTTGGGGCGTCCCCAGCACCGTCGGCAGGCCGTAGGCGATCGAGATCACGGCGACGCCGGCGACCGTCACGGTGGCGAGGGTGCCGCGCCCGAAGAGCGCCGTTCGGTCCCGGTCGCGGAACCGCCTCCGCCGCGGGCCGATCCGGTCGCCGAGGTACCGCAGGCTTTGGAGCCGGGGCTCCTTCAACCCGAGGCCGATCACCACGAGCAGGAGGGCGTCGGTGACGAGCGCCGCGGCGAATTGCACCTCCCAGGACGGGTAACGGACGGCGACCGGAAGCAGTTCCTGCGTCGCCAGGGCCCCGGCGAGGAACGCGACCGGGCCGAGGAGGCTCCAGCGCGCCTTGTAGACGTAAAACCCGAGGGCGAGGCCGAGGACGAAGCCGACGACGGTCGTCTGGAAGACGAATTCGACGAGCGAGGTCCCCCCGAGGTAGCGGAGGGTGGGGAAGTCGGTCGAGAAGAGGGCGAACAGCACGGCGGAACCGACGATCGCCGTCCGCAACGGCGCGATGCGGCTGAGGGTCCGGTAGACGAAGCCGAAGAACAGACCGATCTGGGCGAGGGCCATCAGCGGCGCGATCAGCAGGAGGTAGCCGAACGGGCCCGGGGCCGGCAGCAGCACCTTGCCGAACCCCAGGACGAAGCCGGGGTCGACTCCGGTCATGAGAACGATCAGCAGGAGGAGCCCGGCGAAGCTCGCGCTCTCGCCGACGTGCTCGGGGAGCGCGAATCCGAAGTCCCGGAGCGGGCGTCGCTCGAGACGCGCTCCGAGGACGACCAGCCCGATCAGCCCAGCCTGCACCGCGGCGAGGCCGATATAGGCGGTGTCGCCGGGCCACAGGCCGGCCGAGACATCGAACAACTGAACAAGCGCGATCCCGGCGGCCGCGATGAGGAGGACCGTGGCCACGCTCCAGTGATCGGGGCGGGTCGGAGGCGGCGCGCGATACAGCGACCGGACCGGTCCGGGACGGGCGACCACCGATTCACCCTGCAGGGGGGGACAGGGAACCGGGGCGAGGGGGCCGGCGGCCGGAGGGGAGGGAGGGGGCGGCGGCGACCGGCCCGTCTGCCGGCGGCGAAAGGCCCGGTTCGAACCGGGGAACGGGAAGGTCGCGCTGACCCCCCGACCGATCGTAGGGGGAGCGAGCTCCGGGACCGCTGGCGAGGATCACCTCCATCCAGGTCGGCGCCCCGAGCCCACGGGACCCCCCGCGGTCGCCCGCCGACGAGAGCCCGAGCGTCCCGAAGGTCCGCTGGAGATCTCGGAAGGCCCCGTCGAGCTCCTGGCTCTTCTCCATGAAGCGGCGGATCGCCAGCTGCGCCACATCCGCCCGGGGGGTCAGCCGGTAGCCGCCCGGCGTGACTCGCATCAGATCGAGTTCCAAGCAGTAGCGGAGGTATTTCTCGAAGGAGGCCGGGTTCAAGTTGGCGAGCCCGATGATCCGGGTCTTCTTCGGCTCGCGACGCGCGGCCTCCAGAAAGTCGTGGAGGATTTCGAGGCGCCCCCGATTGCGGCCTTCCCTGCGCTGCATGTGGCAGCCCCCTGCCTGCAGGGGTCCCCGGTTCCGCGGGAGTGACCCCGCGGCTGCTGCCTTGGGGGGTACGAACTCGGCCTATAAAGAACGAATAGTTGCGCGGTGGCTTCCTCTGATTCGATCCCCGATCGCTCCGGTCGGCGAGCCATTCGGAAGGGTGGCCCTCGGTGGATCGCACGGGAACCGATTACACCCCCTGCGGGGGGACGGCTGTTTCCGGAAGCCTGGATCGCGCCCCGCGACCACGAGAGGGAGGCCGGGCCGATGTCGACTCTCACCAGCGACCCCCCCTCCAATCCGACTCGATCTCGCTCCCGGGGCCGCAGGTCGTGCGAGCCGACCGAAAGCGTCACCCCTTCGGGGCGGGAGGTATCCTCCGGAGGGACCGCGCCGTTCGAAACCCGATCCGCGGATGGCCCGCGGCCGACTCCCTGGGCCTCGTGGTCCGCGCGAGCCCCGACGCGGCACGGCGCGGGCCGCCCGACCGAACCGGCCCGCGGGCCGCGACCGGAACCCGTATGTGGGAGGTCGCGGTGGGGGTTCGTCGTGGGAACCCCCCCGCTCTCTTCGCCCCGGGTCCAGACGGCCCGCCAGTTGGTGCTCGGCGGGATGGTCGTCGAACTCGCCCAGACCGCGCTGATCGTGGGGCTCGATCTCGCCGGCGGCGGCCTCGCGCCGATCCTCCTCTACTTCGCCGCGGCGGGGATCGTCTGGGCGCTGCTGATCTACCTCTTCGCCTACCGGTGGCTCCGCGTGGGCGAGGTCGCCCGGGCGAAGACGCCGACCCTCGTCTTCGCCATCCTCTCGATCGTCACGATCGGGGTGCTGTCGGGGATCCTGCTCCTTGTCGCCTACCACTCGCTCGACGTCGCGGAGGAGGAAGCCCGGCGCCCGGCCGGCGCGACCCCCCCGACGCCCCTACGGACCGGTAGCCATGTCTGCGCGGCCTGCGGCCGCCTGAACGGCATCTCCGACACGGTCTGCAGCGGGTGCGGCCTCCTGCTCGGGGTGTGAACCCCGGGCGGGAGGAGGGCCCCTCGCCCCGTCAGGTCTTCTTCTCGAAGTCGAGGACCGTGGCGAAGAGGGCGGAGTAGAGGTGGTTCACCTGCGACTGCAACTGGAGCTCCCAGACGTCGCGGATCGCGAGGATCTTGTGCCGGACGTGACCGACTTCCGAGCCGTTCGGGTCGACGATCTTGTACTTCCGGCGGATGATGTTTCCCTTCGTGTGCATGTACGCCTGGCCGTCGGGGGCGACCCACGACGCCTTGAGGCCGCCGATCAGGCTCCGCTTCAAATCGATCTTGCCGAGCTGGACGTTCGTCTGCGGATCGACGACCAGGAACTCCGCTTGGTTCCCGCCCGAACCCTTCCGGATCTCGAGCGCGGCGACCCCCTCCGCGTCGCGCACGATGTAGGTGTAGCTCAGCGATCGTTGCGCCCAGCGGCCGACGTACCCCCCGGCGACCTGGCTCACGGCGGAGCCGATCAGGGCGCCCTTTACGTTCTGCTTGGCGTCGAGGCCGACCTGACAGAGGACCGTCTGGTTCGGGTCCATCACGTCGTAGTTCTTGCCGAACGAAAGGACCCGCATCCGCATCAGCAGGGTCGACTGGCCCGATAGGGTCTGGATCACTTTCTGCGCCGTCGGGTTCAGCTGCGCCGCCATGAGGGGCGGTACAACGCCTCCTCCTATTTGATACGAGGAGAACGCCCCCGCCCCCGTCCCTCGGCGATCGGCGGGGGCCCGACCGATGCCTCGGGACCGACAGCCGGCTCGCGGCGCCGGATTCGGGACCCCGGTCCCCCTCGTACCGTCCCACGGCCGACGACGGGGGGCTGGCCCGGTGTCTTCCTCGAGCCGGGGGTACCGGAGCACGGAGGCACCGGTTCCGTGGATCGGGATCCGGTGTCTACCGCCCTCCCGTATGCGGGAACTTCGGTTTCCCTGCCGGCGCCGAAGTCACCCGACCCGGGGGCGATGCCTCCCGTTGCTCTGCCCCGGATCGGGACCCGAACCCTGGGCAAACTTCCCCCTCGAGGACCGGAAGGAGCGGGTCGTCCGGCTGGATAGGCCGGTAGGCCGGCACCCCCCGGGGCCGGGCGCACCCGGATCCCGAACGGGCCCCAGGCGTCCGATCCGCCAAGGATCCGGGTCGATCCGCCCCCGGGGACGCCTCGTGAGCGGAGCTAAACGGACTTCGACCTGGCGGAGCCGTCGGCGGGTCCGGGGGCCGCCCGATGGGCCCCAGTTCTGGGCGTGTGCGGCCGGCCGGTGGGCCCCTAGGCTCCGCGCAGGTCGAGTACGACGGCCCCGCGCACGCGTCCCTCCCGCAGGTCGAGCAGCGCTTCGTTCGCCTCCGCGAGCGGACGCACCGCGACCGAAGGGCGGAGGTGGAAGCGGCGGGCCAGGGTGAGGAACTCCTCGGCGTCGAGGCGGGTGTTCGCTTCGACGCTGACGAGGCTCCGCTCGCCGAAGAGCAGCCGGTCGTAGTCGATCGTCGGTATCGGGCTCATGTGCACGGCGGCGATCGAGACCCGGCCGCCCTTGCGGACCGCCCGGAGCGCGCGCAGCACCACCGCGCCGGCGGGGGCGAAGACGACCGCCCCGTCCACGGACGGGGTCGGGTCCGCCGCGCCGAGGACGACCTCCGTCGCGCCGAGCTCGCGCGCCAGCGCCGCGTGGGTCGGGGTCCCGGAGTAGACCACGGTCTCGAACCCGAGGTGCGACGCGAGCGGGAGCGCCAGATGGGCCGACCCGCCGAACCCGAAGAAACCGATCCGGCCGCCGGGGTGCGGCATCGCCGCCCGCAGCGCCCGGTAGCCGATGATCCCCGCGCAGAGCAGGGGAGCGAGGCGGGCCGGATCCTCCTCGTCCGCGGGGAGGGGGAAGACATACCCCTCCTGGGCGACCATCTTCTCGGCATACCCGCCGTCGACCGAGTAGCCGGTGAACGACTTCGCCTCGCAGAGGTTCTCTCGCCCGGAGCGGCAGTACTCGCACCGGCCGCAGGTGCTGTGCAGCCAGGGGACCCCGACCCGGTCGCCGACGGCGAGCGTACGGACCCCCGGCCCGATCGCCTCGATCCGGCCGACCGCCTCGTGCCCCGGTATGATCGAGCTGCGGAGCGGCGGCAGGTCGCCCTCGACAAGGTGCAGGTCGGTGCGGCAGACCCCGCAGACCTCGACCCGGACGAGGATCTCGCCCGGCCCCGGGGTCGGCTCGGGGAGGTCGACGAGCCGGAGCGGGCGTTGTTCCGCCGGAGCGGGGGTCTCCAAGACCATGGCTCGCATCGTACTCTCCCTACCCGGCGCGAGGGCCGGGGCTGGCGGCCGGAGCCCTCGGAGCCGAGGCGCAGGCATAACGGTTCTCGCCGGGGGGGGAACGGGAGCCGGATCGGCCGCTCCCCCTCACGAATCGTTCCGCCCGAGACCCCGTCCTAACAAGGTTGAAGTAAGCCGACCGGCATCCACCGGCCACGCATGCCCGGGGAGAAGAGCCGCCCGATGTCGGTTGTCGAGGAGGAGGCGCCTCCGGAGGGGGCCCGGCTCGCCGACCGGATCTCGGCCGAGCTCGAGCTGTTGAGCCGGAACGTCGACGTGCTCGAACAGCTCTCCGGCCGGACCCCGAAGGGGATCATCCGTCTCAGCGAGGCGCTCCACCTTCCGATCCACAAGGTCCGCTACTCCCTCCACCTCCTGGAGCGCGAGGGGGTCATCCAGCCGAGCGCCGACGGGGCGGTCGTCACCGACGCGGCCCGGCAGTTCTGGGAGTCGATCGACCGCTCGCTTGACGAAATGGTCCGCCGGATCGACCACTTGAGGGAGCGGGCCGCGGCGCACCGCCCGGCGCCGCCCCCGGGCCGGAAAGGCTATTAGCGCGATGCCGGCTCGGCCGCTTCGGTGCCGCCGTAGCTCAGCGGTAGAGCGATCGGCTGTTAACCGAAAGGTCAGCGGTTCGAACGGACGCCGGGCCTTCCCCGGCGCCACGGGACTCCGCTCGGCGGCGCCTCCGAACCGCCCTCTTCCGCGGGCCCGTAGCTTAGTCCGGCCGAGAGCGTCCGGCTCATAACCGGTTGATCGACGGTTCGAATCCGTCCGGGCCCATTCGGATGGTGCGCCATCCGACGGAGGGCTGTCCGTAGGTCCGCTGCGGCTCGTCGGTCGGGCCTTCAAATACCTCCACGCAGAATCAGTAGAGAGACGAGCACAGGGCGGGCCGTGACAATCTTCCCGGGCCAAGAGATCGTGCTCTATTGGCTGGATTCGCGCTCACCTCCCGCCTCCACCGTACGTCGGTGAGGGAACGGGAGCCGGCGCGAGAGCGCTCAATCTATGTTCAATGGGGTTACACCACGAATACGGGAGCCCCGGGTGGTAGACTAGGGAACGTGCGCGACGGTAGGTCGAGATCTCTACGTGGCGGCAGCGTGTGCCCGGGCCGGTTCTTGGAACTCTCGACGAGGATCTCTTGACGTCGGCAGCAGAAGTGGTCGTGCATACTGACGACCTCGGATATTCCTACGGGCGTGGGAAGTTCGCTGTTCGTCACCTCTCGCTCGACATCCATAGGGGGGAAGTCCTAGGCCTGCTCGGAAGGAACGGGGCCGGGAAGACAACAACGGTACGTCTGCTGTCAACCCTCATCGCGCCCTCTGAAGGAACAGGTACCCTCTTCGGCAAGGACTTTCGGAAGTGCGGACGCGCTGAACGCTCTCGGACCGGGGTGGTCTTACAAGCGGAGTCCTACGATACCGTCAGCGTCTATCGCAATCTGCGCCTGTACGCATTTCTTCGCGGCGTCGACCGGGAGACGAGTAAAGCGCGAGCCGAGCACCTTCTGACGCTATTCGAGCTGAGTGACGTCCGCGACGAGGCACCGTGGACGATCTCGGGCGGGCAACGACGGCGTTTCCAAGTTGCCCGCGAACTGATGCACGACATGGAGTTGCTATTCCTGGACGAACCGACCGTGGGCGTCGACTCCATCACGCGAAATCGAATCCTGGAGTACCTCCAAGAGCGTGCCCGCGCCGGTCTCGCGATTGTGTTCACTACGCACATTCTTGCGGAGGCAGATCGACTTTGCCACCGCATCGGAGTCCTCCACGAGGGGCGTCTGATCAAGATGGCGACCCCTTCCGAACTGCGGAGAGCCCACTCCGGCACTCGGACCGTGGAAGTCGAGTTCGATCGGGCCCTGTCGGACGCCGAGCAGGCAGGTCTCGGCGCCCGGTTGGAGGGACGCGGGGTCAACTTTCGCCTGCTTGAACATCGCGATGTTCGATACGTGTTCAGTTCGGACGAAGCGGAAGCTCTGGTTGCCGAGGTCGCACGATGGGCGCTGGACAATTCCATCACGACGGACCGGGTCGGGATGCGTGAGGCGACGCTCGAGGACGCCTTTATCGCCCTCGTCTCCGAAGTCGACGGGGGGGCCAGAACGGCTGTCCATTGAGTACCATGAGGCTTCCTCACGTCTTCCGGCTTGTCGCTCGCAACTTCCAAGCGGCCCTGGATCCGCTGACCATGTTGGTGGTATTCGGTCAACCCGCGTTTCTCGTCATCATCCTGGGAACCATGTTCGGTCAGCTGATCAGCTCCGTGGGTCCGTCGGGAAGTTATCTCGCCTACTTCGTCCCCGGAATGATTGCGACCACGATGATTAGTGGAGCGGTACTCGCCGCCCGGATCCTCTGGCTAGACCGAAGATTTTCCATGGTTGAACAGATTCTCTCCGGACCTTACGAACGGTTAGATTACATCGGCGCCCTCCTCATAACAACGCTCCTCTTCGCCCTAGTCGGGGTTGTCATTCTCGTTGGGGTGGCGCTGCCGCTGCTGGGCCTTCGAGCCCTCGACGCGGAAGGCGTTCTGGTTGTCGTTGGGACGGTCGTTCTTGGAGCTACGTTCTTCGGCGGGGCGCTGATTTCGCTCGCCGCTCGGACCCGTTCCTCCACTCTCTTCTTCACGGTCCAGTCGTTGCTGCAATTTTTTGTGATCTACGTGTCGACGGTCTATTATCCGGTGACGGCGCGCACTCCCGAAGCGCTGCGTGTCGCGATATACGTCAACCCTCTTACGTACGCGGCCCAGATCATACGCGACGCATTCCTTCATACCTTGGGCGTGATGGATGTCCTCGCCGGCCTCGTCCTCGCTCTTCTCGCCGCGGTGGCTTTCACAAGCGCGGTCGTATTCATCGGGCGTATCCGGTATGGACCAATCGGGTAAGTTCGTTTGTAAGCACCGCTATGTACCCTCCGCCCGATTCAGTTCGGCCGATCGGGCCGGGTATCCGGGGACGGGGCCGAGTCTCCCATCGTCGTGAAGGTGGGTCGCTCGTCCCGCAGTCAGCTATCCGCGCCTGATGCGCCTAAAGACATCGGCGGCCACGAGCCTCCGG